>JASJDE010000017.1 GCA_030065195.1 Erythrobacter sp. | reverse complement strand
CCGCTCTTCCTGACATGCGCGTGGTGCGAGGCATGCTCGCAGGTCTCCCGGACCTTGTGATCGACAACGCAATCAAGAGTCCCGCGCTGATCGTCATCGGCGATGTTGCCGCGCGAAACGATCTAAAGATTGAGCAAGTGGCAGTGGAGGCCGCTCAGTGAAGATTTTGACCGGAAACGACCTCAAAACCGGCGAAGTGGTCTGGTGGGACGGCAACAGCTGGTCGCGCTTCGTCGACGATGCTGTCGATGCGGGCGAAGAGGCCGACATCGTTATTGCCCGCGAAGAAGCCGCACGCCGGGTCAATGTGCCCTACGCGCTCGACGCCGCTCGCGACGAACAGGGCCACGTCCGCCCCGCTCACATCAAGGACCGCGTCCGCGCGCTCGGCCCGACCGTGCGCCGCGACCTTGCCGTACCAACTGCCGACAAGACCGGCTGGGACTGGGTGATCTGATGTACAAATACGACCACTATGACCAGGCGATGGTTGATGCCCGCGTCGAGGAATTCCGCGACCAGGCGCGGCGCCGCCTTGAAGGCAAGCTTACCGAAGACCAGTTCAAGCCGCTACGGCTGATGAACGGCCTCTATCTCCAGCTCCATGCCTACATGCTGCGCGTGGCGATCCCCTATGGCACGCTCAACTCGCGCCAGATGACAGCGCTGGGCGACATCGCCGACAAATACGATCGCGGCTACGGCCATTTCACCACCCGCCAGAACATCCAGTACAACTGGATCAAGCTGGAGGACGCAGCCGACATTCTCGCCGATCTCGCCAAGGTCGAGATGCACGCGATCCAGACCAGCGGGAACTGCATCCGCAACATCTCGTCCGATCACTTTGCGGGCGCCACGTATGATGAGCTGGTCGACCCACGCCCCTACGCCGAATTGCTGCGCCAGTGGTCGAGCTTCCACCCGGAATTCACCTACCTGCCGCGCAAGTTCAAGATCGCGGTGATTGCGGCCGAGAAAGACCGCGCGGCGATGCGGCTGCACGATATCGGCATCCAGATTGTGGAACAGAACGGCGAGATCGGCGCGCGCTTCTTCGTCGGCGGCGGCATGGGCCGCACCCCGATGATCGCGCCGATGATCCGCGATTTCGTGCCGCTCGACCAGCTGGTGACCTATGCCGAGGCGTGCCTGCGCGTCTACAACCGCTACGGACGGCGCGACAATAAGTACAAGGCGCGGATCAAGATCCTCGTCCACGAGCTTGGCGCAGAGGAATACACCCGCCAGGTCGAAGAGGAATTCGCGCATCTGCTCGGTCAGGGCATCGAGCCGCCGCGCGATGAGCTGGAGCGGATCAAGCCGTTCTTTGCCGATCCGCCGTTCGAGGATGGCCCCAAGATGGTTGACCGCTCGGACCCCGATTTCGCGCTGTGGGTCGATCGCAACACCGTGCGCCACAAGCATAACAGCTATGTCAGCGCGGTGATTTCATTGAAGCCCGTGGGAGGCATTCCGGGCGATGCGACGGGCGAACAAATCCGCACCATGGCGCGGCTCGCCAAGCAATACTCTTTCGACGAGCTGCGGGTGATGCACACGCAGAACATCGTCCTGCCGCACGTGAAGATCGCGGACCTTCACGCGCTGTGGACCGAGCTCGATGCCGCCGATCTCGGTGCGCCCAATCTCGACACGGTCGAGGACATCATCGCCTGTCCGGGTCTCGACTATTGCGCACTTGCCAACGCTCGCTCGATCACTGTCGCGCAGCGCATTTCGGAAAACTTCGCTGCCAAGCGTAGGACGGAAGAACTGGGCGAATTGAAGCTCAAGATTTCCGGCTGCATCAATGCCTGCGGTCACCACCATGCGGGCCATATCGGCATCCTCGGCGTCGATAAGAAAGGCAAGGAAAACTACCAGCTCTCACTCGGCGGAAGCGAAGCGGAGGATGTGAGCCTCGCCAAGATCACCGGCCCCGGCTTCGATGAAGATGGGGTGGTGCAAGCGGTCGAAACCGTGACCGACGTCTATCTGAAGCATCGCGAAGACGGGGAACGCTTCCTCGATACCTATCGCCGGATCGGCATGGATCCGTTCAAGGAGGCGCTTTATGGATAACTCCCTCGGCCGCAGCCCCGACGAAGTGCAGTTCCGCTTCCGCGACGACGAGGTTGCCGATCATGGCACCGTAACGGTCGATGCCTGCTGCGATCAAACCAACGCCACCGCCGTGCGGATCGAGCCGGGAGACGACGCACGGGTGCTGGTCCCGTTCCTCGACCGGCTGGCGCTGATCGAGGTGAACTTCCCTGCCTACACCGATGGACGCGGTTATTCCGCAGCACGCATCCTGCGGGAAGCGGGATACACCGGCGAACTGCGAGCAGTCGGCGATGTGCTTATCGACCAGCTCAGCCATATGCGCCGTTGCGGCTTCGATGCCTTTGCGCCGGATACCCCGCTAGACGAGGAAGATGCCAAGCGTGCCTTCGCGACGTGGGACAATGTGTATCAAAGCGCCGCCGACAGGCGCCGCACCATCCAGGAATTGCGTCATGAATGAAGTCCGCAAGATCGACCGCCTCGACGCTGCGCCGCGCTTTACCGACCACGATGCCGTGCGTCTCAACCGCATGTTCCGCGGCAGCTCGACCCAGGAAATGATCGAAGCGGTGATCGAAGGTAACCTTGCCGGTGATCTCGCAGTGGTTTCGAGTTTTGGCGCCGAAAGCGTCGTCCTGTTGCACCTGATCGCTCAGGTCGCGCCCGACATCCCGGTGCTGTTCCTCGAAACCGGCAAGCACTTTGACGAAACGCTGAAGTATCGCGACGAGGTGGTCGAGCGCCTTGGCCTTACGAATCTCGTCAACCTGACCCCCGACGAAGCCGAACTCGCAGCCAAGGACGAAACCGGTCTGCGCTGGTCCTATGATCCCGACGGATGCTGTGAGATCCGCAAGGTGAAACCGCTCGCAAAGGCGTTGGCCGAATTCGATGGCAGCTTCACCGGTCGCAAGGCGTTCCAGTCATCGACCCGCGCCAGCCTGCCGCGCTTCGAGATCGACACATCGGATGCGCAGGGACGGCTCAAGATCAACCCGTTGATTGACTGGTCGGCGGACGACATTGTGGCCTATCTTGAGGAACACGACCTCCCACGCCATCCGCTGGTCGCGCAAGGCTTCCCCTCGATCGGCTGCGAGCCTTGCACCCACAAGGTCGCCGAGGGCGATGACCCGCGTTCGGGCCGCTGGAAAGGCTGGGACAAGACCGAATGCGGCATCCACAAGCCCGGTGAGGAACCGTTCCTGTAGGCCGCACCCGGTCGTATCTCGACTGGTTCTTCCGACGCCGTCGCGCTCACGAAACCGGGACGATTTCCCAGACATAGGGTTTGGAAACGTACCGCACGTTATACAGGCCGCGGAAATCCTTCTCGAGCCCGAGATAATACTTCTTCTTGCAGCGCAGGACCACGCCAAGCTTCTTCTTGTCCTTGAGATAGCGCGGCAGGATCTCGAACTTTTCACCGTCCGCTCTCTTGCTGTGGCAATAGACCGAATCCTTGTTGCCCCCCGTCCCCTTTTTCATGAAGCCGCCGCCGTGGCGCGGGAGGTCGCGCGATCGTTCCCCGATCACGAAACTGGTCGCCGGATCGCCTTTGGGCTCGGGTAGGAATTGCCATTCCTCGTCGGCATTGTGCTTGTGCCGCTCGCGCAGGTAGACGAGGCAATCGAGCGGCGCCGAGCTGCCATAGGGACTGCCATAGACAATGTCCTTGGTCTCGCGATTGGCTGCGAACAACACATAGTAGTGGCCCGGATTCTTGATGATGTGATGCGCCGAAGCCGGGATCACCTTCTGCATCCGCTTGTTCTGGTTCTGCAGCTTCTCGAAGGTGTTCTTGACCTCTTCGAGGATCAGTTCGTCGCCCTCGGCCGCTCCGACATAAAGCGTTAGGCCGATGAATTGCAGGTGCATGACGCCGCCGAGATACGCTTGGCACAGCTGGTAGTACTTGTGCAGGTAGAGCTTGCGCGGATGCTGCTCCATGCGGGCGTTCAACTTCTCGACCCATACCTGCAGCAATCCCTTCTCCTGGGGATCGACCGTCGACCCTCCCATCAGGGCATCGTTGATCTCGAACAACCGGATCAGGATCCCGTTCGCCTGGTCGAGGATCGCTTCGCGGATTTCGCGGGCATTGCGCTCGCGCTGCTCGGGATCCTTGATGCGCAGGGTCAGCTGCAGCTGCTCGAAGGTTGATTCTATGAACTTCTCGGCCTCCCAAGCCCGGGTGACGAGATGCTGCCACTCGATTTCGCGCATGATGTTGCGCAATTCCTGGATGATCAGTTCCTGATTGGCGAGGATCTCCGCAAGCATCCGCTTGACTTCCTCAAGCTCACTTTCGTGATCGAAAATCAAGTCGAACACTTGCGTGCCCGCCCAACCCATCGCCTCGTCTTTGATCTTTTCGAGAAGGAATTTCAGGATCTCTTCGGGTGAAACCCCGGGAAGATCGAAGTCTTCTTCAACACGCACCGGCAGCAGTTCAGTCATTTCGTATCCCCTTGGCAAAACCATCGATACGACCCGCTTTTTTTCGGGCGATATCGGCCGACAGGTTTGAACAGACTGAATGCAAAGTGCGGCGAATATTCATATAAGTGCGATTTTATATGAACGATAGGGCCGCCGAGTCATGTGGAACAGGCCGGTTCCGCCACCAGTCGCGCAGGGCTAACGGCGGCTTGGCCGATGCCTGAGAAGATCTTGATCCCGTACAGGAACGAACGACTAGCCCTATCGTCCCGGCACCGCTGCTCGAAGCCGCGCGCGCATTGCATCATCGGCCCTCTTCGTGGCCAGAGCGCCCGCTTTCGACATCGCCGGATCGAGGAACGTCTGTCCCCGGATCAGGATCGCCCGTTTGCGCAAATCGGGCGATGACAGGCCGGGAATGAAAAGCTGATCAAGCCGCGGCTTACCTGGCGATCGGGGATCAATCGTTGCCGACTTCGTCACCGCTGCGCGGCCCTCGCCGGTATAGGCCAGCAGGGGAGAGCGGGTGACGCCCTGGATCAGGAAACTCATGTCGCTCCAGTCGTCGGGTACGGCGCACAAATGGCGAATTGCGTAGGCGACCGATTCCCCGAGCTTGTCGGCATAGCGCTCGACCGTCCGGTAGTTGGGCCAATCGAGCCACCACTCACCCGAAGCCACCTTGGGAACGAACGGGCGCGCGTCGCGCCAAGGGGAACCGCCGAAGCGAACGAGTGTGGTACCCGCCGGGATGTGGAATCGCTTGGGAGCGACAATTCCGCCGTTCACTCCGCCGTCCGGCGAGTAGCCGTCACCATGATCGAAGTGCCGCAAGCGCCCCAATTGCTGCCCGCTCGCGAGCTTGAGCGTCTCCGGCCGATCGAACGCTTCCTGATTGATGGCTAACATGCGAACTCCCGCGAATCCCGAACCCTTGCAGCATTGAGCGAATAAGCGGGCCACATGTCAACAATCGGACTCTTCTTGGAAAACCGGCTTGCCACCCAAGGGCCTGACGTTACGCTCGCGGGATGTTTGTCGCGCTTCTCTTGATCGTTTCCGAGCCTGTCGATCTAGTCGCCGAAGCTCACGATTGTTCGTACGATCTCGAAGCCATGCTCGAACTTGATCGTATTGCTTTCGATCAGGATTTGGATGGCGGTTGGCGCTTGCTCTTCAACCGCGGATGCCATGTTGAAGCCGCAGAGTTGATCCGCGAATGGCGCCATGAAAAACGCGATCACGCGAGCATCCTTTACACCCATGAAGGACAGATGCGCGCATATGCCGGACAAGATAGGGAAGCCGTCGCGCTTCTGCGCCTGACCTACAAGCCGTCGGATCAGGATGTGTCCGGTTGGAACTTCTACATGGACGGGACGATCGCATTCCTCGAACGCAACCGCAAAGCGCTTCTGAGGGCGATTGAGCGCCTGAAGGCAGTTCCATCGCCGAACACTCGGATGGTCCTTGCTGACGGCAGTGAAGCCAAGATCAAATGGCCGCTCAACCTGGACGTGCTGGAAGCTTTCGAGCGCTGCTGGGAGCGTACCTATGCGGAAGCCACAGCACCAGAAGGAGAATGCCGGCGTCCAGCGGACCGGACGGTTGGCTAGAGCCAGCCCTCTTTCTTGTACCACTCAGCGGTCATCTTGAGGCCCGCTTCGGCAGGCCAGTGCGCCTGCCACAGCGAAAGTGGCGGAGCCTTCTTCAGGTCGCACACCCAGTCGGGATGGACCATGTAGCCGACTCGGTCTTCGGTGAGCTTGGCCTTGTGCCCCCGGAGTGCGCGATCGATCCGCGCACCGATCTGAAGCAGGGGCTCGGGCACGTTGGGCGCGAAGATCTGCGGCCTGCCGACGGCTTCACCGATCAGCTTGGCCAGCTCTGTGTGCTCGTAACCATAGGCGTTGTCGTCCCATGGCTCATAGGTCTGTCCGAAGGTGAGGCGCGAGACGTCTGTCGGGATCGCCAGTGCGACCAGCAGGCGTGCCAGATCCTCGACATGGATGATCGATGTCTTGCCCTTGGGCGGCATGGGGACGATGCCGAGCTTGGCCGCGCGGAAGAGCTCGAACATGTCCCTGTCATGGGGGCCGTAGACCGCCGGCGGACGGACCATGGTCCAGTCCAGATTGCTCGCCTTCACCAGTTCCTCGGCGCGTGCCTTGGATGCGCCGTAGGCCGACAATTGCGGCTCGCGCGCGGACAGCGAGGAGACGAAGACGAAGCGTTTCAATCCGGCCGCTACGGCAGCCGCAATCATCCGTTCGGTGCCGGTAACATTCGCTCGCTCGAATTCGCTGATATCGGGCGTGTTGGTCAATCCGGCGACGTGGATCACTGCGTCGACGCCAGCGACGAGACTGTCGAGAGCGCACTCATTCTCCAGCGTTCCGAGCACCCACTCGACCCTTTCGCGGTCGTGCTGGTTGCGCCGGGTCAATGCTCGCACAAAGGCGCCCTTGGCCAACGCCGCCTCGAGCGTGGCCTTGCCGACAAAGCCGGTCGACCCGGTGATCGCGATCTTCATCCCTGCACCATGTGATCCCTATGGACGACGGCCGCGCGCGGCGCATAGCCAAGCCTCGCCTCTTGTTCATTTTCGCGCAGGCCCAGGATCGCCCGGCACTCCTCGGCGCTGTATTCGACCAGACCCTGCCCCAGCCGCTCGCCCCTGGGGCCATGAAGGCTGACAAGCGCTCCGCGCTGGAACTTGCCTTCGACCTCGATCAGACCCGCTGCCAGCAGGCTGGCCCCTTTGTCCAAAGCTTCGACGCAGCCTGCATCGACCGTCAGCACGCCTTCAGGAGCCAACCGTCCTCCTAGCCACGCCTTGCGGGCATTGTCGGCACGCACGGGCATGAAGATGGTGCCCTTGCCGGTTCCGCGAAGACGGGCGATCGGTCCTTCGTGTCGCCCGTCGACGATGCCGAGTACAACGCCGGCACGCTCGGCAATGCGCGCCGCCTGCAACTTGGCCAGCATACCACCTGATCCCAGGCCCGAGCTCGAACCTTCGCTTGCCATGGCGATCACTTCGGGCGTCACGCCTTCTACCTTCTCGATCAGCTGTGCGCCTTCTTCCGAAGGGTCGCGATCATACAGCCCCGCGACGTCCGAAAGCAGCAATACGCCTTTCGCACTCGCTGCCTGCGCCACGCGCGCCGCCAAGCGGTCGTTATCGCCGAAACGAATTTCCTCGGTCGCTACGCTGTCATTTTCGTTGACCACCGGGACCGCGCCCGTTTCGAGCAGACGTTCAAGCGTTGCCGAGGCGTTGAGATAACGCCGCCGGTCCTCAAGATCACCAATTGTCACGAGGATTTGCGAGGCGACAAGGCCATGCCGATCGAGCGCGGAGGCCCAAAGCTGCGCCAAGGCGACCTGACCGACCGACGCCGCTGCCTGCGCATCGGCGAGGCTCGCTCGCCCTCCGCCTGGCAATCCCAGCCGCGCCGCGCCAAGAGCGATCGCGCCCGAGCTGACAAGGACGATCTCGATGCCCGCTTCGCGCAAGTCACGAAGGTCGTGCGCCAATCCGTCGATCCAGCCCCGCGCCGGTTCGCCATCCTGCACCAGCAGCGAACTGCCGATCTTTACGACCAGCCGTTTGCATTGCGCGGGGTCGATCAGCCCTCTCAGATCGGCGACCATTCGCCGCCTTCTTCCGCCGCGTCTTCGACTTCGCTGGCGTTGGTTTCCGTGGTGGTGCGATCGGGCAAGTAGCCGAGCACGGCGTCGAGCAGCTGTTCGATGCCCTCACCCGTCGCGCCGGAAACGGCAAATACCTGTTCTGCGCCTGCGTCGATCAGTTCTTCGGCGAAACCTGCGACCAATTCCTCGTCGGCAAGATCGAGCTTGTTGAGCGCGACCAGCCGCGGTTTGTCGTCCAGCCCCTCGCCATAGGCTGTCAGTTCTTCCTCGACGATCCGCATCGCTTCGACCGGGTCTTCCCCGGCAATGTCGATCAGGTGGATCAGCACCCGGCAGCGCTCGATATGACCGAGGAACCGGTCGCCGATCCCCGCACCTTCCGCCGCGCCTTCGATCAAGCCCGGAATATCGGCGAGCACGAATTCACGACCCTTGTGGTGGACGACCCCGAGCTTGGGAACGAGCGTGGTGAAGGCATAGTGTCCGACTTTGGCCTTGGCATTCGACACCGCATTGATGAAGGTCGATTTGCCGGCGTTGGGCAATCCCAGCAATCCGACATCGGCCAGCAACTTCAATCGCAGCCAGACCCACAGTTCCTCGCCGGGTTCGCCAGGCTGGTGCTGGCGAGGCGCGCGGTTCGTTGCGCTCTTGTACGAGGCATTGCCGCGCCCGCCGAGCCCGCCTTCGAGAAAGATTGCGCGCTGGCCGACTTCGGTAAAATCGGCGAGCACTTCCTCCTTGTCGTCGGACAGAATCTGAGTGCCCACGGGAACCTTGATGACGAGATCGGGCGCAGCCGCGCCCGTGCGATCCTTGCCCTGCCCATGGTTGCCGCGCTTGGCCTTGAAATGCTGCGCGTAACGAAAGTCAATCAAGGTATTGAGGCCGGGAACCGCTTCGAACACGATATCCCCTCCCTTGCCGCCATTGCCGCCGTCGGGGCCGCCATATTCGATATACTTCTCACGCCGAAACGAGACCGCCCCCGGTCCGCCCGCGCCCGATTTGAGATAGATTTTGGCCTGATCGAGGAAATGCATGGGACGCACCTATGCATTTCCTCGTCAGAATGCGAGAAATAACCAAGACCGTCGGCCCGAAGGGTCTCAAGGGCGACCGACCGACCGCAGCGGAAGTGGAGCTGGCCAGCGACATCCGACTTTGGGTCGCAAAAGCGGGGATATCGCACGCTGGATGGGGTGCGGAAATCAAAACCTGGCTTCGATCCCGATCAGCGCCGTTCGGCCCGGTGCGACAAAGGTAAAGACCTGCTCGTATTGCTCGTCGAGCAGGTTTTCAACCCGACCGAATGCAGCGATCCCTTTGGCCAGTTTCACACCCGCATTCAGATTGACGAGCACATAGTCATCGAGTGTCGTGACCGGTGCAGGAAATGCACCGGTGGTGAAATCGGAATCGAATGCTTCACCGTTGTATCGCACTGCCAGGTTGGCTGAGAATGCGCTATCGGGCGCCGCCCAATTGAGGATCGCACTCGCAAGGTGGTCAGGACGGCGAACTTCTTCGACCCCATCTTCCTCGGCATCGACAAAGCTGTAGGCCCCGTTGAACGAAAATCCGCTCCCCAATTGCGCCGAAACGGCGAATTCGACGCCGTGCTGGGTGCTGTCTGTGTTCCGGTTCCCCGGCGTCTGGACGAATGCAGGCGGCGGAAACGCGGTGAATATCTCGTTTTCAAGCTCCGCATCGAAGTAGGTCAGCGACACCCGCACCGCGCCATTTGCAAAGTCCTGATCCAGCCCGATTTCCCAGCTCGTGGACTCTTCGGGCTGCAAATCGGGGTTGCCTACGAACAACCCATCGAAAAAGCCAAACAGTTCCCCGAAGGTCGGGTTCTTGACCCCGGTTCCGATTGCAGCGCGCAATCGGGTGGTATCGGTCACGCGGATTCCGGCACCGACCCGGAATGTCGTCGCATCCTGAAAACGATCATTGATATCGTGACGCAACGCTGCGGCGAAATCGAAGCGATCGCCGGTATAGCGATACTCGCCGACGAGACCGACATTCTCGATTTCGCGCCGGTCGTCGAATGTCAGGATATTGTTGAAACCTTCAACCTCGTAGTCGGCCGCGAAGGTGACCGTATGCTCGCTCCTGCCGAAATCGTAGGCCGTCACATACGATGCCTTGAAGCGATCGCTTTCTGTATCGCTTGGAAATCCAGTCGGCGCGGTTGTGCTTCGATTGATATCGGCGATTTGCGCGGACAGGTCATGCGTCCACGATCCATCCAAAGCTTCGAACCGTGCGCCGATTAGCGCATAGAGCGCTTCGTTGTCGAACTCGTTGCCAGGGCTGTCGATCACGAAGCCTGCCGTCGGGCTGCCAAAGACGAAGTCCTGATCGTTGAATTCGCCTTCGGTCTGCACGTAGCGACCCACGGCGCGAAGTGCGAACCCGTCAGCGATTTCGACCGAGCCTTTGCCAGACACAGTGTAGCTGTCGCGGCCGATATTGCGCGCGCCTTCGCGAGCATTCGGTTCGCCGTCGGTGCTGACGAGATTGGCGCTGAGTGCAAAATCCCAGCCATCCCCGCCTGCGCCATATCGCGCCGATCCGTTGAAGGTCGAATTGGTTCCGCCTTCGAGAAATGCAGAAAACCCCGCCAATTCGCGGCCACTGGCAGTGTTGTAGGCAACAACGCCGACAACGGCATCGTTCCCATAGAGGGCCGATTGTGGCCCACGCAGAACCTCAAGGCTGCTGCCGATTTCGGCCTGTAACGTGCCGATATCGAACTCGCCATTGTTGGGGTCGGAGACTTCGATCCCGTCGACCAGCACCAGCACATGGTTGGCTTCGGTCCCGCGGATACGGATTTGGGTTTGGCCAGGCACACCGCTCACGGCGACGCCAGGGACATCGCGCAGCACATCGGCGATGTCGCGGACCTGTCGTCTTTCGATTTGTTCTGGGGTTATGAGCGATAGCGACCCCGTGAAGGTATCGACACCAAGGCTCCCATCGCGACTTGCGGTGACCACTATGGGAGAGGTAGCGCTCCGAACATGAGCGCGCAGTTCGACGGCCTCTTCATCAGTATCGGCAGCCGGTACGCTGTCCTGCGCTGCCAGAGGCGCACCAAAAACCAGCGCTGATAACGCAGCGCCGTGTAAAAATCCCAATCTATTCATCGGTATCCCTTCCGATCGAACAACCAACGACCGCGCAGGATCAACCCGCACAGCCAGCCAAGTCGTCGCTCGAAACGAAAGTTCTCCTTCGCGCCGCACCAATCCCTGAGCGAGGCAACAAGCGACACGCTCCGGTCGGTCTCCTGGCTCACGGGTCACTGCTCCGGCCTCACCTTCCCAAGGGTACATCCCTCAGTGGCTGCCTCCCATCAGGAGGCGTGAGGCCCAAACTCACCGCTTACAGTTGCAGGGACAGCTGCGGATTCGAACCGCATTCCCGTTACCGTGGCGTGAGGCTTGGGTAATGAGGCTGGCGCGCGAGCGCAAGGAAAGTCTTGGTTGCCCGCGCGCAGCTGGGCGGCGCAGCGAACAGTGCACAAAGGAACGCTGGCCCGAATCGGCGAGCGCAAAGCAAGAATGGTGGAGCCGAGGGGAATCGAACCCCTGACCTCGTCATTGCGAACGACGCGCTCTCCCAACTGAGCTACGGCCCCGATCCTGCCAATGCCTTAGGACAGTCGCTGCGCGCCTGCCAAGAATCTTGTCAGCCGTCAGGCTCGTCCTGCGGACCGGTATCGCCCGGCGGCACCGCCACCGTCCCGTCCCCGGGAGCATTCTCCGGAATCGGTTCGACCACCGGTTGCGAAACGAAGCCATCCTGGACCGGAACGACAGGCACCTCGGTTCCCGTCGCAGGATCCGCCACCAAGCCTGTTGCAGCGGTCGGAGCCGCAAGGGTCGATGCGGGATCCCCAACGCCGACCGTGGGAACATTAGGATTACCGTTTGCGCGCGCGCGCTGCACCGCCACCCATCCGGGCTGCGAAGGGCCGTACTCTGCTCCGTAGCGGGCGTCCCAGGCGGAGGAGTCGCGCTCATAGCGCTCGTAGTCGCTGAAGAACGTATCGAACGGCGCTTCTATGAGCGGGAAGTTTGCGAGCGCAAAGGCGATCGGATCGCTCGGCGGTGCCGTCAAGGCCCGGTTCGAAAGGTCGAGCATGGTGCTGCAGAAGCCGTTGCGAGCCGGAGGCAGGGCAAAGAAATTGTACACTTGGGTCATCTCGCCCTCGCGCTCGACGATACCGGCTCGGCGCGAACCCATCTGGCGGCGATAGACGCCGTCGATCCGGTCGTTCACCCGCTTCAAGGCGCGTGAATTGTCAGTGATGTAGGCGCGGTAGGCATCGGCGATCGGTGCGTATTGCGCGGCGGTGCAATTGAGCGCGGCGACGTTCCAGCCCGAGCGGAAATGCCACACGGTTTCGTCTTCGGTGAGCCCGCGATTGACCGTCATCCGCTTTCCATCAGAGCCCATCGAAGGAATGTTCATGACATAGGCCGCTCCGCCCGGGGGCAACGGACGGTACGGTATGACTTCAGCCACTGGCGGTGGCGGGGGAGGCGGTGGCGGGGGAGGCGGCGCCGGAGGAGGCACCGTGGCGCAGGCGGCCAGGCTCGCTGCGCCCAAGGCAACCGTCAGGATCCGCAATCCTGCCGGCGGTCGCTTCTGTGTCGAATGAGTGTGTGTTTTGCCCACGGGGGCCTTGTCGGCTTTCGCTGGGTTCATGTCATTTCCGCCTTTTCGCAAAGACCCCGTCCGTTCAGGATGCGAGGTCCATGCTTACTCTTCCCTGAAGACCGCCTGCGATAATCCGTCGCGCCGCCAATGCAAATGCCCGAGGCGCACAAAACGCCCCGGGCATTCGCAAATCACCCAAACTTTCGGTGACCCGTCCCGTCGATGCGACAAGACGGGTCGGGAAAATCCGCCTATTCGCGGTTTCCGAAGAACTGCAGCAACATGATGAACAGGTTGATGAAGTCCAGATAGAGGTTGAATGCGCCGAAAATGATCGCCCGGCCCATCTGGTCGGTTCCGCGCACGAACTGGTACTGGTTCTTCAGCATCTGCGTGTCATAGGCGGTCAGACCTGCGAAGATCAGCACGCCTGCGGCGCTCAGTGCGAAATGGAACATGCCCGACTGGAAAATGAACATGTTCATCAGGAACGCGGCCAACAGGCCGAATGCACCGATTATGAGGAAGCTGCCCCAGCCGCTGATATCCTTCTTCGTTGTGTAACCCCACAGGCTCAGGCCGGCAAAACCGGCAGCGGCCGCGAAGAACGCCATGGCAATCGATTCTCCGGTGTAGATCGCGAAGATTGTCGATAGCGACATCCCGAAGACGGCGCAGAACGACCAGAATGCGACTTGCAGGACCGGTTGGCTGGCGCGCTGGGCACCGAACCACCAGAAAAGCATGAAGATCAACGGCGAGAACTTGATTGCCCAGCCAAGCATATTGGCTTCAAGAGCGCGGCCATACGGGGTTTGCACCACTTCGAACGCCATGCCGAAGAATGGCGAATTGACGAACAGCAGCGCGACGATGCCCGTCAGCAATACGCCCGAGCCCATGTAGTTGTAGATCGAGAGCATGAAGGAGCGCAGACCCTCGTCATAGCTCACCGCTCCGCCAGCGCGCGGCACCGAACCGAAATTCGTCTGCGAACGCTGAGAATCATTCCAATCAGACATGATGGATCCCTTGTCTCCAATTGCGGTGCAACAATATGCACCTGTCGAACGATAATATCGGGGTTTTGCGAACGATTTTCAAGCGAAACCGGCAGTATCCCGACACCATTTGTTCATTTTTTCCGGGAACTTGATTAACAATTGCTTTCAATTGCTTCCGGCTGAGAGAGCCGCACCGCGATCGCGCGTCGCTCGCAAGGTTTCCACCAGCAAGTTATGCAGCGCCCGATTGTCGTCGAGCACGTTCAATCCTTCGCGGGTCATCCCCCCGGGGCTGGCCACGCGCTCGGCCAGTTCGCCCGGCGAGAGGTCGGATGCGGCTGCGAGCGCGGCGCCACCCTCGACCATCGCCAATGACAGACTGCGCGCGCTTTCCGCGTCGAGGCCCAACTCGTGCGCTGCCGTCGCGAGCGCATCGATGAAGCGGTATACAAATCCGGGCCCCGATCCGGCAAGGGCGGTGCAAAGATCGTAGTGCTCTTCGCTGTCGAGCCACACCGATTGGCCCAGATCGTCGAACAGGGCGTTCGCTGCCTTGCGCTCGTCGTGATCGAGGCCGAGCTCGGCAAGAATGATCGGAGACTTACCGATCCGCGATGCGAGATTGGGCATCACCCGGACGTGAGCCTTCGCCTTGGGAAAGGCCGATCGCAGCTGATCAAGGGTGATTCCGGCCAGCAACGAATAGACGGTAACTTCTGCCGAAGCGATGGCCTGGAGAGTGGGGCTCACTTCGGGCAGATGATGGGGTTTGAAACCAAGTAGCAATGCATCGTGTCCCTGCACTTCGGCCGGGTCGCAATAGAATGCTACGCCATCGGGGGTCTTCTTGGGACGCGGCCCCAGAGCCGAGAACCGGGCCGGATCCTGCCCGGCCGCCATCCAGCCATCCAGCATCGCGCCAGCCATGTTTCCGAGGCCGGCGATCACGAGTTTTCGAATGTTGGCCATGGTCGCCCCAATTCCACCGAGTCACCTGCGGGGCGCTTTAGCTAGGCTTCTCCAGCTGCATCGACAAGCGCGCTGTCGAGCGCGGCGCGCGGGCTCTTGTCGCCCCACAGGACGAACTGGAACGCCGGATAGAACCGGTCGCACTCGTCGATCGCGGTTTCGACCAACGCCTGGGCCTGGGCCAGACTGAGCATGCCATCATCGCCGAGCAACGCGCCATGGCGATACAGCAGCACATCCCCATTCGACCAGATATCGAAATGGCCGAGCCACATCTGCTCGTTGACAAGGCTGAGCAGTTCGTAAGCGCGTTGTCGCTTGTCTTCCGAAACGCGAATGTCAGGCAGGCAAAGGAACTGGAGCACATTGTCGGCACTGCGCCAGATCGCGCGCAGCTGGTACTTTGCCCAACTGCCCTGAACCTCGCCGGTCATCTCATCATCGGCGACGACTTCGCAGGCCCAGCCGCGCGCTTCAAAGAGAGCCGCCAGCATCTCGACCGGTGCGGCGTCGTCATTGGCGCCATAATCGGTTTCGCGGGGGGTCATGCGGGGGCCTTCACACAAATCATTTCCGGTCAGATGCATCCCCGACGCAGCATTTGGCAATGGAGGCGCAAACGGCTCTTGGGGAGAACCCCGCTCGCTTGTTCAAAGCTTGTGCAAAGAAAGTCGGGGATCGGCCGAAATACTTATCTTAATTCCTGAATTTCAGTACCTTCGGGACTGATATAGGAAAAGGTATCGATATCCATCTCGCCCAAGGCGTTGACCAGGCGCCGCGCTTCGCCCGTGCTTTCAATCGGTCCCGCGAGCAGGCGATTGGATTGTCCCCAGGCGACCACATGCGGTTCGTAGTCGCGCAGCAATCGGGATGCTCTGCGCGATATCCGGCGCCAGTCGAAACGCAATGCATCACGATCGCGCCCGGTGGCGACCTGGACCCAAATCCGTCGGGGATGCTCAGGTTCGACGGGTTCCGGAAGGGCCGCGGCTTCACGCGGAACATCGATAGCGGCGATGTTCACCGCGCCGTCGCCGGCCTTTGCATCGGGCATGTCGCCCGAATCGAGCGATCCGAAGGCGTCGGAGAAATTCGGCCGGTCGGATGCGCTGGGAGAGGTGGCTGCGCCGCGATTGCCGTCGTTTTCGACACGAGCGAGATCGAATCCAGCTCCCGGGTCGGGGCGAACGGCAAGATTGACGGGCGGCGGCGTGCGCGAAGCCTGCTGCGCCGCTGCAGGATCGGAGGCGCTGGCGGTCTGCGGCTCGGCCCGGGCCAATTCGGTCGTTGGCGTACCCAACGGTTCGCCGACTGGTTCGAGACGATCGCCCGCCTCAATTTGGGCCGACCCCGATGCGGCCCCGGAATTCGCCGCGGCAAAGTTGGCAATTCGGGGATCATCGCGTCCGATTTCGGCTGCCCTTGGGAAAATCCCCAAATTGGCGGCAGCTGCCTGCTGCGCTTTGGTCAGACGCGGCATGAATTCGAGATAGGGAGTGATCCGGGCTGCAAGGTCGCGGGGCATGACGGCCTCGGTGATCGCCGCGGCGCGATCCTGCTCGCCCAGGATAGCGAGCCCGAACGCCCGAGCCCGGAAACCGGCAAAATCGCGCTTGTCGATCAGCGGCCTGAGGGTCGCCTCGAACGCGCGTTGTTCTCCCATTATCGCTTGGCTCACCGCCATCCGCCGTATCGCAAGGCCGTTTTCCGGATCCTGGCGCAGGGCCTGACGATAGGTCGCTTGCGCTCGCGTCTGGTCGCCGACTAGGTCGTAAGCCAGTCCGCGATCTGCAAGCACTTCGCGCGCCGAGGCTCCCGCAGTCTCGGCCTCGGAAAACAAGCGCAGCGCCTCGATCGGACGCCCGGACCGCAGATATACAGCTGCCTGCCCCATCTTTACGCGGGGATTGTCCGAGGAAAGTTCCTCCGCCCTGCCGAAAAACCCGATCGCGGCATCGAGGTCGTCGACGCGCAATGCGGCATTGCCGGCCTCGATCAGGGCATCGAGATCGCGCGGACGACGGGCCAGTCTCCTCAAGGCAGCATTAAGCCGCTCGACTTCGGGAGAAGGCAGCGGCTGGACGACAGGTCGAGATGTGGAGTTCTGTGCCCAGACCGCAGCAGGCAGCGTCGACGCAACAGCCATGGTCGTCAGGACCAATCCAACAGCAGAAACGCGCGCAAGTGTCATTGAGCCTTCAGAGCTAGAACGAATTCGCCCGGCCGCTAGTCGGACGGCGATGAACGTGAGGCGAATGGAGCTTCGTTTCGGCTGAAGCGCCGCCTTCTCGCCTGCGCTATTGGTTGTTCTGGCGACCCAGGAAGCGCGGAATCGAAAGGGCGGGCGCATCGTCATCGTCGCCGTCCTCATCGTCCTCGTCTTCATCCGAGCCCGAACCGCGCGACAGGTTGGCCATCCGTTCAAAGAGCGTGCTGCCGCCCGCCGGAGTGCTGGCCGCCGCAACATCGGGACCGGGTCCCGCATTCTCGTCGTCATCGCCGCCCAGAACGGGTCGCTTGCGCGACGATTCTGCGCGCGATTCGACTGGATTGTCATCAGCGGCGAGGCGATCGGCATCGGCTAGGAGATCGTCGTCTTCGGCTTCCACATCGTCGCCATCGCTGAGTTCCGCCGTCAGGTCGAGCGCGTCTTCTTCCTCATCCGCGCCTTCTGCCGGCTCGCCAAAATGGCGCTCGTCGGCAGGCTCGGGCATTTCGCTCTCGGCAGCCTCCTCCTCGTCTTCCTCAATTCCGCGAAGACCGGCGAGCGGGTCGACGATCTCGTCGACATCGTCGCCTTCGTCACCCATTTCGTCGCCTGCCTGCATGCCGGAAAGATCGAACGGTTCGGCTTCATTTGCAGGTTCCTGCACGGTTTCGGCGAGCTCTTCGGTAACGGGCGGAACGATTGGCGGAGCGAGTGGCTGTACCGCTGGTGTTTCTTCCGCTTCTTCAACCGTCTCGCTCGCTTCTTCAGCCTCACCGCCAAGTTCGAGCACCGGCCGTTTCGGTGCGCGCGCGCTCGACAGGGCGACCGGCGCGGTCGTATCAGCTACGCCGCTGGCACTCTGTTCGATGCCGGTTGCAACCACGGATACCCGGATCTTTCCATCGAGATCGGGGTTGAAAGCGCTGCCCCAGATGATGTTGGCGTCTTCGTCGACCAGTTCGCGAATGTGGTTTGCCGCTTCGTCGACTTCGAGCAGTTTCATGTCTTCGCCGCCGATGATCGAGATGATCACGCCTTTGGCACCCTGCATCGACACACCGTCAAGCAGCGGGTTGGCGATCGCCTGCTCGGCAGCGTCGAGTGCGCGATTTTCGCCTTCGCCCTCGCCCGTACCCATCATTGCCTTGCCCATCTCGCTCATGACGGAGCGAACGTCGGCAAAGTCGAGATTGATAAGGCCTGGCATCACCATGAGGTCGGTGATCGAGCGCACACCCTGCTGCAGTACTTCGTCGGCGAGTTGGAATGCTTCTTTGAAGGTCGTCTCGGCCTTCGCGACCAGGAACAAGTTCTGATTTGGAATGACGATCAGCGTATCGACATGGTTCTGGAGCTCGTCGATCCCGGCTTCGGCAGCGCGCATCCGGCGCGTGCCTTCAAACAGGAACGGCTTGGTAACGACCCCGACCGTAAGCACGCCTTTGCGCCGCGCGGCTTCGGCGATCACGGGGGCCGCTCCGGTCCCGGTCCCGCCGCCCATGCCGGCGGCGATGAAGACCATGTTTACGCCTTCGAGTGCCGCTTCGATATCGGAAACGGTTTCTTCGGCGGCAGCCTTGCCAACCTCCGGGCGCGCGCCCGCACCCAAGCCACCGGTGATGTCGGGACCGAGCTGGATTCGCCTATCCGCCGGGCTGGTGCTGAGGGCCTGCGCGTCGGTGTTGGCAACGATGAAATCGACGCCTTCGATCTCGGCAGAGATCATGTTGGCAATCGCGTTGCCACCGGCTCCGCCAATCCCGACCACGGTGATCCGGGGGCGCATTTCATCAGTCGCCGCAGGTCCAATATTGATGCTCATCAGCTATTCCTCCAGACGCGGTTGCCCCACCATTTGCGTCTTGTTGTTTGTGACACAATCGCGATGCGCCGGTTATCCCGCGCAACTCCTTATCCACAGTGGCTTGTTTACTACAATTTGCCCCTCGCGGGTTAAAAATACTGGCGCAGTGCCCGCAGCAATCCGCCGATTGCCATCGGCGCTCCCAAAGGACCGTTGGCGGGGCGCATTGCCGAGAAATGGGAACCCACCGAACGGATGTCGACCGGGTCTTCCGCCGCGTAGAGACACAGCCCGGCAAGGGTCGAGAATCCGGGTGTCGAATGCGCTTCCGGCAGACCCTTGAGCGACGGCGTGCGCCCAATCCGCACCGGCATGCCCAAAGCGCTTTGGGTAAACTCGGCGAGTCCGGCGAGTTCGGCGCCACCGCCTGTCAGGACCACCTGCCCTGCACGCGTGCCTGAAAAGCCCATTTCCTTCAGTGCTTTGCCAACTTCCGCCGTCAGCTGCGCAAGGTGCTGCGTTATCACCGAAACCAGCTCGGCGCGGGCAATCCGGTTCTTGTCGTCGGCTCCGCGTGCGACCGGGCTTGCGCCATCGCCGTCGAAACCTTCGTTCGGACCGTTGACGGGGATCATCTCTCGGTGGTCGCTGGGGCTGGCGATGGCCGAACCCGAGACGCATTTGAGCCTTTCGGCCTGGAACCTGCGAATGCCGAAAGCACTCGCGACCGCATCGGTGATGTCGCCCGAACCCATGGGCACCGCGCGAAGCCCCAGCAACATCCCGCCTGCGAATACAGAGACATTGGTGACATCGCTGCCGATTTCGACCAGCGCAACGCCGAGTTCGCGTTCTTCTTCGCTTAGACACGAATAACCCGAAGCGAGCGGCGCCGCGACCACCGCCTCGACTTCGAGATGAGCGCTTTGAACCGCTTCCATGAGATTGCGCACAGGGGCGCCGTCGGCGAGCATTACGTGCACATCCACACCGAGCCTCTCGGCATGGAGCCCGCGCGGATTGGCAACGCCGTGCGCCCCGTCGAGCGTATAATGCGCCGGTTGCGCGTGCAGCACGCTGCGACCATCGGGCTGGATCGTATCGCGCGCAGCGACGAGCAGATGTTCGACATCTTCCTCTTCGATCCGGCGACCGCCAATCTCGATTTCAACCTTGGAAACGCTGCTTTTGAGCCCGGCACCCGAGCACGCGACCCACACGCTCTGGACACTCGTCCCCGCGTTCCTTTCCGCGCGCTCGACCGCGTCGCGGATCGCGTAGGTGGCGGCCTTCATGTCGGTGACGTAGCCGCGCTTGATACCCTGGCTGGCACGATGCCCCGATCCGAGCACCAGCAGGTCGCCGGTTTCGGTTTCGCCCATGATCATCGCGGAGATGCGGAAACTGCCGATATTGACCGCGCCGAAGACCTTGGCGAGCCTCGCCTTGGTGACAGCCGCCTTGTTGGCGCGGGTTGCCGCTTTGCTCGCCATCAGTTTCCAGCCTCCGCCAATTCGATCCGATCGCCCCGGCCGGGCACGCGCATGTAGATACGCGGCGGTGCGCGCATGTCGAAAGTTGCTACCTTGCCGCCGATCAGCCGGTTTTGACCGTCCATCCGGGCAAACTTTATTAGGGCACTGGCGGATTCGTCCCTGCCTTCAGGCAGCGCCAGCACTTGCCCGGTTTTGAAAGTGACGTTCCAGCGGCGATTGCCGACCCATTCCGCCGCTTCGATCTGCGGCCGCAAAGCCGGGGCCGAGGCCAACAGCGTATCGAGTGGTGCGACCTGCTTGGCCGCGCCGGGTCCGGAAATGCGAAGCCGGTCTGAGGCCTTGTCGCGCGCAATCGGTTCCAGCTCTACGCCCGACGCATCGATCAGCATCAGCCTGTCAGGTTTCTCCAGCACCGCATGAGGTTCGCGCTCGACAATATCGATCGCCAGCGTTTGCGGCAACTGGACTGAAACGCGCGCATCCTTCACCCAAGGAAGTTCGAGCAGTTCCTCACGAAGTGCTTCGATATCGACCTGTGGCATCGGCCGGTCGCGTTGGGCCAAAGCGCGGGCATAGACTTGGCGTTCATCCATTCGGCTGGTGCCCGTGACGCGGACATGGCGGACCTCGAAACCGGCGTCCGAGGCGATCCGCCCGACTTCCGCCTGGGCCATTGCAGGCACACCGGCAAGGTTGGCGATCACCCACGCAAGCGCAACCGCACCGCCGATGATCACGGCGAGCCAGATTCTGGTCCACTGCTCCTCGGTGAACGGCAAGACGCCCATTACGGTGTCGACGAACCCGGTCGTCTTTGCCTTCGCCCGGCGCGCGCCGGCGGCACGGTTCGATGCTTTCGCCGCGCGCCGAACGCCCTTTCCGCCACGTTTTATCTTAGCCATCGGCGCCTCCTGTCGCCTTTTGCGGATGAACCCTGAGCGCCTCGCGCACGATCATCTCGCACAGATCGGGATAGTCGATCCCGGCTTGCTTGGCCTGTTCGGGAACGAGGCTGAGCGGAGTCATGCCGGGCTGGGTGTTTGTTTCGAGTACGAACAGCCCGTCCTCGCCCAGCTCGTCGTCCCAGCGATAGTCGGTTCGGCTGGTGCCGTGGCAGCCGAGCACTTCATGCGCTTTCAGGGCATACTGTTCGCAAAGCGCCGCGATCTCGGTCGGGATCTGCGCCGGACAGACATGCTGGGTGCGGCCTTCGGTGTATTTGTGTTCGTAATCGTAGAAACCGTGCTCGATAATCAGTTCGGTCACACCCAGGGCGCGTGAGCCGTCCGGTCCGTCGATCACCGCCGTCGTCAGCTCTCGCCCCTTGATGAAGGGCTCGGCAAGCAGCTCGTCGAAATCCTGCCATGGTCCAGCAGCGTCGCGCGCAATAGGATTGCCGACATTGCTGTCTTCGGTGATGATTGCGACACCGACCGAAGAGCCTTCGTTGACCGGCTTGAGCACATAGGGCCGCGCCATCGGATCGCGTTCGTGCAATTCCGCGACCGGGACGATCCGCCCTCCCGGCATCGGGATTCCATGGGGAATAAGCGCCTGCTTGGTCAGCTGCTTGTCGATCGCGACCACCGACGTCGCAAGACCCGAATGCGTATAGGGTAAACCCATCAGGTCGAGCATGCCCTGCACCGTTCCGTCTTCACCGGGGACGCCGTGCAGCGCGTTGAAAACAACGTCGGGCGAAGTCTCGGCAATCCTTTGTGCAACATCGCGACCCATATCGATCTGGGTGACGCGGTGCCCCTTCATCTCTAGCGCGTCGGCAACGCCCGCGCCGCTCATCAGCGAGACTTCGCGTTCATTGGCCCAGCCCCCCATCAGGACGGCGACATGGAGGGTTTCCGTCTCGCTCACGGTCGCCCGATCCGTTTGATTTCCCACTCGAGCTGGAGGCCCGAATGCGCATAGACCTTCTCGCGAACCATTTCGCCGAGTTCCTCGATCTCGGTGCTCGTCGCGTTGCCGGTGTTGATGAGGAAATTGGCGTGCTTCTCGCTCACCTGCGCGCCGCCGTGCCTGAACCCACGCATGCCGGCCGCATCGACCAGCTTCCAGCTGCTGTGTCCGGGCGGGTTCTTGAAGGTCGATCCGCCGGTCATGCTGCCGATCGGCTGCGATTCCTTCCGCTCGCTCGAGATTCGGTCCATCTCCGCCCGGATTGTTTCGGGGTCGCCGGGAAAGCCTTCGAACCGAGCTTCGACCACCGTCGCCCCATCGGGCAGGGCCGAGTGTCGATAGGAGTATTGCAGGTCGGCGTTCGACAGCTTCACGAACTGACCGTCCGGCAGGACGACATCGCAATCGACCAGCACGTCCTTGGTCTCGCGCCCGTAGCATCCGCCATTCATCTTGGTGACGCCGCCCACCGAACCGGGAATGCCGGTAAAGAAAGCCAATCCGTCGATCCCCGCCTTTCCGGCGCGGCGCGACACGATGCTGACCGGCGCGGCAGCCCCCGCCTTCAGCGTCGTCGGACCGGTGATCTCGACATTGGAGAACTCCTTGCCCAGCTTGATTACCACACCGGGCACACCGCCATCGCGCACGATCATGTTCGAACCGACGCCAAGCGTCAGGATCGGCATGTTGCCGTCGAGCCGTTCGCAAAACGCCTTGAGGTCCTCAACGTCTGCCGGTTCGAACAGCCAGTCGGCATGGCCGCCGCTCTTGAACCAGACATATTTGGCCAGCGGCGCATCCTGGGTCAGACGCCCGCGAATGCCCTCGATCGGCACTGGCGTATCGGTCGCGCCTTCTACGGCACAGGTCGGCGCCATGCCGTTATCGCAGTTAAAGACGTCGTCGGGTTGCACCATTTCGTTCATGGCCCCCGTAGTGAGTCAATCGCAGAGGCAAGACCAGAAGCCCAGCGGGTGATATCCCCCGCGCCGAGGCAAACCACGATGTCGCCCGCCCGGATTTCACCCGCCAGCGCTGCGGCCAGCGCCTGCTGATCGGGAATGGTCTGGGCCGAACGGTGTCCGCGCGATTTCAGGCCTGTGACCAAAGCTTCGGAATCGACTCCTTCGATCGGGTCTTCCCCCGCTTCGTAGACCGGAGTGACGTAGACCATGTCGGCCTCATTGAAGCAGGTCTGGAATTCCTCCATCAGGTCATTGAGACGGGTGTAGCGATGCGGTTGGGCGACCGCGATAACACGGCCCTTCTCTCCGCCGACGGCTTCGCGCGCCGCACCGAGCACGGCTTGAATCTCGACCGGGTGGTGCGCGTAATCGTCGATCACGTGAACCTTTGCGCCTTCGACATCGACGGAACCCACTTTGGTGAAGCGTCGCCGCACCCCTCCGAAGCTGCCGAAGCCTTCGCGGATGACATCGTCCGAGCAGCCCATCTCGATCGCCACCGCAATCGCCGCGAGTGCATTCTGGACGTTGTGGCGCCCCGGCATCGGCAGGTGCACGCCTTCGATCCGGCGATCTTCCTCACCGCGCTGGCGGATCATTACATCGAAGGTGTTGCCGCCATCGACCGCGCGGATGTTCACGCCGCAAATATCAGCCTGGAGCGAGAATCCGTAGGTAACGACCTTCCTGTCGCGCACTTGCCCGATCACCGCCTGCACCTCGGGATGGTCGACGCACAGGATCGCCGCGCCATAGAACGGAACGTTGTGGATGAACTCCACGAATGCGCGCTTGAGCACATCGAAGTCGCCGTAGTGATCGAGATGCTCCGGATCGATATTGGTGACGACCGCGATGGTGCCGTCGAGCCGCAGGAAGCTGCCGTCGCTTTCATCCGCTTCGACCACCATCCAGTCGCTGTCGCCGAGCCGCGCATTGGAGCCGTATTGTTCGATAATCCCGCCATTGATGACGGTCGGGTCAATGTCGCCTGTGTCGAGAAGGCTAGCGATCATGCTGGTCGTGGTCGTCTTGCCGTGGGTGCCCGCGACCGCAACAGTCGATTTCAGCCGCATCAGCTCGGCGAGCATTTCCGCACGGCGCACCACCGGTGTTCGGTGTTCGAGCGCGGCGACCACTTCGGGATTGTCGCGCCTTACGGCGGTCGAAGTGACGACCACCGCAGCTCCTTCGACATTCTCGCGCGCTTGGCCAATCCTCACATCGATGCCGCGTGCCCGCAGCCGTTCGACACTTGGCCCTTCGGCAAGGTCGCTGCCTTGCACCGAATATCCAAGGTTGTGCATCACCTCGGCGATACCGGACATGCCGATGCCGCCAATGCCGACGAAATGGATCGTACCGATATCGGTGCCGACACCTTTCATTCGGATGCGTCCCGTGGCGAATTGCGCGTCGCACCTTCCGCTTTTGTCGCGGTCTGAGCCGCGCGCGGCGCCGCTTCGCCCACGCGGATGACGTCCATCATGTCGATACCCGCCATGCTCTCGACCAGATCGGCGAGGTCCTTTGCTGCGTCGGGCCTGCCGCAGTTCCAGGATCCGTGCGCGGCATTGGAAAGGCTGGTGGGGTTCTGGGCCATCGCCTGGATCTGCTTGGCCAGTTCTTTTGGAGTGAAGTTGTCTTGCCGGATCATCCGGGCGCCGCCGGCCTTCACCACTTCGCGCGTGTTGGACGCCTGGTGATTGTCGGTCGCGATCGGGAGCGGAACCAGAATCGCCGGTCGTCCGACCGCGGTCAATTCGGCGATGGTCGAAGCGCCGGCCCGCCCCACGAATAGGTGCGTGTCCGCCAGGCGCTCGTGCATGTCCTCAAAGTAGGTTCCAAGCTCGGCCGGGATATCGTGATTGGCATAGCGCTCGCGCACCCGGTCGACGTCTTCGCTGCGGCATTGCTGGGTTACCTGGAGCCGCTGGCGCAGCATCGGCGGCAGCATAGCCAGCCCGTCGGGCACGACGTCGGACAGAATGCTCGCGCCCTGGCTCCCGCCTGTCACCAGCACGCGCAGCAAACCTTCCTCGGTAAAGGGCGGGAAGTCTTCATCGCGCGCTGCGAGCACTTCCTCGCGCACGGGATTGCCCACGAGGTGAACCTTGTCGACGTGCTTGGGTTTCAGCCGGTCGACCCTTTCGTAAGAAGTCGCGATTGCATCGACCCGGCCCGCGAGAAGTCGATTGACCCGACCCAGCACAGCGTTCTGTTCGTGCACGACACTGGGGATGTTGGCCGCTGTCGATGCCAGCAAGGCCGGAAGCGCGGGATAGCCTCCGAAGCCCACCACAGCACTCGGCTCGAACGCGTCGAACAATCGCAGCGCCATGTTACGCCCTTCGAGTACGGCGCGCACCCCGCCGATCCAGCGCAGCGGGTTCTTGCCAAAGCGTCCTGCGGGAAGGACATGCGCGGTCAGGAATTCGGGCTTGCCGGGAATGTTGGCGCCGCGTTCGTCGGTGATGAGCGCGACGTGATGTCCGCGTGCCTCCAGCTCGGTGGCGAGCGCGAAGGCCGGGATCAAGTGCCCGCCTGTCCCACCGGCAGCCAAAACGAAATGCCTGCTCGCGCCACCCGCAACTTTCTGGGTCTCGCTGTTCACGCGCGTTCCTCCTTACGCTCGAAAAACGACTTCAGTCCCGGGGTCTCGCGTTCGAGGAACGGATTGCGCCGGGTGATCGCGAGCAATAGCCCAATCGTGAAACACACCGCCAGTGTCGAGGAACCTCCATAGCTGATCAGCGGCAACGTCATTCCGGTCGATGGGAACATCTTGAGGTTTACGAGGATATTGATGAACGCTTGCCCTCCAAACTGCGCGATGAGCCCGGTAGCGGCCAACAGCACGAACAGGTTCTCCTCATCGACCAACCGGATCAGCACCCGGCATACAGTGACAAGATAGAGCAATACGACCACGGCGCAGATCAGCAGGCCGAACTCCTCGCCAATCACCGAGAAGATGTAGTCGGTGTGCGCTTCCGGCAGATTCATCTTACGAATTCCGAGCCATAGCCCGCTGCCGCTCCAACCACCCGCGAGGAGCGTACGATACGCGAGATCGACCTGATCGAACGCCGTACCACCGCCGAGGAAGCTATCGATCCGGTGCCGGGCATTGTCATAGAGGAAATAGGCTGCAGTCAGACCGGCCAAGCCACCGCCGACTAGCGCGCTGATCCGCTGGATCGAAACCCCGGCGAGAAGGACCATGACAAACCAGATCCCCGCGAACAGGATCGTTTCGCCGAGATTGGGCTGGAGCATCAGCAGCCCGGCGATGGCAACCATCAAGCCGGTCGCGAATGTCAGCACCGGCAGTGTCGGGTCGCGCAGCCGCCAGCTCAGGATCCAGGCCACCATGATGGCGAAGCCGGGTTTCAGGAACTCGCTCGGCTGGAGCGACATCCCGAAATCGAGCCACCGTCGCGATCCGTTCTTCTCGAATCCAATAAGCGGCACGAGGCACAGAAGGAACAGCATGAGCGCGCCGACGACGATTCCAAGCCGTCGCGCGTCCTCCCGCCCCAGGAAGGATATCCCGATCATCAGCGCTAGGCCCATGGCCTGGAACACCAAATGGCGCTTTAGAAACATGAACTCATCGAGCCGCACCTGCAGGGTCGAAAGCTGATCGGCGCTGGCCGGAGACGCGGCCATGACCGCGGCAGTTCCCATCGCCATGATCAGGATGATGAAACCAAGCAGCACCTTGTCAATCTCGCGCCACCAGACACGCAGACTCTCTCGCCACCCTCGCCGGAGTGGCACGGGGGCGTGGAAAGCCGCATCGGCGCGCGGTTGCGAGATCGAGCTGGCCGAACTCACGCCGCAATGTCCTTGAAGTGCGGATCATCGTCCGATGGGCCGCATTCGGCAATCACGCCGACGAGCTGGCGAAAGTGTTCGCCGCGCTTCTCGTAGTCACGGAACTGGTCGAAGCTGGCGCATGCCGGGGAGAACAGCACGACTTCGCCCGGGCGAGCCGCGTCACGAGCGCGCTGCACCGCTTCGCTTACGAGCTCGCAGCGCTCAACCCGCGCGTGCGGTTCGATCAATTCGGCAAATCGCGGCCCCGCCTCGCCGACCGTGTAGGCCGCCGCGAGTTTGTCGAGATGGGCCGCGCACTCGCCCAGACCGTCTTCCTTGGCGAGGCCGCCGACGATCCAGTGGACCCGCGGCGCTCCCGCGTTGATCGATGGAACGGGTGGGAAAGCCGCCAGCGCGGGTGCGGTCGAAGCGGGGTTTGTGGCCTTGCTATCGTTGATGAACAGCACGCCGTTCTCTTCCCCGACGCGTTCCATCCGATGCGGCAGGTTGCGGAATCGGGGGAGAGCATGCTCCCATTGCGCCGGCTTGACGCCAAGTTCTTCGACCAGCGCGATCGCAACGGCAACGTTCTCGAGATTGTGCGGGCCTTGCAAGCTCGGCCAACCCGGTTGTCGCTGGGCAAACCGTTCCAGATCGGCTGCGACGGCGCGGCCCGCTTGTCGGCGTTCGCGTTCTCTCTGAAAGATCGCGCCCGCAGGCTCGGCGAGCGAGCCGAACACCGCGAAGTGGCCACCCGACTGCATTTCAAACAACCGCGATTTCGCGGCGGCATAGGCGTCGTAGTCGGCATACCGATCGAGATGATCGGGCGTAATGTTTGTCAAGGCGGCCGCATCGCAGTCAAGACTGAAGGTGAGATCGACTTGGTAGCTCGATAATTCCAGCACGTAGACGCCGACCCCGTGTTCATTGGGTGCCAGCGGCTCCTGCGCCATGATCGGCACGCCGATATTGCCGCCGAGCACCGTCGGCATTCCAGCCATTTCGAGGACGTGATGGACCAGCGCCGTCGTGGTGGTCTTGCCGTTGGTGCCGGTGATCCCGACAACCTTATGCGGCAAGAGATTGGAACGGGCGAGCGCAAACAGCTCGATATCACCAATGACCGGGACGCCATATTGCGCCGCATGTCCGACGATCGGGTGGGTGTTCAGAGGCACACCGGGCGAGACCACCACGCCGTCGTAGCCGGAAAGGTTGAGTTCGAGTGGATCGGCGAGCGCACAGCGTCCCTCGAACGGCTCGCGCGCGACGTCCTGCCGGTCCCATACCGTCACCTCGGCCCCGCTCGCCAGCAGAGCGTGTGCTGCAGCCGCGCCGGATCGCGCCAGACCGAGGACGGCATAGCGTTTTCCGGAAAAGGCGGGCGAGGTGATCATGGTGTCCGCGTCATCTCACTTTCAACGTCGCAAGACCGGCCAGCGCGAGGACGATCGAGATGATCCAGAACCGGATCACCACCTTGCTTTCGCTCCAGCCGAGCTGTTCGAAATGGTGGTGGATCGGCGCCATACGGAACACGCGTTTGCCGGTCCGCTTGAACCAGAAGACCTGGATGATCACACTGGCGGTTTCGACCACGAACAGCCCACCCACGATCAGCAGTACGATCTCGTGATGGCTGGCGACCGCGATTGCACCAAGCGCACCTCCAAGGGCGAGCGATCCCGTGTCTCCCATGAACACCGCTGCAGGTGGCGCGTTGAACCACAGGAATGCCAAACCGCCTCCCATAATCGCCGCGCAAAAGATCGCCAACTCGCCCGCTCCGACAACGTGGGGGATGCCGAGATACTCGCTGAAGTCGGACCGACCGACGAGATAGGCGATGATCGCGAAGGTACCGGCGGCGATGATCACGGGCATGATCGCCAGCCCGTCCAGTCCGTCCGTCAGGTTCACGGCATTGCCGAACCCGACGATTATGGTCGCAGCGAAGATATAGTAGAACGGTCCCAGCGGGATCTGCACGTCGGAGAAGAAGGGGACGTAGAGATCTGTACTGATCTGGCTGACAATGATGTAGGAGGCTACTCCCGCGACCACGAACTCTAGCGCCAGGCGAACCCTTCCTGGGACGCCCGCATGGCTGTTCTTCGCGACCTTGTCGTAGTCGTCGAGGAATCCGATCAGCCCGAAGCCGAGCGTGACGGCGATACAGGCCCAGACCAGCGGATTGCGCGGGTCCATCCAGATCAGCAACGATGAAGTGAGGGCGATAATCACCATTAGCCCGCCCATCGTAGGCGTACCGCGCTTGGCGAGGTGCGATTGCGGACCGTCCTCGCGGATCGGCTGGCCCTTACCCTGTCGGACGCGTAGCAGGTTGATGA
Source organism: Erythrobacter sp. (assembly GCA_030065195.1). Taxonomy (GTDB): domain Bacteria; phylum Pseudomonadota; class Alphaproteobacteria; order Sphingomonadales; family Sphingomonadaceae; genus Erythrobacter. The sequence goes on along the minus strand of JASJDE010000017.1, from coordinate 13,715 downwards.
ATTTTGGGCCTATGATCAGCCCGATAAACAGCGCCGTAACCAGCGTCGCGCCAGCCCGGAAAGTCTGGTAGCGAACCAGGTTGAAAACGCCTTCAAAGCCCAGCCATTCGGCGAGTAGGTAGAGCATTCAGATCCCTCGCCCCCCGTTCACTCCGAGGCGCTCGTAAAATGTGACACCAGCCTGCCCAGGCCAACCGAATTGGAGCCCTTCACCAGTATCGCATCGCCGTGGGTGAGTCCGAATTGCTCGAGCGCCGCGATCGCCTCGGCAGGTCCTTCGCAATGCGCGAAGCCGCCCGCAATGCCAAGCGAATCCGCGGATTCTTTCCCCAATTGCGCAGCAAGATCCCGCATCTCGTCGCCGACCAGGATCGCATGGTCGATTTTGGCTTCCGCAAGCGGTTCGATCAGCTGCCGATGGAACCGGGCTGAGAAATCTCCAAGCTCCTTCATACTGCCCAGCACCACGATCCGTCGATGCGCGGGCGTTTGGCCGAGCTGCTTGATCGTCGCACGCATGGAAGCGGGATTGGCGTTGTAGCTTTCATCGACCAGCAGGGCCTTACCGCCGGCGACTTCGATATCGAGGCGGGCACCGCGGCCTTTCAGCCCGCCCATCTCCGCGAGCGCCAGACCTGCAGCGGCGAGATCGCCTCCCGCCGCACGAACCGCCGCCATCACGCCAAGCGCATTGGTTATCCAATGTTCGCCCGGCTCGGCGATCGTAAAGCACAGCCGCTGCTCGCCCAGATCCGCTGTCACAAGCGAACCGCCGTTCTCGCGCGGGATTGCATCGAGCAGGCGAACGTCCGCTCCCTCGTTGCGTCCGAACGTCACCGTTTTCACGCCCACGGCTCGCGCGTGGTCGATCATCCGCGCGGTGTATTCGCTGTCGGCTGGGATGATCGCGGTGCCGCCTTCGATCAACCCGGTGAAAATCTGCGACTTCTCGTCGGCGATCGCCTCCATGCTGCCGAGGTTTTCGATATGCGCAGGCGCAATGGTGGTGATCAGTGCGACATGCGGGCGGACATGATCCGCTAGCGGAGCGATTTCGCCGGGATGGTTCATGCCCATCTCGAACACGCCATAACGCGCGCGCGCCGGGAGCCGCGCGAGGCTGAGCGGTACACCGACATGGTTGTTGTAGCTGCGCACCGAGCGATGCGCGCCGCCGCGGCTGACCCGGTCGAGTGCGTTGAAGATTGCCTCCTTGACCCCGGTCTTCCCGACTGAGCCAGTCACTGCAATTCGCTTAGCCTCACCGCGATCTCGTGCAGCATGCGCAAGGTCGTGCAGCGCCTGCGTCGTGTCTTCGACCAGCACATGCGGGAAATCGACCGGACGATCCGTGATCGCCGCGACTGCGCCGGCGGCAAAAGCCTGGGGTAGGAACTTATGCCCGTCCATAGTTTCGCCTTTGAGCGCAACGAACAGGTCGCCTGGACGCACATCACGCGAGTCAATTTCGACTCCGGCGGCCTGGAAATGGTGCGTCGAAGCGCCTCCCGTCGCGATCTCGATGTCGCGTGAGAACCACAGGGGCAATGGCAGCCGATCGCGCGGGTCGACCGGCCATGCTTTCAGTGCGCCCTGCACAAGCTGACGGGCGTTCACGCCGGGGCTCCTGTCGACGCTGCCGCGCATTCGCGCGCCACCTGGACATCGTCGAACGGCAATATTCGCATATGCTCTCCAGATCCGATTATCTGACCCTGCTCGTGACCTTTCCCGGCCACGAGGATGATGTCGTCAGCTGTCGCTTCGGCGATCGCCGCGGAGATGGCCTCCCTCCGTCCAGCCATATCGCTGACATGCGGCGCTCCACCTGCACCGTGCATGATCGCTCCGCGGATTGCAGTGGCATCTTCACCCCGCGGATTGTCGTCGGTGACGATCACAACGTTGGCGGACCTCGCTGCCACTTCGCCCATCGGTGCGCGCTTGCCGCTGTCGCGATCACCGCCTGCACCGAATACGACGATCAAACGGCCGCCGCGTTCCGCATCGACATGGGGGCGCAACGCGGCGATCGCGGCTTCGAGCGCGTCGGGCGTGTGAGCGTAGTCGACGTAAACCGGTGCGCCGACCGGCGCGATGACCGCCCGCTCAAGTCGTCCTCGCACCGGCTGAAGTCGCGAAACCGCGTCGAACACCTGTGACGGGTCGCAGCTAGTCGATAGCGCGAGGCCTGCCGCGCACAACGCATTGGCCGCCTGATAGGCCCCGATCAGCGGTAGCTTGATCGTCCGTTCGACACCCTCGTGCTCCACAGCCAGGGTCTGCCCCAACTGAGTCGCCTCGTGGGCGGCGAGGCGGAGGAACGCGCCCCGCTCGCCCACTGTCCGAACACGCAGGCCTTGGGATTCTGCATGTTCGACGGCGCGGCGGGTCCACTCGCATACTTCCCCGCCGTTCCAGATGATGGCCGGTGCGCCCGGTTCGACCACTTCGTCGAACAGGCGCATCTTGGCCGCGAAATACTCCTCCATCGTGCCGTGGTAATCGAGATGGTCGCGGCTGAAGTTGGTGAAGGCACAGGCAGCAACGCGCAGCCCTTCATTGCGAAACTGCGAGAGCCCATGGCTTGACGCTTCGTAGGCGACGTGTGTCACACCCTCGCGAGCGAGCCCGCTCATGTTGCTTAGGAACGTCACGATGTCGGGCGTCGTTAGGCCGGTCGAAATGCTGCCATCAGGAGTGGTAACGCCCAAGGTCCCGATACTAGCGGCACGCTCGCCGCACATACGCCAGATCTGGCGGGTCATTTCGACCGTCGAGGTCTTGCCGTTGGTTCCTGTGACCGCGACCAGCGTTTCGGGAACCGGCGTGAAGAATTGTGCGGCGAGAAGCGCAAAGGTGCGGCGGGGTTCGTCGCTGGCGATATGCACCGCACCATTCACATTAGCTTCGGGACGAGAGACCACCGCCACCGCGCCGGATTCGATCGCGGCCGGAATGAATTCCTCAGCATTGAACCTGGCCCCACGAAACGCACCGAACACCGTGCCAGGTGCAACCTTACGGTGATCGATCGCGAAGCCGGTCACCGTCGCCTCTTTGGCGTCCGGGCAGTTGACGCCTGCGCGCTCCACCAATCCGGCCAGCTTCATTTGCCGCCCTCGACCAGATATCTGAGATCGCTGATATCCACATCGCGGCGATTGTCCGGACGCACGCCCAGCATCGGCCCGATCCGCGGCACGAGGCGCCCGACCACCGGCGCGGCATTGAACGCAGCCGTGCGCTGGAACGAGCTTGCAATCGTGCCGCGCGGCTCGTCGAGCATGGCGACGACGACATAGCGCGGACGATCCATCGGGAAGGCGGCGGCGAAGGACGAAATCAGGGCGTTCTTAGCATAACCGCCGCGTCGCGGCTTTTCGGCCGAGCCGGTCTTGCCGCCGACGCGGAAACCCGGCGCATCGGCGCTGCGACCGGTGCCATAGAGCGAGATCATTCGCAGCAATTGCCGCATCCGGGCCGAAGTCGATGCCTTGAACACCCTCCGCCCGCGCGGAACGTCTTCGGGCGCAAGTTTGCGCAGGGTCGCCGGGCGCCAGATCCCGCCATTCACCATCGCGGCATAGGCATTGGCGAGATGCAGCGGCGTGACCGACAAGCTGTGACCATAGCCGATCACCATGTTGGTGTGTCTGTTGCCGGGGTTTTCAGGCCACAGCGGCTTCCCCCGCGCCGGCAATTCGATGAAGGGACGCTTGTCCATACCCAGATCGATCAGCATTTGCTGAAGCTTGTCGGAGCCCAGCTGATCGGTGACGCGGGCGGTCACGGTGTTGGACGAGTAGATAAGCGCCTGCGGCACGTTGAGCGTGTCGCCTTTGGGCTTGAGATCGCGAATCTTGCGTGTGCCGACCTCCACCGTCCGCGCATCCCATCTCTGCGAAAGATTGCGTACGACTCCAGCGTCGATTGCCGCCGCCACGGTAAGCGGTTTGAACGTCGATCCGAGCTCGTAGACCGCGTTTGTCGCGCGGTTGAACTCGTTTGGAGCGCCCTGTGCCCCGACTATGTTTGGGTCGAATTCCGGCAGCGATGCGAGCGCCATCACTTCGCCGGTGTCGACATCGAGAACGATGCCGGCAGCCCCGATCGCATCGGTCGCCAGCATGCCTCTTCGCAATTCCTCTTCGAGCGCGCCCTGTACCCGCACGTCAATCGACAAGGCCACCGGCTCGGCGCGCAAGTCGGGATCGCGCAATTGTTGGTCGAGGACCTGCTCCATTCCCAACCGCCCGCCTTCGCCTTCAACGACATAGCCAAGGATGTGTGCGGCGAGAGACCCCTGCGGGTAATGACGGTCGTTTTCGCGAGGGAATTGCAGGGCAATCTCGCCCAGTTCAAAGACCTGATTGGCCTCTTCTGGAAGGACCCGGCGACGCAAATAGCCTGCTCGACCTGACGCCAGGCGCCTCGCCGTCTTCTCCACTTCCATATCGGGGAAGATCGCGTTCAACCGGGCCGCGACCTCCTGCGGCGAACGCACAAGCGGTGCGCCATCATCGCCCATGGCTTCAGGGTCGAACCACATGGCATAGGCGGGGAAGGCCCGCGCCAAAGGTGCGCCGTTGCGGTCGGTAATCTCTCCGCGCGGCGGCAGCAGCTGCTCGGCGAGGCTCCCGCGATCGGGCGTGCCGCCAACGAAACCGAGCACCGCGATCCGCAGGACGGCGGCAGCCGCGACGGCCGCAAAAATGATCGCAATCCACAGAACACGCCAGCGCGCCGTCAGCAGCGACTGGTAGCGCAGATGGACAAGTTGCACGCGCCCCAGCGGCACAGCCGCCTGTGCGGCATAGGCCGTCATTCACCGGCCTCTTCGACCAGGGCGACCGGGTCCGGCGCAAGCGTTTGCGCCTGAGCCGCACGGATTGGGGAGGCTTCGACGAGGAAATCTCCGAAGGCCTCGGTGAAGGTTTCCGCCGCGTCCACGTCGATATTGGCCGAAGCGAGCGTGATCGGCTCGCCGGTAATCGGTGAGACCATCTCGTTCACAGGCATCGGCGCATTGTCATTACCGCCACCGGCATGCGCGACGCGGATCGGCGAAGGCGCGCCCGGTGCCTGCGGTTGGCCGAAGCTCGCAAGCTGGCGCTGCCCGTCGACATATTGGTCGGCGCGCGGCGCTTCGTAACCGAACTCGACCGCGTTCCAGTTGGCCAGCTGTCGCTGGCTGGCCCGCGTCTGGAATTCGGTTTCGAGCAGCAAAGTCTCGCGCTCGAGCGCGACGATCTTGCGCTCCGCGAGCAGCACTTCGCTTTTCACCGCGTGGACGTTGAAGCTCAGGATCATGAAGATGCCAAGGCACAAACCAAGCGAAGCCAACCAACCGATCTGACGCATGCGGGAACCGTTAACAATCATGCTGCATCCTTTCGTGCTGGAACGGCGGTGCGGATGGCGTGGCGCAGGATCGAGGAGCGCGAGCGCGGATTACGGGCGACTTCGTCGTCGCTTGGGCGGATGGCCTTGGAGACTCTGGAAAAGGTGGGCGGTGGACCTTGGACTTCACCGGGCAAGTGACGTGATACGGCACGGCCGCCACCGGAGGCCTCCTTAAGGAAGCGCTTCACGATACGATCTTCGAGGCTGTGGAAGCTAACGACTGCAAGTACACCGCCTTCGCGCAGCAGCGTTTCGGCGGCCGCAAGGCCGGCGCGCAACTCGCCCAACTCGTCGTTCACATGGATGCGCACCGCCTGGAATGTGCGGGTCGCCGGGTCCTTCTTGTCATGCGGCTTGTGGCCCAGCGCCTTGCGCACAACGCGGGCGAGCTCGCTGGTGGTCTCCAGCGGACGCGCATTGACGATGGCGCGAGCGACCCGGCGCGACTGGCGTTCTTCACCATAATCGTAGAGCACGTCGGCAATCGCCGCTTCGTCTGCGAAGTTGAGGAAGTCGGCAGCGCTCTCGCCCTGCTGGCTCATGCGCATATCGAGCGGCCCGTCTTGCGAAAACGCAAAGCCGCGCTCGCCCTGATCGAGCTGCATCGAGGACACACCGATATCCATCACCACGGCATCGACCTTCGGCACGCCAAGACGCGTCATTTCCTCGCGCATTTTCGAGAAACGGTGGGGATGGAGCGATAGCAATCCGGCGAATTCGGCTTCCATCGATGCGCCTTCACGGATCGCATTGGGATCGCGATCGAAAGCGTAGACGCGCGCGCCCAACTCCGCCAGCGCTGCGGAATAACCGCCGGCCCCGAAAGTTGCGTCGATTACGGTCATATCGGGTCGAGGCGCTACTGCGGCGACAACTTCATCGAGCAGGACCGGGATGTGCGGAGCACTCACTTCGCACCCCCTTTCTTGGCCGCCTTGGCAGCAGCTTCAGCCACCAGCTTTGAGCAGGTCGCCTGAGCACCCTTCCAGGCCGAATCCATTCGCGCGAGTTCGCCCGGATTCCAGATGAAGAAGAACTCACCCGCCCCTTGAAAATAGAGACCATCGCCAACCTTGCCGAGATCGCGAAGGTGATCGGGCATCACGAAACGCCCGCTGTCGTCAAACGGCAATTGCTCGAAACCGAACAGCTGCTGCGCGCGCACTTCGCGGTCGAAATCGTCCTGTTGCAAGCGGATCGCCCGCTCTTCTTCACGGTCGAGCTGTTCGTGAAGCTTCTCGGTGCGCGACAGGCCAAAACCGACCAGGCAGTCGAACCGGTCGTGTGCGGCGAGGCACAAGATCTTGGTGTTGGCGGAGCTTTCCTTCACGGCCTTGCGGAATGCCGGAGGCAGGACGAAGCGGCCCTTATCGCCTGCCGGCGAATAGGCCTGTCCACTATATCCTCCAAACGCAGACACGCGCTTCTGCTCCCCTTCAGTCCCTCTTCGGCGAAGCTCCCTTGCGCCGAGCCGTCCAATGCAGACACGCCTTCCCCGCCTGCACCCGCGCGAGCGAGAGCAGCGCGCCGATCCAAGGTGGATGGCGCGACACAAACAGGCATGTCTGATGGAAGCCGGACATATCCGGGATGAGAGCGGGATGGCAAGGGTTTTTGCGGGAAATCTAGGGATTATGCGGTAAAATGTTGTTTTATAGAGATTTCACTCTCTCAGTTCTGGCACTTCCTTGGCGCATCTGGAGCAACACTTTGTCGAGCAAGGCTGGCCAATCGGCTGTTTTTACATGCGATTCTCCAGTGGGTCCGCGGATCGGACTGGTCGGCTTCGCCCATTCCCGCAATTTCCCCGAATCGTTCATCCCTGAAACGCAAAGTCCAGCAAGACACGTATTGCTGCGCCGTCTTCTCCAGCGAGCTCCGGATGCTCGAATACCGCCGCATCGCCAAGAAACGTAACCGTCCCTTCGCCAACGCTCTCGCATCTCGAAATCAATCTGCTTTCATGGATTTCGCAGCCATTCAGTCCGCTCGCGACGGTGATCCCCCGCAGTTCGCTGCCCATCCAAACGGGAATGTTGCCGCCAGCAAGTTCGATGTTCCGTACGTCCTGAAGGGCAGGCGAATAGGCGCCGACTACGCCCCATCTTGGGATCACGGGTGGCTGCAAAGCCATGTCGACGGGCCTGCGCGGATCGCCCAAAGCTAGGTGGTAGTCACCGGTCAATTGAGGATCGAGAAGGATCAGTAATTGTCCACCCGCTTTCACCCACTCGTCCAAGGCCGCGTTGTCCGCTGCCGATAGCCCACGTGGCTGGATTATCGCTATCCTTTCCAACCCTTCGAGGGGATCGGTTTCGGGATCGTCGGGAGAAAGTCCGCGAATCGACGAAAGCGTATCGAGCGGGACGAGTTCGAACTGCCGCTCGAGAAGGACGCGTTGCCAAGGCTTCTCGCCGTTGCCTTGCGCCAGCTCGGAAATGTCTGCTTCCAAAGACCAGTAGAGCGGGAGGCTGGTCATCAGCCCCAGAGTGGGCCGATTCGCAGGCGCATCGGCCTCCTGAATTCTTGTCTCATGGCCGTGATGTGCAGCGTCAGACTGATGCCCGCGATGTTCAGGCTGCGACTCATGACACGCGCACAAGCCGAGCGCGGCCACGAAGGCGACCGACAATCTAAGGGACCTCAGGGCCATCGCCGGACGCTTCCGGTTCGGTATCCTCGGTTGCTGGGACATCCGGGACGGTGGTCCCTTCATCCTCGACTTCAGGCTCCGCCGGGATGTCGGGGAGCACGCCGGCATCGACCAGCGGGTCGCGCTGAGGGGGCGCTTCCGTCGGCTCGGTCGTCGGAGCTGCCTCCGGCACCGCTGCTTCCTCGGTTTGCTGCGCGCGGTTGTAGACGATGTTGGCCACGCCAACGACCAGCACCATGCTGAACAGCCCGAAAAAGCCGACCTGCAAACGCTGGATTGCTTCGGCGCGGGTGCCTCCAAGCGGGGCGCCCTCGCGCTCCCCTTCCTGCAGCGCGCCCTCGCCTTGCGTAAATGGATTTCCGGTCGCCATGCCGGCTACCTACCAGCCGGATCAGTCCTGCGCCAGCCAATCGAACACGGGCAGTCCCTTGGCCGCGAGCCATTCCGCATTGTAGAGAGTCGAAAGATACCGGAAGCCCGTATCGCAGAGGATCGTTGCGACCTGGGGGTTGTCGCGACCTTCGCCGACCAGTTGCTTGCCCAGTTCGATCGCGCCCGCGACATTGATGCCGCTGGAAAGACCAAGACAAAGCCCTTCGTCGCGCAGCAGCTTTTCGACCCAGACGAGACCCTCTTCGTCGGAGATGCGGAATTGGGTGTCGATCGGCGCGCCTTCGAGATTGGCGGTTATTCGACCCTGCCCAATCCCCTCTGCAACCGAGGAGCCTTCGCCTTTCAGCTCGCCGTGAGCGTAATAATTGTAGAGCGCCGCGCCATGCGGGTCGGTTAGCGCAATCCTGACGTCCGGGTTCTTTTCCTTAAGACCCATGCCGACGCCTGCAATCGTGCCGCCAGTGCCCGCCGCGCAAGTGAAGCCATCGATCTTGCCGCCGGTCTGCTCCCACAACTCCTGCGCGGTGCCTTCGATATGCGCACGGCGGTTGGCGGTGTTGTCGAATTGTCCGGCCCAGATCGCGCCTTCGGTTTCTTCCGCCATCCGCCTGGACGTATGCTGGAAGTGGCAGGGATCGGAGTATTTTGTCGGAGGGACCAACACCAGCTCCGCACCGAGCGCGCGCAAGGTGTCCATCTTCTCCTTGGACTGGTTGTCCGGCATTACAATGATCGTTTTGTAGCCAAGCGCATTGGCTACCAGCGCGATGCCGATGCCGGTGTTGCCAGCCGTCCCTTCAATTACCGTGCCGCCCGGCTTCAGCTCGTCACGCTCTTCCGCGTCGCGGATCATGTAGAGCGCCGCCCGATCTTTCACGCTGGAGCCGGGATTGGCGAATTCGCACTTGCCCCAGATATCGCAGCCAGCGGCCTCGCTAGGGCCCGCCAAACGGACGAGCGGCGTATTGCCGATCAGTTCGAGCGTGTTGCCGAAAGGTTGAGTGATGTTCATGCGCGCCGAATTAGGACTTCGGCGCACACGGGGCAATGCAGAAGCGCTTGAACACAGGAAAGGCGTTTTTGTCTGCGCGAGCGGGTGGCTTGGCCGAGGATCGGGTGGATGCCCGATCCGTACCAACCAAGACCCTCAATCTTCCGCCGCGATAGTCACCTTGAGGCCGTCCAGCTCCGCCGTGAACGGAATCTGGCAAGAGAGGCGCGAAGTTTCGGTACGATGATCGCTCGATTCGAGCAGGTCGTCTTCGTCCTCGCTCATTTCAGGGAGCTTGTCGGTCGCGCCGCCATCGACATGGACGTGGCAGGTCGCGCACGAGCAGCAACCGCCACACAGCGCCAGCAATTCGTCAAAGCCATTGTCGCGAATGGCTTCCATGACGGTCAGGCCATCTTCGACTTCGATTTCGCTCGTCTCGCCTTCGCGATTGGTGACGACCAGCTTTGGCATGGGATGTTGTTCCTCTGGATGGTTGAGCGCAAGAACGCGCGCTAGGGATTAGACGCCGGGGCTGCTAGGACGTTCCATCGTCCAAGGCAAGTTAACGGAAATGCCAAGAGGAGATGACGTGGGGCTGACGGCGGACCGGATCAAGTCTGGGCTCGATGCAGTTGCGGTCGCGGATACGACTGTCGCCAAGGAACTGAAGCGCATCGGCTATCCCCAACCTCGCTTGCGGGAGCGCGGGTACAAGACCCTGCTGCGCACGATCGTCGGTCAACAGGTATCGGTCGCGGCGGCGAGCTCGATGTGGAACAAGCTGGAGGCTGAACTCGGCGAGGGATTCACGCCCGCCTGCCTCCTGGAACGCGATTTCGACACTCTGCGCGCCTGCGGACTGTCAAAACAAAAGCAGGGCTATGCTCGTTCGCTGTGCGAATTGGTGGACGCCGGTGAACTCGACTTCGATTCCTTGCCCGACGACGACGAGGCGGCGATCGCCGAACTAACCCGGATCAAGGGGATCGGGCGCTGGTCGGCGGAGATCTACCTGCTGTTTGCCGAAGGGCGCGTGGATATGTGGCCGGCCGGCGATCTTGCAGTGCAGGAAGGTGTAAAGCGATTGCTCGATCTCGAAGAGCGCCCGCAAGAGAAGCAGCTACGCGAAATCGGCGAACGATGGCGCCCGCATCGCGGCCCGATGGCGATCTTCACCTGGCATTTCTACGCCAATCCCGCCCTTTAGAACTGGTTTGCATCAGATTCTGAGACAACCGGCTTGAAGCACTCATCGAATCCGCCTAGCGAGATTTGATACGTTGTATCATTCTCTCGCTCTTTTACCGGATATCATGACCACGCTTCTCAGCCCGACAGCTCTCAAGTCCTCCACGCCTGAAGTTCTCAGAGAGGTACGCCGCACCGATTGCAGTCTTGCAATCTGGGAACGTGCGCCGTTGCCCGCCGTAGATCAGTTGCTCGAGACCGCGCCATCCGATGTGCGCTTCACTGCACCGATCGCAGGTCTTCGCGCCATCCTCGTGGCGGAGATGGAACAGGCTGGATTTCCAACGGTGCCAGCGCGCGACGATCTTGCCGACGACATCGCACAGCTTGCAGAACTGTACTGCTCGATCATCGAGGAACCTTCGGTCGAAGTGCGGATCGAATTCGTAACCACGGATTCCTGTCGCAAATGGCACGCGGACTACGTCACCGCCCGCCTGATCACCACCTACGCCGGGAGGGGAACCGACTGGCTCGACGGAGCAGACGCCGACCGGGTTGCAAAAGGGCTGGAGCCAACCCGCATCAACACCCTCAGTGCTGGCGATGTCGGCGTGTTCAAAGGCAAGCTTGTCGACGGGGAGCCAGCCATCCATCGCTCGCCCCCGATCGCCGGCACCGGAGAAAGGCGCCTTCTGGTCGTACTGAATCCTCCGGCCGAGTCCTGATATGCAAACCGCTGGCAATTATGATCGCGCTGCGGCCACACTAAGCGTGGCCTGCATCGCTCATTGCCTCGCGCTTCCGCTGCTGGCCAGCGTCCTTCCCTTTGTTGCCGCGGTTGCAGAAGCGGAGTGGGTCCACTGGCTGCTTTCCGCGCTTGCCATCGCTGCATCGGCCACTGTCATTGCAAGAGCGGAAGGCGGTCGCACAACCGGCTTCATGGTTCCGGGCTTGATTGGCATCGTCTTTCTGGTCGGGGCGCTATTTGCCGAACCGCTTGGGGCTGAGGAAACACTGCCCACCGTGATCGGCGGCGCCCTGCTGGCTGCGGCGCACATTCGTAGGCTTTTCTCTACCGCCTGACGAACGAACCTGGTCTTGGACCTTTGCTTTTCAGGTTTCGCTTCCTAGCTGAGACAACAGCCTGAAGGGAGAACCCATGACCGACGCCCACCCCCTTATTCCGCGCAACCATCTGTTCGGCAATCCGACTCGGTCGCAAGGAAAGATCAGTCCTGACGGCAAATGGCTCAGCTGGCTGGCTCCGGATGACGGGGTCATGAACATCTGGCTTGCACCGCGCGACGATCAGGGCGCAGCCAAGCTGATCACCCACTCGAAGGATCGACCGATCCCGCAATACATGTGGACGCTGGATGCCAGCGCGATCCTCTACATCCAGGACAAGGGCGGCGACGAAAACTACCTGCTTTACAAAATCGATATCGCGACACTTGAAGAAAGCACGCTGACTCCCTTCGAGGACACGCGGATCGACATTGTCGGCAGCTCGCATTCAATGAAGGACAAAATTCTGGTCGGGCTCAACAATCGCGACCCGCAATATCACGACGTCCACCTGCTCAACCTCCACACGGGGGAGCTGGAGCTTGTCTACGAAAACCACAGCTTCGCCAGCTTCATGGCAGACGACACGCTGACATTGCGAATGGCATTTCGGCAGAACGATTCCGGTGGCACCGATTACTTCCGCGTTATCGAAAACGTGGTCGAAGACGAGCCGTTCGAGACCACCGCAATGGAGGATTCGCTCACCACCAACCCATCCGGATACACCCGCGACGGCTCGATCCTCTACTGGCTGGACAGCCGAGGCCGGAACACCGCCGCGCTCTATTCGCAAGATACCGCAACCGGCGAACGAACCCTGGTAGCCGAAGACGACAAGGCCGATATCGGCAGCACGATCCGCGATCCGAAGACCGGTGTGGTCGAAGCCTATTCAGTCGACTATCTCATCAATGAATGGACAGCGATCGATCCCGACCTGAAGTCCTCTTTCGATTGGCTCGGGGAACAGCTGGACGGCAAGTACGGCATATCGTCGCGAACGGAGGATGACGATATCTGGATCGTTTGGAACGATCCGCTCACGGCACCGACGGCAACCTACATTTATGATCGAGCGGCCAGCACGCTCACGCCGTTTTATACGACCCGTCCCGAGCTCGACGGCGCCCCGCTCCAGCCAATGCATCCGCAGGAAATTGTCAGCCGCGACGGATTGACCCTGCCTTCCTATTTGACGCTGCCGGTCGGGAGCGACGCCGATGGCAGCGGTCGCCCGAGCGCACCTGTGCCAATGGTTCTTCTGGTGCATGGCGGCCCGTGGTCGCGCGACAGCTATGGTTTCAGTTCGATCCACCAGATGCTCGCCAATCGCGGCTATGCGGTCCTGTCAGTGAATTTCCGCGGCTCCACGGGCTTCGGCAAGGCGTTTCTGAATGCGGCCAACAGGCAATGGGGCCTTGCCATGCACGACGATCTGATCGACGCGGTCGATTGGGCGATCGCCGAAGGTATCGCACTGGCCGACAAGGTCGCGATCATGGGCGGATCCTACGGCGGCTATGCCACGCTTGCAGGCCTTGCTTTCACGCCCGAAAAATTCGCTTGCGGCGTCGATATCGTCGGCCCATCGAATCTCGAAACCCTGCTTGGCACGATCCCGCCCTACTGGGCTCCCATGGTGAAGGTCTTCCACCAACGGATGGGCAACCCCGATACCGAAGAGGGCCTCGCCCTGCTCAAGGCGGCAAGCCCGCTTTACAAGGCCGACCAGATCGTGAGGCCCCTGCTGATTGCGCAGGGCGCCAACGATCCGCGCGTCAAGCAGGCGGAAAGCGATCAGATCGTCGGAGCGATGAAGGACGCAGGGATCCCGGTAACGTATGTGCTCTATCCGGATGAAGGCCACGGATTTGCGAAACCTTCGAACAACATTGCTTTCTTTGCGATAGCAGAGAACTTTCTGGCTCGACCGCCAAGGCATTCGGCCAGAAAGTTCTCTGCTATCGCAAAGAAAGCAATGTTGTTCGAAGGTTTCGCAAATCC
>JASJDE010000133.1 GCA_030065195.1 Erythrobacter sp. | reverse complement strand
GCAGTGAAGGCGTTGATTGCGATCCCGATCCCGGCAACCACCACCATCACCATTCCCTGTGGTTCTTGTGGCTCAAGGATGCGGTGAAAGGTCTCGAACAGGATGGCACCGATTGCCACGGCCAGCAGCAAGGCGTTGGCGAGCGCGGCGAGGATCGTCGAACTCTTGAAGCCGTAAGTGTAGCGCGCCGAAGGCGGCTGCTTGGCGGCAATGTTCGCGCCCCATGCGAGGATAAGGGCGAGCACGTCCGACAGGTTGTGTCCGGCATCGGCGACGAGTGCCATCGAGCCATAGAGGAACCCAAATGTGGCTTCGACCACAACGAACATCGAATTGAGAGCGATGCCGATGACGAATGCGCGCCCGAAATCCTTGGGCGCATGGCTGTGCCCCTGCCCATGACCGTGCGCATGGTCGTGGCTGTGGTGTGCGTGCGCGTGACCCATCGAAGCTATTGATAGACGCAGGAATCGAGCCCGTCACGCTTCACGACGCCGATCCGCGCCTGGATCGTTTTGCCGTGGCGCGCCAACCAGCCGCCGGGGTTCTTCACTGCGCGCTTTTTCGGCAAGGGAAGGGCGGCCGCCATGCGCGACGCTTCGTCCGTAGAGAGGCGTGCTGCCGACTTACCGAAATAGCGTTGCGCGCCGGCCTCCGCCCCATAGGTGCCGATCCCGGTTTCGGCGACGTTGAGATAGACTTCCATGATCCGCCGCTTGCCCCAGACATTTTCGATCCAGAATGCAAAATAGGCTTCCAGCCCTTTGCGGAAATAGCCGCCGCCTTGCCATAGGAAGACGTTCTTGGCGGTCTGCTGAGAGATGGTGGAGCCGCCCCGAATGCGGCCGCCTTGCCGATTGTTCTCGATCGCCTTTTCGATCGCTGCGGTGTCGAACCCATTATGGGTGCAGAACTTGCTGTCTTCGGCGGCGATTACCGCGGCGACCAAGTTGGGGTCTATGTTCTCGAGGCTCTCCCAGTCCTTGGTCGCACCATTGGCGTCCATCGCCATGGTGGCGGTGTAGGGGACGGGGATCCACTTGAAGGCGATAACCAGCGCAAGGCTGATTCCGATGAACCACAGGATCGTCTTGGCGAGAAGGCGGGCGGCGGTGCGGATCATGGTCGGACACGCATCTAGGTGTGCTTTGCGCTAGGTGCAATCATACCTGCCTTGCAGCGAACGCTCTGTCATGCTTGGAGGGGGATCAAGGGGTCAACATGGAGATTTCAATGCGCCTCATCCGCACCGCCACCGCGGCGATCGCTCTTGCAACCGCCGCTGCCGCCACGCCGACCATGGCTGACGATCACGATATCGCGCAGGCCGTCGAAGCGGATTACGACGCGCATCTCGAAGACCTGTTCGTGCATTTCCATCGGAACCCCGAACTGTCTTTCCTTGAGCACAACACCGCCAAGCGCATGGCGGCCGAGCTTGCTGCGCTTGGGGTCGAAGTGACCGAGAATGTCGGAGGTACCGGGGTTGTCGGCATGGTCCGCAACGGCGAAGGCCCACTGATACTTCTGCGGGCGGATATGGACGGGCTGCCGGTGGAGGAGAAATCCGGCCTCGAATACGCCTCGACTGCGAAACAGGTCGGGCAGGACGGTCAGGAATACTTCGTCATGCATGCCTGCGGTCATGACGTCCATATCACCTCCATGATCGGCACCGCGCGCCGGTTGATGGCGATGAAGGACCAGTGGAGCGGCACGCTGATGTTCGTGGTCCAGCCCGCTGAAGAGCGCGTGGGTGGAGCCAAGGCGATGCTGGAAGACGGGCTTTACGAGCGGTTTGGCAAGCCCGACTATGCGCTCGCGTTCCACGTCAATTCCGGAATGGAAACCGGCAGGATCTCGGCATCCGAGGGGATCCAGTACTCGAGCGCGGATTCAGTCGATATCATCGTGCCTGGCGTCGGTGCGCATGGCGCCAGCCCTCATCGGGGAAAGGATCCGGTCTATATCGCTTCGCAGATCGTCACCGCGCTGCAATCGATCGTCAGCCGCGAGGTGCAGCCGCTGAAACCCGCCGTTATCACCGTCGGTTCCTTCCACTCGGGATCGAAGCACAACATCATTTCCGACCAGGCGGCGTTGCAGCTGACCGTGCGCGCCAACGATGAGGAAACCCGCGCGCAACTGCTGGCGGCGATCGAGCGGATCGCGGTCGGGATCGGCAAGGCGCACGGTCTGCCGGACGACCTGCCGGTGCAGGTGTCGGTGAGCGAAGGCACGCCGGTCACCAACAACGATCCCGAACTCGCGCGCAGGCTCAACGCCGTGATGAAACGCGATCTCGGCGAAGACGTGTTCAAGCCGTGGGAACAGAAGGGCATGGGGGCGGAGGATTTCTCCTACTTCGTGGCCGAAGAGCTCGATGTGCCCGGCTACTATTTCTCGGTCGGCGGCACCCCGCAGGCTGCTTTCGATGCCGAAGAAGCCGGCGGGCCTGCGGTGCCGAGCCATCACTCTCCGCTGTTCAAGGTCGAGCCGCGCGAAAGCGTGACGCTTGGGACAAGAGCGATGATCGCGGCGGTGCTGGACTTGGCGCCTGCGGAGTGAGGCTCAAGCCAATTCTCGATCTAGAATAGCTTCGCTGCTTTCGGCAAAAGGGGTAGCGAGCCGACTTCTATGACTTGCGAGGCTTCCTTATTCTGACCCATGCGTGATCGGCGTCACAGCCTTATGTCTTTAGTTCGGACTAGCGTCTTTTCCTCGATTTGGGAGGAAGGGTTCAATGTCAGAAACTGAAACAGAAGGACAAACAGCGGCGCCTCTGCAGAAATCAATCTTTGAACACGTCGCGCAAATTTTGAAATGGGGCGCCTCAGCGCTGATAGTGTTTTCATACATTGGCGTTGTGATTTGGCTATTGGCTCAGCTCGGTGATCTCAAAATCGTCAAAGGCTCAAGTTCGTTTAGTGAACAGGCATGGGATCAAATCACACACTTGTTGACCGCTCTTGGTGCATTGGTGACCACCGCCGCTGGGGTCTTAATTGGAGTCCAAGTTCAACAGGGTAGCGTCGATAATGCGAACAAGCGCGCCGCTAAGTCCGAAGCAGATGCCGCGAAGGCTGAAAAACAGAAGAAGATTGTAAAGGACCGCGTCGAAGCGACCATGCCAAAGATAAAAGTCGCGAAGTCAGATATGGCGGTTGCGGCGACTGAGGAACCCAATGCCCGTGCCGCTCAACAGGTGCTTTCGTCGGTCGAGAAGGATCTTCGGGCGGCTCTCGCAGAGCAGTAACTCGGAGCCGAAGCTGATGCGGTGTCTGGGCACTGGCTATGCGTTCGCACAATGATGGACAAAAGATGGGGCGACCTTCACAGACCGCCCCCTCTCTTTTGCTAAGCGTTGATGCTTACGCCACCCCAGGCAGCAGCCTTTCACCGGCGATCCGCTGCATCGCTTTCTGCAGCTTCTCGAAGGCGCGGACTTCGATCTGACGGATGCGTTCGCGCGAGACGTCGTAGACCTGCGACAGCTCTTCGAGCGTCTGTGGCTTTTCCGTCAGGCGACGTTCGGTCAGGATGTGCTGCTCGCGCTCATTGAGGCTGTCCATCGCCTCGACCAGCATTTCGTGCCGCACCTGCGCCTCTTCGGCGTCCGCGACCGTTTCATCTTGGAGCGGGCGATCGTCGGTCAGCCAGTCCTGCCACTCGCCCGATCCGTCTTCGCCATTGCGCATCGGCGTGTTGAGCGAGCCATCGCCGCCCATCATCATGCGGCGGTTCATGTTGATGACTTCCTGCTCCGGTACGCCCAGATCGGTCGCGATCTTGGTGACGTCCTCGGGCGACAGGTCGGTGTCGTCATAGGCTTCGAGCTGCTTCTTCATCCGGCGAAGGTTGAAGAACAGCTTCTTCTGCGCGGCGGTGGTGCCCATTTTGACGAGCGACCAGCTGCGCAGGATGAATTCCTGCATCGAGGCCTTGATCCACCACATCGCATAAGTCGCGAGGCGGAAGCCGCGATCGGGTTCGAATTTCTTGACGCCCTGCATCAGGCCGACATTGCCTTCGGAAATCAGGTCCGAGACCGGCAGGCCGTAGCCGCGATAGCCCATCGCGATCTTGGCCACGAGCCGAAGGTGGCTCGAAACCAGCTGCGAGGCAGCTTCGGGGTCCTCGTGTTCCTGATAGCGCTTGGCAAGCATGTATTCCTGCTCGGCGGTCAGCACAGGGTATTTCTTGATTTCCGACAGATAGCGGTTGAGGCTCTGCTCTCCGCTGAGCGCCGGTACGGACGGGTTCTTGCTCACTGTTTTCCTAACCTTTCCAGTGTCGACCGCTAGCGACGGACCCCTGATGGGCATCCAATCGACTGGGCCACTCGGTTACATATACGCGAGAATTGCGCATTTTGGTGCGCTTTTCATCGATTACAACGCGTAAGTTCGTCGATTAGTTCCCGCATATCAGGGGGTAAAGGGGCTTCGAATTTGACAGTTTTCCGTGTCAAGGGGTGCAGGAAACCCAATTCCGCTGCATGCAGCGCCTGTCGCTGGAAATTCAGAGACTTAAGCACCGATTTGAGGGGTCTGGGCGTACTGCCGTAGAGAGGGTCTCCTAATAGCGCATGGCCGATTGATGCACAGTGAACGCGCACCTGGTGGGTTCGCCCGGTTTCGAGCCGACATTCGATCGCAGCGCTCGATTCGAGGCGATGGATCACCTTGTAATGGGTAACTGCATGTTTGCCGCGCGAGGAATTCTTTTCGAGCACAGCCATTTTCTTGCGATTGGCCTCACTGCGCCCGATTCTCCCGGTGATCGTGCCTTCGGAAGGGTTGGGGTGGCCACCGCAAACCGCAAGATAGCGACGGTGGACCGAATGTTCGGCAAATTGCGCGGCCAGGCCTTCATGGGCGGCATCAGTTTTGGCGACCACCAGCAATCCGGACGTGTCCTTGTCGATCCGGTGCACGATGCCGGGTCGCGCGACCCCTCCGATCCCCGATAGCGAGCCATCGCAGTGATGCAGCAGGGCGTTGACGAGCGTGCCATCGGGATTGCCCGCTGCGGGATGCACCACCATGCCTGCCGGTTTGTCGACGACGACGAGATGCTCGTCCTCGAACGCTATCTCGATCGGGATGTCCTGCGGTCGGGCTTGGGGTTCCACTGCGGCCGGGACGGTGATTGCGAATGCCATGCCGGCGGCGACTTTTGTCGAGGAAGACGTAGCGGGTGCTCCATCGACCACGACCTTGCCATCGGCGATCAGCGACTGGACACGCGCGCGCGACAAATCGCTGTTTTCCGACAAAACCTTGTCCAGACGGCCCGCATTTGCGATGGTGCCGGTGATGATCTGGGGATCAGACATGGCGGTACTCATGCGAGAAGCCGTGAAGCGATACAAGCTTGCCGCTTCCACGGACCCGTCTTGATGCGCCTGAGCCAGGTCCGGGAGGGCGAGCTCGCAATTTCCAAAAGGGCCTATCGCGCCTTGCAGAAAGAGGCGGACAAATCCGGGCAACAGGAATGTTGCGGCCTGTTGCTGGGTCGAGAGGGGCGGATCGTCTCGATCCTTCCCGCCGAGAACGTGCACCCGAACCCGCGCACCCATTTCGAAATCGATCCGCAAGTCCTGATCGGCGCCTACAAATCGGAACGGGCTGGAGGACCGGATGTCATCGGATATTACCATTCTCACCCGCTGGGAAACGGCCTGCCGTCGGATACCGACCGAGCCAGTTCGGCACGCGATGGCAAGGTCTGGGCTATCATCGGCTACGACGGCTTGCGTTTCTGGGTGGACGCCCCCGACGGTTTCCGAGCGCTTTCCTACGCGATCGCCGGACGCTAGATATCTTCGCATGACCGCGCATCGCTGCCGCTACCCCGCCTTTTTGGCGGCATTTGCGAAAGCGGTGTGGAAGGGCGACGTTTTTATGCTTAGGACTGTGTCACATGCGGTCCATGTCTCGTCCACGCGGCATGGATTTGACCCGGCCCAACCACTAGGAATTCCGACGATCCCATGACATCGCAAACCGATCTCGCCGCCCTGCTGTGTTCGCGCTTGTGCCACGACATGCTGAGCCCGGTGGGCGCGCTGTCGAACGGTCTCGAGCTGCTGGCCGACGAAAAGGATCCCGAAATGCGGGCCAAGTGCGTCGAACTGCTCGAGCAGAGTGCCAAGATCAGCACCGACAAACTGAAGTTCTTTCGCCTCGCATTCGGCGCGGCAGGCGGGTTCGGGGAAGCGGTACCGATCGAAGAAGCGCAGGGCGTCATCGAAGCGCTGGCAAGCGACGCGAAAGGCGTCGAGCTGAATTGGGCGCTGACCGAAAACAGCCTTCCCAAGCCGGCCGTCAAGGTAATGCTCAACCTCGCGCAGATCGCACTCGATGCGCTGGTGCGCGGAGGCACGCTCGATATCGGTGCCGAGATGCGCGAAGGCAATGCCGAAATCGTGGCCCGCGCCAACGGCGAACGGATCGCGTTTGACGAAGCAATTGGGCAGGCGCTGCAGGGCGATCTGCCGCCGGGCGAGCTTTCGAGCCGTACCGCTGCCGCCCATATGATCGCCCTTGTGGCCGAAGAGCTGGGCGGGGGACTGCAGTACAAGATCGCCGACAACACACTGGTGCTCGGCGCGGTACTGCCACAGCCCGACGGTATGATCGGATAGGAATGGGGTTCAAGCCGGAGGATTTCGGGGGCGGGGAGCCGGACGAGTTGGTCCATCGGACCCAGCTGTCGCCCAATTGCAACGAGCGCGCGCTGCCGGTGAGCATGGTGGTCCTCCACTACACCGAGATGAAACCGGTCGAGACCGCCCTGGACCGGCTGACCGATCCCGAAGCCGGGGTGAGCGCCCATTACCTCATCACCGAGGAAGGCGAAGTGATCCGGCTGGTCCCCGAGCACAAGCGTGCCTGGCACGCCGGAAAGAGCTTCTGGCGAGGGATCAAGGATGTGAACTCGGCGAGTATCGGGATCGAGCTCGATCATCCCGGTCATGCCGGTGGCTATCGTGAATTCGCCGATGCGCAATTCGAGGCTCTGGTCCCTCTGGTGGCGCGGATCGTGGACCTGTACGATATCCCTCGCGCTAATGTGGTTGGCCATTCGGACGTAGCCCCGCCGCGCAAGATCGATCCGGGCGAGCTGTTCCCCTGGGACAGGCTGGCGGACTACGGATTGTGCCTTGCAAAGCCGAAGAAACTTGAGCTGGGCGATCCGTTCCAGAACGACGGAGCATTCATGCTCGCCCTTGAACGATACGGATACGATATCACCGATGGGCCGAAGGCTGTGGAAGCCTTCCAACGCCGCTGGAGACCGGAACTGATCGACGGGCAGGTCGACCAGCAGATCGGTGCGATCCTGTTCCAGTTGCTGCTCGATCGAGATCGTGGACTGACGCGATGATCCTGCGCGCACCGTTAACAAGATTATACGTCGACGACGGGTGAAACGTGCTCTAATCCGTGTCTTGTGGCGCAACCGGCGCAGCCATGCTTGGGAGGGATCGACATGATGAAGAAGCTGTTTGCCGAGTTTTTCGGCACATTCTGGCTGGTTTTCGGGGGGTGCGGCTCCGCAGTACTCGCCGCCGGGTTTCCGGAATTGGGCATTGGATTTGTCGGCGTTTCGCTGGCGTTTGGCCTGACGGTAATGACCATGGCCTATGCCGTGGGCGGAATCTCCGGGGGGCACTTCAACCCGGCAGTTTCGCTCGGTCTTGCAATCGGCAACCGATTCAGCTGGGGCGAACTGGCACCGTATTGGGTTGCGCAGGTGCTCGGCTCGTTTGTGGCAGCCGGAACCTTGTTCCTGATCGCCAGCGGTACGCCGGACTTCTCGGCGGGCGGATTTGCTTCGAACGGCTACGGCGACCTTTCGCCAGGCGGCTATTCGATGGCATCGGCGCTGATCATCGAGATTGTCCTGACGGCTGGGTTCCTGATCGTCATTCTCGGCGCGACCTCGCCCAAGGCACCGGCGGGTTTCGCCCCGATTGCGATCGGCCTGGCGCTCACGCTGATCCACCTGATCTCAATTCCCGTCACCAACACGTCGGTTAATCCGGCGCGTTCGACAAGCGTTGCGTTTTATGCCGAGACCGCTGCGGTGCCGCAGCTGTGGCTGTTCTGGGTCGCACCGCTGCTCGGTGCTGCGATTGGGGCCCTGGTGTGGAAGGTGCTGCTGGCATCCGACGAATCCGGCGACAGCGGAGCTAGCGAGAGCGACTAGGCTCGGTGTGGCGTGAACCGGGGCGACGCCGCGAGGCCGCCCCGGTTCGTGCTGCCTACATTTCCATGTCAATTCCTTCGGCGACGACGATGTCGCCACCGATTGCGATATGCGGGCAAGCCGCAGCCATCGCGCCGGCTTCCTCGCAGGTGGCGGCTTCGACGATACTGATCCCGTTGAATGCCGCTTCGTCGCCCTTGCGGCTGATCCCGTCCCTGTCGGCCGTCACCGCTTGGCTGAAGGGCATTCCCGGCTCGATCATCGCGTCGCCGAGACCGGACGACCACGCGCGCCAAGCTTCCATGTGCTTCTGTCCCTCTTCGGGAGTCTTGGGCGGCTGGGCGTTGCGATAGATGAAGGCAAATCTCGGCATGTCATTCTCCTGCAAGGTCAAAGGAACAGCAAATCTTGCAGCGAACTAAATATGTTCAAGAACATAGTTTGGTTCGTGTTAGGGGTGGGACCGAAGCAGGGAAACGAGGAGCCGTGATGCCCTATTCAAAAGAGCACAAGCAGCGCGTGCGAGCGCGGATCGTCGAGTCGGCGCGTCGGCTGTTCAACCGTTTCGGCTTCGACAACGTCTCGATCGATCAGTTGATGGCCGAGGCTGGTCTCACCCGCGGTGGGTTCTATTCCCATTTCGATAGCAAGGAAGCGGTGTTTGCCGCAGCCACAGCCAGCTTCCTCAACGGGCAGGGTGCGACATGGCGGGAGGAGGCTGGCGTTGATCCCACGGCCGGACAGGTCGAAATGGCGAAGCGGATGGTGGCTTCGTACCTATCGCGCGAGCACCTCGATCAGATCGAGGATCAATGCCCGCTGATCGCCTATGCAACCGATGTCGCGCGCGCTGGACCACAGGTGCAGGAGAGCTATCGCGAGCTTCTCGAGGGCATGGTCAGCCTGTTCGAGTTCAACCTCTCGGGCGATCCAATTGAACGCGCCAGACGCGCCCGTGCGCTGGCTGCGATGTGTGTTGGCGGGATGGTGATTGCGCGCGCTTTGCCGGGCACCGACACGGCGGAGGAGATCCGGCGCTCGGCGTTGGATGAGGCGATGCTGCTCTGGATGGAGCCCGAAGCGAAGGCTGCGGCTTAGGCGGCTTCCCTTCACAAAACCGTTGCAAATCCATATGTGCAGCCCTGTCAGGGGGCTGAGGCAACCGCGTTATCGAGAAGATACCGAGGAAAGTCCGGGCTCCACGAAGCAAGGGTGGCGGGTAACGCCCGCCGGGCAAGGTCTTCGGGCCAAGCTCAGGGAAAGTGCCACAGAGAGTATACCGCCGATGGAGCCTAAAGCTCACAGGCAAGGGTGAAAGGGTGCGG
>JASJDE010000132.1 GCA_030065195.1 Erythrobacter sp. | reverse complement strand
GGCAATCGTGACCGCAAGATCGGCATCACTCGCCTCACCGCTCTTCTTTACGTTATCACTGGCTTCGACCACAAATACCTCCCCATTTTTACAAAGAATCCATTTCGACAAGCATCATATAGAGAGCGAGGAGCAATCTATTGAACGTGCATGAAATGAATAGGGAAACCTGATCGAGTCGAATTGTAGATTCGCGTCTTTTATTTGGATCTATCCTGTAACGGGGAAAATTGGAGTACTATCGCCTTGCCCAATTTCTGACGAGGATCAGGAAAAAGCGTCGACCACGACCTTTATCGCGTCACCGGGCCTGCCCAATCGTTTTCTTTCGAGGTCGCATCCCAGCAGCGAAAATCCGTCGCGAAGCCCATCAAGGGGAATCCGGTGTGTAACCAGGCGCTCAACCGGGATGAGGCGTTTCGTGATCGCGGCCACGGCTGCTTGAAACGACCCATAGGCTGAATCGACGCTGCCTATCAGGCTGATGCTCTTGTCGGCCAGATACCCAACATCGATGTTCGTATCGCTTTGCCTCAAGCCGATCTGAAGCAAGGCCCCGCCTGGGCGTGTCCGGCGCAACAGGTCTGGGATTGCAACGGCCGTGGTGTCGACCCCGATGTCGAGCATGCCGCCGCTCTTCTCGGTTGCCTCTTCGATGGTGCCGACGACGCGCCAGCCATTCGGCAGAGCCGTCGCTGCCACGGCTCGCCGAGCGGGCGAATGTTCGGCGATCGTTCCGATTGCCCCTCGCAGCGAGATGCACCATGCATAGAGCAGGCCAAGCGTTCCCGCTCCCACGATTACGACGTCGCTGTCCGGCCGAACGTCAAGCTTCGCCGTTCCGGTCATGGCGCAACTCAGCGGTTCGGACAACGCAGCTTCGGAGAAGCTTGTTTCATCGGGGATCGGATAGAGAAAGCGCTCCTCCGTCACGTGATAGGCGCAAAAGGCCCCGTCTCGCGACACTCCGGTTTCGGACACCGTCTTGAATTCGCAATGGTTGGGGCGATTGCTTCGACACGCCGCGCAGGCGCCGCAAAAATAGGTCGGATCGACGGCAACCCGGTCGCCTTTGGCGAAGCGGGACCCTGGAGAGGCCTCCACGACTTCCGCGGCAAATTCGTGCCCCAGGACCACCCCGGGCGTTGCCGCACCGTAGGCTCCGCTCAAAATGCCGATGTCGGTCCCGCATATTCCGGTCGCTCGGACTGCGAGGAGCACGTCGTCTTCGCGTGACCGAACCGGACGCTGCCGTTCCGCGAGCTGGAGGTCCCACTGGCCGTCATAGACCGCCGATAGCATGCTGTGCCTTTCTCTGCGTCCCGGTGAATTCGGCCAAGGTCGTATCGATCCTCAACACGATCTGCTCCAGTTCCTCCTCGGTCGTAACCAGGGGAGGGCGGACCTTGATCACATTTCCCCGATTGGGCGGGCGCGATATTCGCAAGACCAGGTTGTGCTGTTCGAACGCGCTTTCGATTATCGACATCGCCAGTTCGGGAGCGGGTGCGCCGGTGTCGGGATCGACCATTTCGATCCCCCACATCATACCGAGCCCGCGTACGTCTCCGATCACGCGGTAACGATGGGACAGTTCTTCGAGCATTTCGCCGAGAATCTCGCCGCGTCGACGGATATCGGCCAGGAATTCTGGATCGGATACTGCATCGATCGTGGTTGCCGCCGCGCTCAGGCCGAGCAGGCCGCCGGCGCCCGTCGAGGCGTGTTCATACGATTCCAGGACGTCGTATTCTTCCCGGTGGATGACGGCGGCAATCGGAAGACCCACGCCTCCAAGCCCCTTTGCCAATACAGCCATGTCGGGTTCCAGCCCCAACGCCTCGCTGCCGAAGAAATAGCCCGTCCGTCCGACACCCGTCTGCACTTCGTCGGCGATCAGGCAGATGTTGCGCTCGTCGCAGAGTTTGCGAAGCTGTTCGAAGTATCCCGGCGGAGGGACGATGTTCCCGCCATTGCCCAGCACCGGCTCGACAATGAAGCACGCGATCGAACCGCTGCTGGCATATTCGATATAGTCGTTGATGGATTCGACGCAGAGGAACCCGCACGAGGGGTAGCGCGCCTTGAAATGGCACCGATAGCAGTACGGGGCGGGCACTTTGAGGCTGTGGGGGCTCCTTGAATCGATGATGTCGCGGCGGCGATATGCATTGCCGGAAATGGCCGTCATCCAAGATGACTGTCCGTGATGCGAAAGGAACAGGGAAAGCACGTCGCTTTCGCCCGATGCCTTTTGCGCCGCCTTTATCGCTCTTTCGTTTGCGGAGGAGCCGGTTATGTCGCGGGCGCTGCCATGGGTCAGGTCGCCCGGCGCCAGTTCGCACAGTTTCGATACGACTTCTTCCATTTGACGAGCGACAAATGGTGAGCTCAGGAATGGCAACGATACGCCCTGCTCAAGCTGCTTTGTGATCTCTTCGTTCCCATACCCCATGGGAACATTGAAAGTACCGGATGCCCCATCCAACCAGAACTCACCGTTCGAATCCACGAGTTTTGCACCTTCGCCCCGGACAAAGATCGGCGATTTCATGGTTGCATTACTTCGAACCTCCTATTGGAGAAGTTAAGTTCATTTTGAATGAGCTTTCTATTGAAATACTTTTGTTTTATCAAAGTCAACAGAATTTGATTCTGAGTCGTTCTCTATCGAGTTTGAGGGCTTGAAGCGCACTTCGATCATTTTCCCGTAGAGATGGAGAATAAGAATTTGGCTGTGCTTGTTGTCGGCAATGCCATTCTCGATGAAATCGTACTATGCGGTACAATTGATGGCATGGATGCCAAGGTTATGGCAGACGAATGGCATGTTCGAGCAGGCGGTCAGGCCATGAATACGGCCATCAACTTGGCCAGAATGGGCGAAGATGTGGTTTTTCATGGAGCGCTGGCCGACGACGCTGCCGGACGGACGCTCAGAAGCGCGCGCTAGAGAAAGCCGGAGGACGTTGCTGGTCGAGATTGCAATCGGGCGCCAAATCCCAGTCCGCGTCCATTGTCGTACAGCGGGAGCAAGGCACCCGCCTCATCGTCATGAAACGCGATCCGGTCCTTGGGCTCGAGCCGTTCGATATCGATGCATTGGCTACGCTCGAAATCGAAGCGGTGTTTTCGGATGGCTATGAAGTCGAAGAAACGGCCAGTCTTGTCCACGGCGCGAAATCGTGTGGGATCCCGGTCTTTTTGGACCTCGAATACGGCCATCCGAAGCTCGTCGAATTGCTGCCCGATTGCCACACCGCGTTCGTATCGGCCGAGGCAGAGCTGCCCGACGAACGAGAGAACATGCATTGTTCGGCACCGACGACGATCTTCAAGCTTGGCTCCGAGGGTGCCAAGGCGTTCGGGGAAGGGCAAGAGCTGTCCGTTCCTGCGCTTCCGATCGAAGCGATCGATACAACGGGCGCGGGAGACGCGTTCGACGCCGGATACCTGTCCGCGTGGTTGGCCGGTCACCAACTTTCCGAGCGGATGGCCTTCGCCTGCCGGGCGGGTGCGGCCGCCTGTTCGGCGGTGGGAGGCCAGATACCGCCAGAATCGGCGAGGGAGATCGCCAAAGCGATCCAGGTCGGCTCTTTGGCCCCTGCGGGAAGGTCGGCTTGATGCATGCCGACCGACTGACGCATCGCGACCTGACGAAGGTTCGCCAGCCGCCGGAGCGTCGATTCACGGATGCTCAGATCAGCAGTTGCGCCGGTGCCTTGCGAGCGCTGGTGACTGACATCACGGAAGGCGGACGTGGTGGGCATCCCGGAATGCCGCTCGGCTTCGCCGACGTAGCAACCGTGCTGTGCCTCGAGTTTCTCGAATTCGACGGAACCGATCCGAACTGCGTTGTTCGCGATCGGTTGGTGCTCTCCGCCGGCCATGGCAGCGCCTTGCTATATGCGCTCCTGCACCTGATGGATGTGGAGGCTTTCGATGTCCCAGCGCTTCGCAAGTTTCGGCATCACGCCGCACTCGCTTCATCCCACCCCGAATGGGATCGGGCGCTGGGGATCGACGCGACAACTGGCCCGCTTGGACAAGGAGTTGCCAATGGAGTCGGTTTGGCGATCGCGGCAAAGAGGTTTGCTGCGAAGGCCGGTAAGCGGGAGCCCGATGTTTTCGTACTCGCGGGCGACGGCTGCATCATGGAGGGAATCTGTCACGAGGCGGCTTCGTTGGCCGGTCACCTCTCGCTCGACAACCTGACGCTGCTCTACGATGCCAATGCGACCACTTGCGATGGCGAGCTGGCAGACGTCCAGACGGAGGATGTGGCTGCACGGTTCCGCGCCTATGGCTGGAGCACTTTCGAGATCGATGGGCACGATATTCCCGCAATCCGTGCGGCGCTGGCCAATCGTAACGAACGCAAGCCCAAACTCGTCCTATGCCGAACGATCATTGGCCGTGGTGCTCCATCGATCGAAGGGACGGCCGTTTGTCACGGCACTCCCCTTGGTCCGGAAGAAGCGCAGGCGCTCAAGCGCGCCGTAGGAGTGAATGGCGCCGAGTTTGAAGTGGCCGAACATGTCTATCGTGTCTGGAAAGAGCGCAATCGCGCGATCTTACAACACGGCAGGGCAGGGACCGCGACGCTCGAACCGCGCGATCGTGTCCCATGGTCCGATGTCCAGGACGCGCTCGAAACGGCAACAGACTCGGCTACGAAGGCCCGCTCGACACGCGATCTCAACGGGG
This sequence comes from Erythrobacter sp., assembly GCA_030065195.1. Taxonomy (GTDB): domain Bacteria; phylum Pseudomonadota; class Alphaproteobacteria; order Sphingomonadales; family Sphingomonadaceae; genus Erythrobacter. The sequence continues at coordinate 4,932 of JASJDE010000132.1, read as the reverse complement.
TCGCCTTGGCGATATTGCGCGAACCGCTTGGGCTCGTGGGTGGCTCTGCCGACCTCGATGAGTCGACCCGGGTCGCATCCGCGCGTGAACTTGTGTTTTCGACCGACAATCCCAGCGGCTCCCATATCCGTTTCGGGGTGAGGGAACACGCCATGGCCGCAATCGCCAATGGCATTTCCTCCTTTGGAGAGGATCGGGCGTTTTGCGCGACCTACCTCGTATTTTCCGACTACATGCGCCCGGCCATGCGGCTTTCCTGCATGATGCGCCTGCCCAATCTGTTCCTGTTTACGCATGATTCCCTCCTGGCCTCCGAGGATGGGCCTACGCACCAGCCGATAGAGCATATTCCATCCCTGGCCTGCATGCCCGGTCTCGCCTGCATGCGCCCCGCCGATGCCGATGAAATCCTTGGGGCCTGGATGGCGATTGCCGCCATAAAGGCCATGCCAACAGCCTTGTTCCTGTCGCGCCAAGCCATCCCGCCATGCGGACGCTGTTCACCTCGGCAAGTGGCGCGGGATGGCCTGTGTATCCGCTCAGGTGAAGACGCCGAGGCTGAAGTGGTGATTGCAAGCTGGGGTAGCGAGGTCGCCATTGCCTTGAAGACGGCCGAGATCCTGACCTCACGCGGGGTCGCAACACGGGTCGTCTCGATCCCCATTCCCCACCTTGCGATGCGCCTAACCTTGGAGCAACGAAGGGAGATATTCGGACATAACGCGATTGCGGTCACCCTGTTCGCGCATGCGCCTATGGACTGGTCGCAGCTGATCGGCGCCCCTGTGGCGTTGAGCATCAGCGTCGAGAGCTTCGGCGAAGGCGGAACCAGCGACGAGGCTGCCCTTGCCGCCGGGCTCGACCCGGCATCGATCGCCGAGCGGATCCTCGCCGTTGCGCATCGCGAAAGGCAAGCGACCGCATGACCGGTCCCCGCTCGAGGACAATGTCTTGACCGGCCGGGCTGGACTGGCAGCGCCCCTTATTGTCGGTGCCGGAGCGCTTGGAATTGGCGGGCTGGCATACCGCTTGTCGAGAAATGGAACGGTGCCGCAGCTTCTCGTGCGAAGTTCCGACCCCGTCAGGCATTCATCGATCCTGTGCGAGTCAAAGGCCGGGCTTTCCGTCGTCGACCGCTATGGCACGGTGACCAAGGTCAGAGTCGATGCCGTCGATGGGAACAATCCTCGCGCCCGGAACAGCGCCTATCGGCAAGCGAGTGTCATCCTTGTCTGCGTGGGAGCCGGCGCGGCAGAGGGGGCAATTTGCGATATCTTTCGGACATTGGGCGTCGATGCTCCACCGATTCTGGTCTGCGAAAACCTGTCTCGCTCGGCTCGGACCGATCTCACTCGGCGCCTGAAGCGAGCGGGTGTGCCCCCGTCCGCCCTGAGACACGCAATCAGCTTCGATGTGGCGAAGACCGATCCGAAGGCACCGGCCGCGGTAACCCTGTTGCATGAGGCAGATCGGTTGATCGCATGCGGCCTTCCTGTCCCGATGGCTCCTTCATACAGGGCACTCGCAGCCCAGGGACTTCTGCGGCCCGTTGCATGGTTCGGATTTGCCGAGACCTGCAAGTTCATGCTGCAACTCGCGATTTACGACGGCATCAGCTGTCTGGCTGCGGCGAATGGACTGCAAAGCGTACCGACTGCAGAACAGGACAAGCTTCGTTTATGGCCCATCGTCGAGCGCGCGTCGGCCGCCACCTTGAATGTCCTGTCGCGCCGCATGCCTTCACAAGCGAGCTTCGCCATGACCTGCCGGGCTTCCGCGCTCGAGGTGGCCAAGCGAAACGCTCCTCTCGACGATCTTTCGCGAAACATACGAAACATCGAACGCAAGCTGGGCGAGGACGAACGATTTTGCGGTCCCGCCGCGCTCATCGAACAAGCGGGTGCCAATTCGCTCGAAGCATCGGAAATCCGATCCGCCGCAATCGCACTGGCGCAACGGCAATCGCTTCCAACCCGCATTGACGCAGCGGGGCTGAGCAACTGAAATGTCATCGGGCTCGATAGGGAGAGGGGGGCGCAACGCGTTTGAATTTCCCGACTATTCCGAACGATTTGCCGCATTGAATGACCTTTCCGAAGAGTATCTTTCGTTCTTCGATCGTTTCGCGAGCGATGCCGATCGCAGCCTCGAGCTGGGGTGTGGCTACGGCAGGATTTTGCTGGAGCTTGCCCAACGCGGGCATCGGGTTGACGGCATCGAACGGGACGGTTCCATGGTCGCGGCAGCGCGTATGGAACTCGACCGGCGAGGGATTTCAGGGTGCCGGATAATCCACGGCGACTTCCGCCAGACGCTGTCCGCAGAGTACGACCTCGTTTATTTTTCCAACGACACCCTCGCCATGTTGGAATCCTCCGAAGATCGCGCGGACGTTTTCGCCCGGATCGCAAACATGACCGCACCTGGTGGGCGCCTTGTCCTGCCTCTGGCTCACCCTCGAACCTACCTGTTTGATCCGACCACGCAAATCAGCAGAACCGGCAGGCTTTCAGGCGGCGGAGAATTCGAGACCGACGAAGTTCGCTTCAACGATCTGACCTTGGGCCAGCGCATTGGCTTCCGGCTCGAAGCCGCCAGTCGCAACGGTTGGCGCGAAGTACGCTCGGATATTCGCCCCCTTGCGATGGTGATGCCCGCAGAAATCGAGATACTTTCGGAGGCTTTCGGGTTCGAGACCGAAACGCACTACGGTGACTTCGATCTCTCGCTGTTGGGTCCGGAAAGCAGGCGATTCATCTGGGTGGGCCGACGCAAATGAGCGGCGGTTGCCCCCTTCATCGCGGCCAGTTGTACGATGCCATGCACAAGCTCCCGGACGATTATCGTTCATTCGTGATCGACATCTGCAGGGGATCCAAGCGCGTGCTTGAGATGGGAGTTGGAACAGGCCGGCTGATGGTGCCCCTGATCGAAGCCGGACACGATGTCGTCGGGATCGATGCCGACAGCCAAATGCTCGAATGCGCTCGCGAGAAATTGGCACGCGCAGGCGGCGGCGCAGATGCGCGGCTGATTTGCGCCGATCTGACCAGGCTGGAAGAACCGATCCCGGCCGATATTGCCATCTTTTCGTCCAACACGCTCAGTTTGATTGGATCGGCCACGGGACGGAGCAGGATTTTCGGCTGGCTGGCTCGTTCGCTCCAACCGGATGCAAGGATCGTCGTGATCCTCAACAACACCGCGCGATTGGTCCGTGAAAGTCCCAACCGTGAGACCGTGCACACCGCAATGCTCGATGGAATGGAGGTGACGGTCTGCGAGAAGCGCACGCTCGATCCGTCCCGGATGATGTGGGTCGGAACGAACAGGTTCGTGATCGATGATCTTGACGGCTCCAAGACCGAGTACTGTGAGAACGTCGCGCACGCGGCAATCTTGCCTGTCGAATTGGAGCTTATTGGAAGTCTCCACGGCCTCACCATCGACGAGGTTTTCGGCGACTATGACGGTGGCCCATTCACAAGAGAATCGCGCAAGCTGATTGCGGTCCTTTCTCGCAAGGAAGAGAACGCGCGATGAGGAGGGGGCAGACTTCCAGTGGATTTGGAAGATATAGATTCATTTATCTGAAAAGTATGAAAATATTTTATTCTTCAAGGCGTTTCAATACGCGCCGGACCCGAACCGACAACTGCGGGATCTGGACGGCTCTCGATTGCCAGGAGCACCCGGTTCGCGGGGAAGGAATTCGATGAGAACGGTCGCGTTGCTCGCGGAATATGGCCTGCAATATCCCGCGCCTGCGGAGGAGCGAATGTTCGGCGATCCCTCACAGATCGCGTCATGCCCCAATACCGGGAAATTTTACGTGGTCGATACGACGCGGAAAGGTGTGTACCGACTGTCTCCCGGTTCCGACGATCGCGAACACCTCTTTCCCGAACTCAATGTGCAATCGATTGCAATCGGGACCGGAGGCGACTTGTACCTGATTGTCGATGGCGAGTTGCTGCGCAGCGACGATTTGGTCGATGCCCGGCCCCTCCGTCGCCGCGCCGATCGCAATTCGCCGTATCTGACCGTGTCGGCATCGCAAGAATGTGCGGAAGTCGTCGCGCTTGGCGATAACGGCCAAGCCGAAGTGCTCGATCGGGACGGAAAGCTCGTTCGGACCGTGGGGCCTCGATGCAAGCGAGGAGAGGCGGTGTTCGCGCTGCATTGCGATGACGAGGGCGTGTGCATCGTCTATGAGCGACAGAATTGCATCCGTTGGTTCGTATCCGGATCGGCGACGGCCACGCGCCAGATTGGCAAGGAGGGAGCCAGAAACGTCCCCAAAGGCCTGTTTGCACCCAAGGGCATCGCGCGCTTGCCCAAAGGGTACGCTATCGCGGACTCCTACAACAACAGGATCGTTCTGGTGGATCGATCCGACCGAGTGCTCTGGTCGCATGGCGCAAGTGTAAGGGGCGGTGGGGCCCCGGACGAGTTGTGGCGACCGTCGGCCATCGCGGCAGGGCCGAGCGGCATAGCGGTGGCCGACAGCAAGAATGGACGGGTCGTCATGCTGGACGGGGCGGGAACATTCACACGGCAATGGGGAAATGCGGCGATCGAACAGGCCCAGTTGCGACTTCCGCGATCATTGGTCCCCAAAGGGAACGGCCGGGCGATTGTTGCCGACACCCACAATGATCACTTGGCCATGATCGACCTGGAGCGCGGCACCCTCGACACCTTGGATTGCTTGTCCTTTCGCCCGGCATGGCCGCGGTGTGCGCGCACGATCGCAGGCCGGCTGTGGGTTACCGAAGGTCGCGAAGATCGGCTTCGGATCGACGATGAGATATGGTCCGAGTTTCCCGACGCGCTCGATCCAGCAAAGCGTCATCCGCTCAACGATCCCCACGAACTCAGCGTCGGGCCGCAAGACAGCTTGCTCCTGACCAACACCGGAGCGGATCAGAT
>JASJDE010000131.1 GCA_030065195.1 Erythrobacter sp. | reverse complement strand
TGGTGATGCAGATTCATGAGGACATCGATTGGGCTGCCTCACTTCCCAAAAAGGGTGAAGACAAAGATGCCTTTGGCTGGATTGGAAAGACTTGGGAAGATTGAACTTGAGGCGTCAAAGGTGCGCTAACTTCTTCTGCCGCCGCCTTTGCGCACTGGACCCAATTCCGATCGCCTCGCGATATTTCGCCACCGTCCGCCGCGCGAGATCGAACCCTTCTTCCTTGAGCATGTCGACCAGCTTCTGATCGGACAGCACCTTCTTCGGGTCTTCGGCATCGGTCAGGGATTTGATCCGGGCCTTGATCGCTTCCGCCGATGCGCCTTCGCCGTCGCTTGAGGCGACCCCGCTCGAAAAGAAGTATTTCAGCTCGAAAGAGCCGCGGTCGCAGTGGAGGTACTTGTTGCTGGTGACGCGACTGACGGTGCTTTCGTGCATGTCGATCTGTTCGGCGACTTCGCGCAGGGTGAGCGGACGCAGCTCGGACACGCCCTTCCTGAAGAAGCCTTCCTGTTGCTTCACGATTTCGGCCGCGGTCTTGAGAATGGTCTTTTGTCGCTGGTCGAGCGCGCGGATCAGCCAATGCGCATCGGCGAGCTTTTCCTTGAGCCAACCCTGGGTTTCCTTGTCCGGCGTCCCATCGCTCAGCTCGACGAAGTAACCGCGGTTGACCACCAGGCGCGGTAGAGTTTCTTCATTGAGCGAGATGTCCCATCCACCCTTGCCATTGTCGCGCAGCAATACATCCGGGACGACCGCTTCGTCCCTGCTGGGGGCAAAGGCCAGCCCCGGCTTGGGGTCGTAGCTGCGCAATTCGTGCAGCATGTCCGCGAAATCTTGATCGTCGACATTGCACAGCCGCTTGAGCCGGGCGACCTCGCCCTTGGCCAGCAGTTCGAGATTGTCGATCAGCTTGGCCATGCAGGGATCGTAGCGGTCCGCATCGCGGGCCTGGATCGCAAGACATTCGGACAGGGATCGCGCACCGACGCCGCTGGGATCGAGCATCTGGACGACGGTGAGGGCGTCTTCCATCAGGTCCATATCGACGCCGAGATCGTAGGCGACTTCTTTCGGATCGAACGGAAGATAGCCGGCATCGTCGAGCAATCCGACCAGATGCCGGGCGACGAAGGCTTCCTTCTCTCCCGTGGCAATGGCGCCGATCTGCGCTTCGAGATGTTCGGTGAGCGTGGTTTCGGCGGCGCGCGTTGCGTCGATATCGGGCAAGTCCTCGGCGCCAGCGAGGCCCATGCCCGTGGCACCCCAATCGCTCCCGCCCGGCTGGCCGTCCCCGGTATCGCGATCGCGATCGAGCGCGGAGGTGTCGAGATCGATTGGCGCTTCGCTCTCGCCTTGGGCTTGCGAGATGAGTTGGTCGGCGGTGAATTCCTCGCGCGGGATATCGTCGGGTTCGGACGGCGAGCCGGCGTCCTCGCTGCGGGTCGTCCCGGCTTCGAGCAGCGGATTGCTCTCCAGAGCTTCGCCGATAAACGTCTCGATCTCGAGATTGGATGCCGCCAGCAGCTTGATTGCCTGCTGCAGCTGCGGCGTCATCACCAATGACTGCGATTGGCGAAGGTCCAGTCTGGGTCCGAGCGCCATCGGCTGCAATCCTAGAGCGTGAAGCTCTCTCCAAGGTAGAGCCGCTTGACGTTTTCGTCCGCGACCAACGCCTCGGGGGTCCCTGCGAACAGCACCTGCCCGCCATATATGATGCAGGCGCGATCAACGATATCGAGCGTTTCGCGGACATTGTGATCCGTTATCAGCACGCCGATCCCGCGGCTCTTCAGGTCCTTCACAAGATCGCGAATGTCGCTGATCGAAAGCGGGTCGATCCCGGCAAAGGGCTCGTCGAGCAGCATGATCGAGGGTTTTGCCGCCAGCGCACGCGCAATCTCGCAGCGCCGTCGTTCGCCGCCGGACAGGGCCATGGCCGGGCTTTCACGCAGCCGCGTGAGGCCGAACTCGCCGAGCAGGCGTTCGAGCTCCGCCTTGCGGGTTTCTCCATCCGGTTCGACCATTTCGAGCACGCAATTGATGTTCTGCTCGACCGTCATGCCGCGGAAGATGCTGGTCTCCTGGGGCAGGTATCCGAGGCCCAGAATTGCCCGGCGATACATCGGAAGCTTCGTGACATCCTCGCCGTCCATCAGGATCCGGCCCGAATCCGGACGGACGAGGCCCATGATCGAATAGAAGCATGTCGTCTTGCCCGCGCCGTTCGGCCCCAACAGGCCGAGCACTTCGCCCTTGGCCACACTCAGCGAAATATCGGTTAGAACCGCGCGCTTGTCGTAGCTCTTGGCGATCGAGACGACTTCAAGCCCACCTTCGGGCAATGGTATGGTGGCATCTGCGCTCGGCAGACCAACGCTTTCTTGAACAAGATCGGATTCAGCCATTGGCACCGCTTTAGCAGCCGAAGATGAACAGAAAAGAGCGGGAATGCCGCAATTGGCAGGATTTTTGCTTTCGTAGCGCTTTGGTGTTGGAATCGAGGCGGACTCGGGCCCCCGATACGACAACGAAAGCAGCGCCCGAATCGCGATATGGTTACGGCGCTTGCAACGCGGTCGACTCTTTGGAATACTCGCCTACCGAGAGAGAAACCGTTGGGGAGCGGATCAATGGGCGATATTTCGCAGCGGCACGAAGCCGTCCAGCCACGAGCGCGCGACTGGCGCAAGGCAATGAGCGACCATGTCGCTTATGCATTGCTCGTCTACACCGCATTGCAAATCTTCGTTACCGTCAAGGCGCTGGAAGCAGGCTCCGCCTCGATCCTTCCCTATGTCGCCCTGGTGGTGCTGGTTGCTGGAATCATTCCCGCTTGCCGTTGGTTCGAAAAACGCTGGACCAAGCTTGACGATGAACACGCGGCCGACATGGCGCTCGCCGGAGCTTTCCGCCGCGACACGATCGGCCTGTGGTTGCTCGCTATCGGCCTGCCCTTCCTGCTGACCGGCCTGTTCAAGGTCGCATTCGCCGCCGGTTGATCGCGGGCCGTTGGATCGGCCTCTACCGGAAATCTAATCCTTCGCTCGTTCGATCGCTTCGATCACGACCTGTCGTGCCTCGGCCCGGTCGCCCCATTTGCCAACACGCACCCACTTCTCCGCTTCAAGGTCCTTGTAGTGCGTGAAGAAGTGCTCGATCTGTTGCAGCACGATTGACGGCAGGTCCTGCCGTTCTCCGACATCCGCGTAATACGGAAAGGTCGTGTCGACCGGCACGCAGATCAGCTTCTCGTCGCCGCCATGTTCGTCTTCCAGGTTGAGCACACCGATCGGCCGCGCATTCACGACGCAGCCGGCAATGAATGGAGAACGTGCGATCACGAGCGCATCGAGCGGGTCGCCGTCCGGGCTGAGCGTGTGCGGGACAAAGCCGTAATTGGCCGGATAGCGCATCGGCGTATGCAGGATCCGGTCGACGAACAGCGCACCCGATTCCTTGTCGAATTCGTATTTGACCGGTTCGCCGCCAGTCGGGACTTCGATGATTACATTGAGGTCGTCGGGAGGATTGTTACCGGTGGGGATCTTGTCGATGCGCATTGGGGGTTCCTGATCAATCTTGTTTTTCGCCCCTCTCCCAAAGGCTCGCGCGCCCCTAGCCCAGCGAGGAGGATTGCGAAAGACCTCCCTTGGTCGTAATCGCGCGTCCCTATGAGCAAGAACACCCCGAAAGCCATTCGCGGCACCCAGGACATATTCGGCGCCGATGCCGAGGCCTTTGCGTTCGTCGTCGAAACCTTCGAGCGCGTGCGCAAGCTCTACCGCTTTCGCCGGGTCGAAATGCCGGTTTTCGAAAAGACCGAGGTGTTCAGCCGCGCGATCGGCGAGACGACCGATGTGGTTTCGAAGGAGATGTATTCGTTCGAGGATCGCGGCGGGGATTCGCTCACCCTGCGGCCCGAATTCACGGCAGGGATCGCACGCGCCTATCTGACGAATGGCTGGCAGCAGCACGCTCCGTTGAAGGTCGGCACCCACGGCCCCCTGTTCCGCTACGAACGCCCGCAAAAGGGGCGCTACCGCCAGTTCCATCAGATCGACGCCGAGATCATCGGCGCGGCCGAGCCGCAGGCCGATGTCGAATTGCTGGCGATGGCGGACCAGCTGCTTAAGGAACTGGGGATCGAGGGCGTGACCCTGCATCTCAATACTCTGGGAGACGCAGACAGCCGCGAGAACTGGCGTGCTGCTCTGGTCGCGTATTTTAGCGCCGTGAAAGGGGACCTGTCGCAGGACAGTCAGGACCGGCTGGAAAAGAACCCGCTGCGCATACTCGACAGCAAGGACCCGCGCGACAAGGCGTTCTTGCCTGATGCGCCCAAGATCGACGATTTCCTGACCGATGGGGCGGTGTCGTTCTTTGAAAGCGTGACCGGCGGGCTGGATGCGGCTGGCGTCAAGTGGCAGCGTGCCGAAAGCCTCGTTCGCGGGTTGGACTATTACCGTCACACCGCGTTCGAATTCATTCCCGACGAAGGCACCGCAGCAGCGGACGCGCTGGGTGCGCAGAGCACCGTGCTCGGCGGCGGGCGCTATGACGGGCTGATGGAATCGCTTGGTGGCGCTCCGACGCCGGCGGTTGGCTGGGCCGCAGGGATCGAGCGGCTGGCGATGTTGGTGGGAAAGACCGGCGACTCAGAATCGCGTCTCGCAGTGCTACCCAAGAGGGAGGAACTCTTGCCTCTTGCCCATGAGGTCCTCGCTGCCTTACGCCTAGATGGTCTTCAAGCCGAAGCGCCATTTCGCTTTCAAAATCCCAGCAAGGCCTTCCAAAAATTGAAAAAAAGAGGGATCCCGTACGTCCTCGATATCGATCCACCCGACTTTGAGGGCGAGCTTGGCCATGCCCGCCTCATCTATGGGGAAGCATCGTATGAAGAGATAACGGAGTTGGCCGTCCAGATCGAAGATGCCCTCGAGCGCCAATTCACTCTCAAGTTCATGGGTGGCAAGCCACACAATTCCACGGGCTGGGGCATTTCGTCACGGAAGTAGCTCCCGTCACCCCGGACTTGATCCGAGGTCCAGCCAACTTTCTTCCGGCATCGCCATATGTAGCGGGATCCTGGGTCAGGTCCGGGATGACGATGAGACAGGGGAGTTTCCTACCGCGCGCAACTTTCGCTATGTCGACCTCATGGAAACGAATAGAAGGCGCAAAACGAGTTGGAGGTGTGTCAACTTCGCAATCAGCCCTGAATCTCGCGTCAATTCAACCGGATAAATCTCACTAGCCGACCTGACACCGTGTCAGGCGTGTCAACTTCACTCTGAAAGCCGCAATGCAAATCCCCGCCGAACGCCTTGACCAGATCGCCAATCGCTTCGCCGAGCTCGAAGCGCGGATGGCTTCGGGCACGCTCGAAGGCGATGAGTTCGTGCGAGCATCGCGCGACTATGCCGAGCTGGAGCCGGTCGCGAAGATCGCCGCCGATGTGAAGGCGATGCACGAGGAGATCGATGGGCTCGAAGAGATGCTCGCCGATCCCGAGATGAAGGCAATGGCCGAGGAGGAGCTTGCGAGCATCCGCGAGGCGTTGCCGGAGAAGGAACGCCAGCTCGCCGTCGCGTTGCTTCCGCGCGATGCGGCCGACAGCAAGCCTGCCATGCTTGAAATCCGCGCCGGGACCGGCGGCGATGAAGCGGCCCTGTTCGCGGGCGATCTCTATCGTATGTACGAACGGTTCGCGCAGGAGAACGGCTGGAAGGTCGAGCCGGTCAGCATGAACGCTTCCGAAGTCGGCGGCTTCAAGGAAATCGTTGCCAACGTGACCGGGCAGGGCGTGTTCGCCCGGCTCAAGTTCGAGAGCGGCGTCCACCGCGTGCAACGCGTGCCGGTTACCGAGAGTGGTGGGCGGATCCACACTTCCGCCGCGACGGTCGCGGTGTTGCCCGAGCCGGACGAAGTCGATGTCCAGATCGACCAGAACGACCTCAAGATCGACACCTACCGCGCCTCGGGTGCCGGCGGTCAGCACGTCAACACCACCGACAGCGCCGTGCGTATCACGCACCTTCCTACCGGCCTGGTCGTGATGCAACAGGACGAGCGCAGCCAGATAAAGAACCGCGCCAAGGCGATGCAGGTGCTGCGCGCGCGGCTCTACGAGAAGATGCGCGACGAAGCGCAGGGTGCCGAGGCCGAGGCGCGCAAGGCGATGGTCGGCAGCGGCGATCGCTCCGAACGCATCCGGACTTACAACTACCCGCAGGGCCGTGTGACCGATCACCGCATCGGGCTGACGTTGCATAAGCTCGAGGAAGTGCTCGCCGGACCCGCGCTTGGCGAGTTGGTCGACGCATTGATATCCGAGGATGAAGCCAAGCGATTGGCGGCGCTGGCCGAGTGACCGTCGCCGACGCGATCCGCGCTGCGACCGACCGGCTTTCGGCCACCAGTGACACAGCCCGGCTGGATGCCGAATTGCTGATGGCCCATGCGCTGGGAGTCAGCCGGTCGGAGATGCTGCTGCGGGCGACCGACCATTCCGAGCCGGTCGCTTTCGATGCGCTGGTCGATCGTAGGGCTGCACATGAACCGGTGGCCTACATCGTCGGGGAGACCGAGTTTTACGGACTTGGGATCGCGGTCGATCCGGGCGTGCTGATTCCGCGCGGTGACAGCGAAACGCTGATCGGGGCTGCAAGGGAAGCATTTCACGGTCGCGAACCGCCTTCGGAGATCCTGGACCTGGGAACGGGTTCGGGCGCGTTGCTCATAGCCGCACTGTCCGTTTTTCCCGACGCTTTCGGAACTGCGACCGATCGCTCAGGCGCGGTGGCGAAGTCGTTTCTCGCGAACCTCGATCGCCATGGTGACGGAAAGGGAATCTCGTTCGTCCTGAACGACTGGAACCGGCAGGGTTGGGCCGACGGGCTCGGCAGGTTCGACTTGATCCTTTGCAATCCACCGTATGTGGAATCCGACGCCAAACTCGATCCCGACGTGCGGGACCACGAACCGGCTTCGGCGCTGTTTGCGGGAAAAGACGGACTTGACGACTATCGCGTCCTCGTTCCGCAAGTGCGCAAGCTGATGACTGAAAATGCCGTCGCTATCTTCGAAATCGGTGCCACGCAGGCAGATTCGGTCGGTGAAATCGCGCAAGACGCCGGTTTTTCGGTCGAAATCCGCAATGATCTTGCAAATCGGCCACGCTGCGCGGTGCTTCGGTGACATATATGTCGCTAGGGCTTGGCAAATCGCTTAGTCGTCGCTACCTCCGAATCAGGCTTTTCGACCACCGCTTTGCGAACGGTCGCTCGGCCGAGCTCCGACTTTCCGCTTGAAGAGACCGCGTGGCCATGGCCCCGGTCCGTGTATCGCGGGATGCGCCCGCGATAATCCGGCGCAAGTGACGAGGGGTATACTGGCCCTACGCGTGAACGTGGTTTGCGCTCGTGGTCGCGGATGAGGAACACTTTCCTTGAATAACAATCGCAACAATCGTCGTCGCGGTCGCGGCAATCGCAACAACCAAGGCGGCGCGAACAGTCAGAACCGGATCGACAGCCGGGCGCGGGGCAACGCTCCGCAGCTGCTCGACAAGTACAAGAAGCTTGCGCAGGATGCGCAGCACAATGGCGACCGGGTGCAGATGGAGTACTATCTGCAGTTCGCCGATCACTACTTCCGCGTGATTGCCGACAACAAGGCGCGCCAGGAAGAAGCGCGTGCAAAGCGCGCCGAGGAACGCAGCCAAGCTGGTGAAGATGGCGAAGAAGCCGAAGATGGCGATAACCGCCGCAGGGGCAACAATCGTCGGCAGCGCTCGCGTCGCGATGAAGCCGAAATGGCTGCAGCCGAGGGCGAAGCGGGTGTCGAAGGCGACGCGATCGAGGCTTCCGACGATGCGGATCAGGATGCCGAACCCAAGCGCCGTGCGCGTAAGCCCAGAGGCGAAGGACGTGGTGAAGGGCGTTCGTCGCGCACTCGCAAGCCACGGGAAGCCCGCAACGGCGCTGACGATGGCGGCGAAATCGATTCTACCGTTCTTCCACCGGCGATAGGCGGCGATGATTCTTCCGACAGCGATGGCGGTGACAACCTGGAAGCCGTGAACTGAACCGACACGCAGGTTTCGGGCAAGTGACCGAAGGAATGGGTTCACTCCGCGCTCGGTTCGACACACTGTTTTCATGGGCGCAAGCGCGACCGGGCTGGGTTGCGCTGGCGCTCGGTCTGATGAGCGCATGCGGGCACCCGCCATTGCATGGCTGGTGGATCGCCTTGCCTGCGTTGGCGCTGTTCGTCGCACAACTTAGCAAGGCGGCAAGCTGGCGGGCAGCGGCCTGGCAAGGCTGGCTGTTCGGCTGGGCTCATCTGACCCTTGCGAACAACTGGATCGCGACGGCCTTTACCCATCAGGCCAAGATGCCGGAATTTCTCGGCTGGCTCGCCGTGCCGCTGCTGTGCGTCTATCTCGCAATCTATCCGGCTGCGGCTGCATTGGTTGCACATCTTGCAGCGCGGAAGTTGGGTGTGCTGGCGTTTGGGGCAATCTTTGCCGCGGCGTGGATCGTCACCGAATGGCTCCGCAGTTGGGTCTTCACCGGTTATCCGTGGCCGCCGCTCGGCCTCGTCTTGCTGGGAGGCTGGAATGCGCCCGGCCTCGCGTATCTTCTTCCATGGCTTGGCACCTACGCCTTGTCCGGATTCGCCATCCTAGTGAGTGCAACTCTCGTTGCTCAGTTCAAGTCGGGCCGCTGGATCGGCGTTTTTGCCCTCTCCGCCGGAATCGCGACTGCGATGCTGGCATCGCACGTTGTCGTTCCGGATCGGGGCGACACTTCGGTCCGCTTCGCACTCGTCCAACCGCTGCTCAAACAGGAAGAGATCAACGACGGCTCCAAGTTCGAAGAGCAGTTCACCCGCATCGCCAATCTGACATTCCCCGGAAACGATCAATCGCGCCTGGTTCTCTGGCCCGAAAGCGCCATCCCGGACTACATCGAGGATGGATATCCGCAGCGCTATTACGATCGCATGACCGTGCGAAACCCGCGCACGGGGTTTGGCGATCCCCAATTTGCGCGCCGTCGGTTGGGTGCAGTGATTGGACCGCGATCAACCTTGCTGACCGGAGTCGTGAATCTCGATATCGGGACCCAGAAAGATGGTATTCTTGGCGCGGTAAGCGCGCGCAATTCCGTGCTTGGCCTGAACGGCGCGGGCGACATCACCTCGCATTACGCCAAGGCTCACCTCGTTCCCTACGGCGAATACCTGCCGATGCGCGAACTGCTCGAACCTATCGGGCTTTCGCGCCTGGTTGCCGGCACGATCGACTACAGAGAGGGGCCGGGCCCGCGCACTCTGGACCTTGGCGAGCATGGCCAGGCGGGCATCCAGGTCTGCTATGAAATCGTGTTCTCCGGCCAAGTCGTGGATCGCGAGAATCGGCCTGACTTCATCTTCAATCCGTCGAACGATGGTTGGTTTGGTTGGTGGGGGCCGCCTCAGCATCTCGCGCAGGCACGCATGCGCGCCCTCGAAGAAGGCCTGCCGGTGCTCCGCTCAACCACCACCGGGATCAGCGCCGTGGTCGATGCCGATGGAATCGTGCGGGGAACGGTTCCCACCGGCGAAGCGGGAAGGATCGACGGATTTGTGCCCAAGGCCAAGG
>JASJDE010000130.1 GCA_030065195.1 Erythrobacter sp. | reverse complement strand
TCAAAGAAATCAAGGACTGGTCCCTTCAGAATTCTGGCAACATCGCCATGCGTCAAACCGATCCAATCCCCTTGAACCAACATTCTCGCCACGAGAAACTCTGCAAATGACCGGTGACCAAAGTAGAAAATGTCTCCGGATTTCTTTTCTAGAAATGAACCCGTCAAATATTCTCTTAGTCTGGTTTCTGGATCATCGGTGTGCGACACTTCAGCTAGTTCGTTGAATCGATCAGGTAGTTCATCGACTGAAAAAGATGTTACGCCGGACTTTTCAGTCCATAGCCAAACTGCGAGCTGGCCCAAAAACCTTTGCCGCTGCCTCTCGGAAATCGGCCTTCGAGCCTCCTTCAGCGATTCTCGTTCAAAGAGCGATGCAAAGAACTCCTGATAAAGGTGCCAACGCGTAATTCCCTCAGAAAACGTCTCAATATCGAACGCTGGATCAGCTGCGAGTTCCGTAAGGATCTTTGCATGAACTGGCTTGGAGAAGATTTCTGGCTCTCTTGTAGCCAACGACTTCGCACTCTCAATCCGTTCATCGTCGAGCGACGGATGAGCGTCGCATTCACCTTGCCCCCCACTACTAAAAATATAGCTCAGATACCTATCGATGAATGAGTCTCTTTCATCCTTGTTGAAGGGCGCCAGTTGCCATTCCGAAAACTTCGGCCAATCCGCTAGATTTCGGACACGGCCAGATACGCGACGGACTCCTTGAAGGACATGCAAGTGCTCATCATCAGTGAGGAACGCGTTTGGGCGCCCCAGGATAATCAACTTCGATCTTCCTTCGCTTAGCCTGTTCAATTCAAACATCATGGCCCTGAAGTCATTCCACGTCATCGCGTGCTTCATTTCGTCGAATCCATCGCAGATGAAGAGGAATCGTCCTCGCCGCATTGAGTCGAGAAAAATTCCAATATTGAAGTTGTTGACTGAAAAATCAGATGCAAACTGGGTCGAAATAAGACTTTCTATGCCTGCAGCTCTAGAGAATTGACCAAGGCGAATAAGGACTGGAATTCGGGCAAGAGCATTATTTTGCGCAATAGCTGCAAATTCTGCAGCTATTCTTTTTGCAAGGCTTGATTTTCCGTCCCCGTATCCTCCAAGAACTGCAATTGGCACTTTGGATTCTGTGTCTACCCAGCCCTGAATCTCCTCGAATATGTTAAAGCTAAGCTCTGAATATTGACGCTCGATTTCTGACTTCCCACTGTATTGCACCTTATGAGCACGAGCATCGATATAGTATTGACTCAAACCGCCCTCAAAAAAAATTCCTCCGAGATGACGGATATATTCCTCTAATCCAAGTATTGATCTCTCCAACTCCGATATTGACTGGTGTACAACATCAAAGCGTTCCTCATCGACGTATGCAAAGGCATCGGTTGTGACGCCGTTTCGCGTCACAATAAGAAGTCGACTAGGCCTATTCTTCTCGAGAATTCCGGAATAATCGGAATAGATCTGGGATACTTGACTTCTCGTCAGAGCCTTCTTGTAGTCCTTTGCTTCAACGTAGAGTCGATGCATTTTTCCAAGCTCTTTTGACTCAAAGATTACATCCGCCTTCTTCCCGAGAGATCGCATCTCCGTCCGCGGATCACCGTACCTGTACGAAAGGAGCCTGGCAGCTAGATCTCGGAGTTCATCTCCTGGTTTTTGCAGAGGCTTATTCTGACTTATCGTCGCCAAGTGACACTCCAGAGAACTAACTCAAAATAGCGTAAGACTCGCAGTATACCTTAGCAAGGTCGGACAAATCCCTTACCCTCGTATCTATGTGGAAAACGCCTGCCTGACTTCGGCCTGAGTAGCAATCAGTAGAATGATGCGAAGATTATGAATAACCTTTCCCCTGGCGACCTGATTGAATTGTTCGCTTTCGGACTGCGGAATAGGAGCGATTATTCATACCGACCACAACTTCGCTTACTCCTATCTTGATGCCGGCCCTGGGGTTCCCATGAGTGCCAAGATTTTTGACCGCGCACCCCCTACCCCGCCTCCAGCACCCGCGGGGTCGCCACAAAAGGCTGCTCCTCTATCACCCGCAGGCAAGATCCGATCTTGGTCCGGTCGCTGATCAGGCGGATATATTGCGCGTCGCAGCCGCTGATCGGGGTGGGGTAGTCGGCGATCTCCTCCTGCAGCAGCGCCTTGGCGCGCAGCAGTGCGGCTTGGGCCTCTTCAAGCGCGGTTTCGTAGGGCAGTGCAGTCATCGTCTCACTCCTCGGTTGTGGTTGGGGTCACGCGCGCGACCAGCTTGATCTCGACCAGCCCGTCTTCCGCGAACAGCCGGTCGACGTCGATTGCGGTCCAGGCCGGGAACGGCGCCTTGATCACCTTGTTCTTCGCCGCCGCGAGCGCGGGCATCGATTGCTCGATATCGACGTGGAAGGTGGTGATGTCGAGCACGTCGTCCCAGCTCGATCCGGCGCGCTGCAGCACGCTGCCGAGATAGGCGAAGGTGCGGTCATACGCCTCGGCTTCGCTCACGCCTTCGGGGGGCGGGCCGACGATCACGCCGGAGAGGTACACGGTGCCGTTGTGGATGACGGCTTCGGAAAAGCCGAACTCCTCGAAAAACGCTCGCCCGCGCTCGCTGGCCGGCATGACAGTGCGGATCGCATCGGATGCGAGCGGTTCTTGGGTGGCGGCATGATCGTCGGCCAAGGCAGGTCCGGCGGACATCCCGGTCAGTATGGCAGCGAGTGGCAGGGCAAATCGGGTCATGGCGGTCTTCCTTTCGCAACTTTGTGCGACACGGTCGGGACCGTAGCCCGCCCGCAGGCCCGCTCCAACCCGCAGCGGCTGGCATGCCGGTATCGCGACGGGGACGATCGGCGGCAGGCTCGGCAAGACTGCCGGGCGCCTGTCGGGGAAATTCACAAGGCGCGTCAAAGTGTTTTACATCACAAATACTTTGCGCCAAGCTCGCGGCAAACCAACAGAGGGGAATTTGACTATGCCGCACTGGTATCTGGGCAGCGAGCCCGACGACGAAGGCAATCGCGAGTTGATCATGGATGTGAACACCAACGATGCCGTCGGAACGCTCGAGGGGTCGCTGACATTCCAGGATGTCCAGTATTCGGTGACCGGGCACTGGGCGGCCTCGGGTTCCTCGCCGGGTCGGAACTATTCGTGCCTTGCCATGTGCGGACCGAGCGGGGCGAGTGCGCCGGAGATGGTGTCGCTATGCGGGATTATGACCGGGCCGGGCTATTCCCCGGAATCGATCGAGGCAAACCTGACGCGGACCGATTCCACCGACGGCCTGCAATACGGATACAGTTCGACGCTCAAACCGATGAGCTGAGCGCGGGCGTGGACTAAGTCGATACGACGGGAGGCTCGATCCACGCTGGCTCGGTGAGACAAATTCGCAAGAAAAAGGCCGCATACAGCAGATCCCGTGCCCGCGCAGTCTCGCAATCGCGCAGTACAGGGATCTGCTCATGGTCCAAGGCACGACCCAGCACGACCTATGTTGGGCAGATAGTTGAATGGATGCGATCGCCAATCCTGATCAAGACGGTCAACGGAACACGCAACACGGCCGGAAGGTAAGGTTTCAGGAATTCGAGAACCTTGCGGGCGGTATCCCAGTGATCGCAGAAAACCTTTTTGAGGTCCCGGACGCTCTCGCGGGATGCCGCGACAGCCATTTCACCGGCCTCGTCGGTCCGCGCCAGTTCATCGGCAACAATCTCATCGATCTTTGCATCAAAATCATCCATTTCGTCCTCCTATTCGCATCTTGGCTTTCGACCGGCTCGTCTTGGCGGCGAGAGCCTGTTTGGATAGTGTCCATGGCCAAATCGACTTCGGCTTAAGACGGACGAAACAGGCCACGAAATGCGGTTGGGCACGCGTGATGAATGTCACGGAACGACGATCATGCCGCTTGGCTGGACGCACGCAAAGAACATCTCGTCAGCAACTTCGGGGAGAGTCGTTCTGGCGAAAGGAGAAGGCAACACTCAACCGGCGCAGAATCAAAGGGGCCGACCCTGCACCGGCATTCGGGGGCTTTCCTTCGGGATCTTAGTCGCTCGCTATTTGCGCTGGTGGGCGCGGTCCATCAGGTTTTCGACGCCGCCGAAGATCAGCTCTTCGGGCAGGCCGTGCGTCTTGGCCATGTTGCGCAGGTGCTGATCCTGGTCCTTGCTGAGCTTGCCGCTCTTGCGCGGCGACTTGAAGCCGAAGAACTTCATGATCGACACTTCGTCCATCAGCTTCATCTGCTTCGGGTTCTTGGCGCTGGCTGCGGCCGTCATCGCCTTTTCGTATCCCGCCCCGTGCGAACGGTTGACACGGTAGGGGACCGGGAACAGGCGCACGAACTTGTAACCGAGCTTGATCGCACGCTCGCGGTTGAACAGGTGGTCGACATCGTGTTGCTTGGTCAGGTCGCTGTCGTCGACCTTGGCGTGTTCGGTGAGGAACTTGCGGAATTGGTCGACGTAATTGTCGGCCGCCGGATCGACCCACAAGCTCAGCACGCCGCCATGGGTCCGCTGGATCACCGCGCTGGTCTTGCCCAGCGGCTGCCACGACGTCGCGCGGACCTCCGATCCGCTCAGGCTCGGATCGAAAATCCCGAGATTCTTGAAGGCCACCATCGGGGAAACATCCCACTTCTTCCAATTGGCAACCATGGCCTGGCGCTGCGCGGAGATAAAAACGGGAAGTGGTTGCATTGCGACACGCCTCGTGCGTTGAGGAAACTTATGATGCGGATGCGACCGTTGGTTGTTGCCGTGAAACTGACTCAATACGCCGTGAAACTCAATGGATTTCGGGGACGGCTCAGACGCAAGGCGCCGAAGCCGCGCAAGCGCTGGGGATCGGTGCTTCGTCCGATTATGCGGTTGCTGCGGGCCGGCTCTTTTCACCCGTCCCCGACTGCAGCGGCGGATTGCACAGCTCCGCCTACTCTGCTGCCGCTTGCGCTTGTTCCGCCGCTTCCTCTTCGGCTTCTTCCTTGTCGGTGGTGAGTTCGAACCCGCGCCAGCGCAGCGCATCCTGCGCCGGGCCCGTCATCGCCGCGATCTCCGCTGCATCGCGGCTCGATTTCATCAGGCGCTCCTGAGCCTTTTCCAGCCCTTCCCGCAGGTCGGCAAGCTTCTCTTCGCGTCGCTCGACCCGTTCCCGCGCGCGCTTTCTCGATTCCTTCAAGGTCGACCGATTGGGCTTGGCCGCCAGTCTTGCTTCCGCCTTCGCCAGCCGTTCCTGATCGCGGAGCAGTTTCTCTTCCGATTTGCTGATCTGCTCTTCAAGGCGTTCCACGCTCTTTCCGGCGGTTTCAACCTTGTGCTCGGTCACGTCGCCCGGCTCGATGCAGTATTGCATGGCCGGGGCAACGGTCTCGCTCGCACCGAGGACGTTGAGCTGCTGGAGCTTCCACTTGCCGCCCTGCCGCTTGAACTGCGCGTCGTAGACGCCAACCACGTTGCCGGCTGCATCCAGCACGCTCCACTGACCGTGAGCGGTCTGGAAATTGCCCGCGCGGAAGAAACGCAATGGATCCGGGTCCAGCTGATTTCCTGAGACTGCGAGCGGATCGCTTTGCGCATCGATCCTCTCATATGGAACGGTCGTACCACCGCTTGTCCATTGCGACTTCTTGGATTTGCGGAATGCCTGGCTGAGCGCCCCGCCCCCAAGCGCCGCTTCGAAATAGGACTGCATCACGCCGGGCGCAGGCACGCGCGCCTCGTCGATCTCCTTCTCTGGCGGTGCGACACCGGCCATGCAGGGGTCCTGCCCGTTCCCATGTTGCATCATCGCCAGCATGTAGGTGTTGGGATCGAGGTGCGGCATGTATTGCGCCGAAGCCGGTGCGGCGAAGACAATGGCTGCAGGAACGGCAAACGCCGCGAACGATTTCAAGGACATGGTGTGCGACCCCCTGTTGCACTTTAGACGCCGCACGTTAGGCAATCCGCATGCCAGCGGCAACCCGGCTCACCATCGGATCGACGCGTCTGGCACCTCGGTCCTCCGGTAATTCTGTGCGCGCGCCCACGCGATGGGCACCGGGTCATCTTACCCGGTCCATCCCCAGCTTCTCAACTGGCGGACGAGAAAATCGTCGACTACCCGTCCTACGCCGGGCGCAACGCCGCGCGCGCTCCGAGTGTGGACAGCCGCCACCTCTCCATCACCGTTGAGCACCGCCCCACCGCTCAGCCCCGTGGCCGTATTGACATTGTAGCGGACTTCGTCGGGCAGCAGATCGAGGGTGTCCCCGGTAGCCTCGAACATGGTGTAACCATCGAAGTGCGGATTCTCGCGGTCGTCTCCCGGATAGCCAATCGGGGTCATGGGTTCGCCTTGCATCGGATCGCGATTTGCGATCCGAACCGGCTCCACACCTTCGACCGGTTGCGAAAGGCGAATAAGCGCGAAGTCGCGGCGGAAATTGCTGCCGAACCAGCCGCGATAACCCGGCGCGATGAACAACGCCTCGCTCTTGATGGAACTGCCGTCATCGCTGTCGACGGAGAGCTGGCCAAACCTGACATCGATGTGGCGAACGTAGTTGAAGCGTCCGCCAAAGCTGCTGCAATTATGGGCGGCCGTCAGGACATATTGCGGCGCGATAAGGACACCCGACCCGATCGCTTCCTTCTTCCTTCCAATCTTCCTTCGCTTGATATGCAGATGGCAAACAGCCGGATACTTGCCCGCATCCGCAACACGCGTCATTTCTTCCATTATACCCCCCATTTCCAAAGGGTTGGAAGTTAGGTGAAACAGAAGCCGAAAGTAAATGGGGTAGTGTCTATTGCATCGGCGGATCGGTTTGACCGGTCCTCCGTTCATTGAACCGGCGTCCTTCCGCTCACTTTGCGCGCCGCTAACCCCGCTGGCACGACCCCAGGACATCGAACACCGACTTCGTCGCTTCGTCATCGCCATTCAGGAAGCCCTGGAGCAGCTTGATCGCCGCGATGGCCTCATCGAGATGGCGGGCGTCGAGTGCCCCTGACTTGTCGAGGTCGAGCTTGAATCCGGCCTTCTTGATCAGGATACCGGCCTCGCTGAAATCGTCGCCCAGCGCTGCCCAGTCGTCGGACAAGACGTAGTTGCCCTTGCGGACGCGCGACACGGCTTCCCAGTAGCCTGCGCACCGATTCAGTTCCCCCGTCGTCTGCGGACGGATGCCGCTGGCTTTGGCCGTTTCGTAAGCTGCCTTTGCGAGTGCAATGTCGTAGCGCGGCTGGGCCTGTGCTGGCGTACCGATCGCGCAAGCAGCCAGAATTCCCAATATCCCAACTCTTCTTCCGATGTTCATCCGGACCCCCTCCCCGGAAAGACTTGGCGATCATCTCTGCCCCGATTTCGAACCTAGCCCAATATCAGATCGCCTGCATCCCTGACATTGGCGAAGTGTCCGCTCGCCAGCGTGTGATTGTGATGCGCGATGATCTGGGCCGCGGGCAGCGCGGGCGTGTCGAAGGTCGTGTGTCCATCGGCGATCAGCGAGACTGCAAAGCCGCGTTCGAATGCACCGCGTACGGCGGTATCGACGCAAAATTCGGTCTGCATTCCGCCGATCACAACTTCCTCGATATCGGCGGCGCGCAGCCTTTCGGACAGGTCGGTTTCGTGAAACGCGCTGCATCGGCGTTTGATCGTCACATCCTCGTCGGCTCGCGGGGCGAGTTCATCGACGAAGGCGAAGCCTGCGCCGGCCATGGCCAGGGGGCTGCCCTCTCCGCCATCGTGCTGGACGAAGAACACAGGAACATAAGACGCGCGGGCGCGCGACAGAACTTGGGAGAGCGCATCGACCACTTCCGCCCCCCTGTAGGGAGTGGCGTTGTCGAACATGCCCTTTTGTACGTCGATGATCAGGAGCGCTTGCTTCACGGGAACCCGATCCGGCTAGGTCGTCCCTTCCGGATGATGAACCACCAGTTCCCCCTGCAAGGCGGCGATTGCCGCCTTGAGAACGTCCTTACCCACAAGGCCCAGCAGCAACAGGCCGAGCAGCACCGATTGGAGCTGTCCCGATTCCCCTTTCTCGGGCATCGGGATCAGATTGACCTGATCCGCCACCGACGATTGCTCTTCGGGACTGACATTCTGCATAAGACCGAAGCAAAGCGGTGGGAGCGCCGTCCTAGCCTTTGCGAAGTCGACGTCGCGCATGATCTCGGCGATCTCCTCCGCTCGCGGCTTTGCGCGGCCGCGATCCACCGCCCGGTCTGTCACATTGAGCAGCACCTGCAGGACATATCCCGGCCCCAGGGGTACATCCTGGTCGGCCACCCGCGCTGTGAACAGCGAGGTCCTGAAGAACGCCATGGCGGCAAGTCCAGCGAGGAGCACTCGCAGCACTTGCTCTTTCGTCCCCTCATCGGCGGAAAGGCCGAAGTCGACGTCGAACACCTTGATCAGGTACAAAGCCAGGATCGAGGCGACGACGTTGACAAGAATATAGCAGACTGCGGCAAGGTTGAGCACCGCCTTCACCGGCTCGTCGCGATAGCGAGAAAGCAATTCGCAGCTTCCGAGAATTCCGCCAATCAAGGCTACGGCCAGATATTCGATCCCCCCCACAAGCACCTCCGACGCACTGCCCTATTGATCAATCAACTTGCACTACCCGGCCAAACGGCTTCCCAAAGAGGTAATCGCCACGGTCTCCTTGTCTCCCACGCCGACCATTTCGATCAGCTTGGAATCCTCGAGTTGGACGATAGTCCGCATGAAAGTGCTGGGAGAGAGATCCATCCGGTCCATCAGATCCTTGACGGAAACGGTTTCATTCTGGCCTGCCGCTTCGCTCAACATCTTGAGAATAGCCGACTCCGCAGCCGTTTCATCGTCGACTTCATCCGACTTCTTCTTGCTTACCTTTTTCAAGTAAGAGCCGAAAATATCGGAACTGGGCGCGCTAGTCATGGAATAACTCCTCGGTCGGAATGTAGTGGCTCGCACTCAAAACGCAAAGCCCCGAGTGAACCCGCCGGTCCACTCATGAACGCCCGCTCGCGCCGGGCGAATGTGGGCGCCCGGAAGACGGATTGGGCCGTCCCGACATTCCTTACGTCACAATACAGCGCGCCCGTCAGTCCCTTGGAACGTACAAATCCCCGCCATCGCGGAATTTCTCAGCCATCTCTTCCATCCCGGCTTCCGCTTCCGCCACGCTGCCACCCGAGGCAAGGAAGCTCTCCGGCCCTTCGTTCTGCTTGGCGGCAAATTCGCGCACTTCCTGGCTGATCTTCATCGAGCAGAATTTCGGACCGCACATCGAGCAGAAATGCGCGGTCTTGGCGCCTTCGGCTGGCAAGGTCTGGTCGTGATATTGCTCCGCCGTTTCCGGATCGAGCGAGAGGTTGAACTGGTCCCTCCAGCGGAACTCGAAGCGTGCTTTTGATAGCGCATCGTCGCGCACCTTGGCGGCCGGATGGCCCTTCGCAAGGTCGGCCGCGTGGGCGGCCAGCTTATACGTCACCACGCCAACCTTCACATCGTCGCGGTCGGGCAGGCCGAGGTGTTCCTTGGGCGTGACGTAGCAGAGCATCGCGGTGCCGTACCAGCCGATCTGCGCCGCGCCGATGCCGCTGGTGATGTGGTCGTATCCCGGCGC
>JASJDE010000129.1 GCA_030065195.1 Erythrobacter sp. | reverse complement strand
CGTTGCGACATCATAGATCCGGGTCTTCTTCCATCCATCTGGTATCCAGGCCGAAGCATTGCCCTCGGGCGGCGTCTCGCCTTGATTTTCCCAATGTTCATCGCCGCCAAACAAGACAATCTCGCCTTGCGCTCCATTGGGAACCAATGCTGCGTGAACTGCCAGGATTTCGCTGTCTATCTCATTGGGATTCCATCCCATGCCGCCCCTCCCCGGATAGGAAAAACCTCGTATCTTTCCATTATGAGGCGACTCGTGACAATATTTGTACTCCAATTGTCATGATCGATCAAAAATAGAAGTCGATCGTCTATCAATATTGATGGAGAAGGGTTGGACAGGCTTACTTACTCTGAGATCTCATCTTTAGCCTCGAAAGTTGGCGAAAAGCACATTCTGATGGAGCCGCCTGCTAGAACTTACGATCGCGCAAGATATCGGTCGGAGCGAAAGGGACCGAGACCATCTCATTCTACGGTCTGACCCCTTACCGGAAGTACCATCCGCAAAGCTCGTGCTCATGGAACGGCCTAAGCGGGCCTGATTCGTACCGCTCCAGTAGGGAGCCGTTCCGCCTCCTTGCTGAGGAAGAATGCATTCTTCATTTGATCCAGTCCGGGGACTTCGCCGATCCAGCGGCCGTGACTTTTGCCGGCTCTCTTCGTGTAGGCAAGCCACTGATCGTAGCTCGGCCAACGCTTATATTTCTGTTTGTAGTAGATCCTCGTGGAGGCAAAATTGTCGGCATTGCCGATACCCGGGTTCGGCATCGAGCCCGAGAGGAACTCAGAAGCGAGACGCCGCGCCGTCGGCGTGAGCCTTTCCCAAGGTCGCCTCTGCAGATTGAGATACTTCTGAAGCTGGCCGCACGGAATATGGGGCCTCTTCTTGTAATATCCTCCGGTGCGCACGTAGGAGCTTTTGTGCATATGACGTGACGCCGCACCCGGGTTTTTGAGCACTGGCTGCAACGTGGTCGAAAAGACGCGCAGGAACGCCGCGAACGATTTGAATGCCCGGTGGAAACGGACCGAGTATCGATTGATGACGCACTGGATGACCGCACGGTTCTCCTTCGTATCGCGGCCCCCGGCCTCGCCGATGATCAGGCGCGCCGTCCAGAGACGGTCCTCCGGCGTGAACTGGTAATGCCTGATTACGCGTCCCCTCTCGAAGATCGGTAGCGTGCCGAGCGCCGGCAAACCGTCCGCTCCGATGTCTGCCCCAGTCCCCACGCCGACATCGCCGGGAACACTGGGTTGCGGACCGATCATGCTCGAATTCACATCGCCACGACACCGCACGACCGCATAATAGCGCGTCCTGTTTCTACGGGTATCGATCGTCCCGTCGGGACGCAGGCGAACGGATTGTTTGCGGACGGAGTTGCGTTTGTTGCCGCCGATGACGATCGCGGTGTCCCCGTTGATTTCGACCACGATGTCGCAATGCGACTTGAAGCCTTTGCCGGAGTCCACATTGTCATATGTCACGCCGCTGCCCGATCGCGAGTTGCAAACGAGATCACCGAGCATCAACGGCGTTTCGGACGGACGGTATGTCCAGAACGGGCTCGAATGATTGTTGCGGAGTCGATTCCGCTTGGCTTCCGCAACATATTTCCAATGCGCCCAGGCATAGCGGAAGGTGGATCCTGCACCCGCTTCTTTCATGCAATAGCTGATGAATGCCGCGCTCCATGGGTTGGATTCCTGCCATGTACGGCTTGCGACCTGAGAAAGGCTTACCCGGCGGCCTCCGCCGACCCGCCAGTATTCCTGGACCATCGGCCTTGCCGAGGATTCTCTCTCAGTCATTCTCCGACCGTTGCGAACCCAGCGTCGCCATTCCCTATTGGCGACGCTCACAATCCGGTCGGGAAGGTCACCAGATGTAATCGGACCGCTCGGACTCGATGGCGAACCGCCGCTTGAAGGCGGCAATGCCGGTCCCTGTGCTGCGCGGCCCTCGGTCAGGGCCGCCTTCGTCCGCCTGCCGACGATGCCGTCAACGCTCAGACCGTTTTCACGCTGGAACGTCCGGACGGCGCGCAAGGTGTTGCGCCCGAAAATGCCATCTACCTTCAGAGTTGCCCCAGCCATATTCAAAAGCCGCTGGAGCGTGCGAACCGCACTCCCTCTCGATCCGCGCCGCAGCGTCGGGCCCCAGGCAAAGTTGGCGATCTCGGTTACATCGTCAACACGCGAGGGCTGTTCGCTTTCAAACAGCATCGCAAACAGGGCTTCGCCGGACTGCTCGGGATCATCGTCGTAGGGCTCTTCGCCGTATTCATCTTCCTCCCAAGCACCGGGCGCATAGCGTTCCTCGATATCGAATCCGTCGTCGTGGTCGTATGCGTCTTCGTGTTCGAATTCCCGTTCGAACTCGCCTTCGAAATCGTCTTCGAACTCGTCCTCAAACTCGTCCTCAAACTCGTCCTCAAACTCGCCGACATCGTCTTCGTACGAGCCTTCGCGATCGAATAGCTCCGCTTCGTTTTCAAAAGCCTCTTCTTCGTAAAGTGTCTCCGCTTCGTCGAACTCTTCCTCGCCTTCCTCGAAATCGAGCCAGGCCAAGTTTTCTTCGCGCGCGAACTCATCGTGTTCACTGGTGTAGGCTTCATCCGAACCGTCAGTGAAAATGTCATCTTCGGGATAATGGTCCATAGCGTCCTCCGCCGGTATTCGTGTTTGCTCTTCAGGCGGCCGTGAGCACCTTGGCGCCCACTTCAACGGGCTTGGAGCGCGACTTGAGGTCTTTTCCGCTCGCTGCAGCCCATTCCGTGATCACTCGGCGCACGCTGGTCCCGATGGGTTGCGGAGAGCTCGCGCTCCAGCTTGTCGGCTTGTTGGAAAGGAACAACACGGGCACGTCCGCTGGCGAAGAGATTACTCCTGCTTCGATGACACGCAGCAATAGCGAGAGATCCGGTGCCATGGAGATCAGCGCCGCACTTCGGCTATGCGCAGGAAGACCCACTTTCTCCCCGATCAGTCGCAGTCGCTCTGCCGCACTGGTCGCCTCGACCTTTAGATCGACCATGATGCGAGAGTTGAACTGCAGAGTCAGGTTGATCCAACCAAGCGCGGTTGCCGCCGACAGTTCCTCCCGATCGAGCGTGAGGTTCTGCCTGCGAGAGCGCAGCACGTAACCGAGTTCCTGCGCGATACGATAGACCCTGTCCGGATCGGCCTGGGTCGCGCCGCTGGTGTTGTTCTGATTCTCGAATGACCGCCAAAGCTCGTGCAGAAGCTCTTCGAAGAGCGGTCGGAAATTGGAGTTCGCCGCCTTGGCCTTCACGTATTGAGACGGTTCATTTGAGTCACCTCCAAACGCGAGGTCCAGCCCGAAAAGGCGCCAATAGGCATTGCGCCGGACATCCTCGGGATCGTTCCGTACCGAGCTGGTCGAAAGCCAGGCCGATATTGGGATTCCAGCATTGAAAATGAGAGCCTCGGTCGCATCGAGCCAAGCCTGTGTCTCGAGGCTGGGAATGCCCATCTCTTCCCCGGTGCGATACAGTTTCACGACGCGAGCGAATATCTGCATCATGCGCGTGTTTTCGAGCGAATAGCTGTAGCCGAGATGATACCACGGGGGCGCGCCGGGAGTCGTGGGAGCGACCGGGTCGTATTCGCCCTGATCGATTAGGAAATTGCGCGCCTTTCCTCCCGTGCCGATATTGGCGTTCCTCGCAACCTTGTAGCGATCCCAGACTTGCTCTTGGTACAGGACCAGATCGAGCGGATCCGCCTTCAGCAGCTCCTTGCCCAATTCGGCCAGGGATTTGGTATTGCCGGGGGCTGCCGCTCGTGCGCTGATAAGTTGGTCGATCATTTCTTGTCTCCCGTAAGTGCGGAGCTCGAGGCTGTGTTCGCTTGGTCGCTCGCCTCATCCAGCTCTCGATCGAGGTCGAACATCGGATGGAAGCCGGCGATGGCGTCCAGCAATCGGGTCTGCTTCCCGTCGGGTTCGCGGTAATTCGGCCCTTCGGGGATCTTGCCCGCGATGAGTTCGAGGCTCTTCGACATTTGCCCCTGTGCCGGAAGGATTTCGTGCAGGCTCTTCGCAACCTCGCCCAGCTTCTCGACACCGGTATCGATCGAATATTGGAGAGCATTCGCAGACAGAAGTTCCGAGATGCGCTTCTCCATCGAAGCGATGTTCTGCTGCATCTTTGCGAATTCTTCGACGTCGATTTCGACTGCCTTGGGTGCCACTGACTTCGCTCCCGGTGTTCTTTTCACCATTTCATCCTCCTTCACGCCGCCATGGCGCGATCTGTCATCCAGTTTCGTGATTTCTCGATCCAATGCGTCGCGGTGCTCGGGCTCTCGGCCTCGCGCAGTCCCGTCAGGGCAACCATCCGGATTCCGTGGGTCTCGCGCCATGCGGGCGAGGTCCACAATTGCTCACCTGCTCTATGCTCAAATTCCGCCAGTGCAGCGGGCGCGACGTGGGCCGGGTCAACTACAGAGTGCAGTGGCTTGCCGGTTAGCGCGGGAATTGGCGCATCCAGGCAGGCACGAGCGATGGCAGGCATCGCTTCACGCGATCTTTCGAGCAACGGAAATAGCGTGTCATTGGCGCGACTTGCAGGAAAACGGGCCAGCATCGCCGTCTCGAGCCCATTCCACGGTCCTTCCTGACCGTATGCTTCACGCGAAAAAGCACAACCAAGCAACACGCGCAGCCAGCCGATCGGATGCGGAGCGCCCAGGGTCCAGCGCTGGATCGTACGGGCATCGCCAACGACATCGTACAGCGCGGCAACCGATGCGTATCCGGTGTGGTTGAAGGCGTAAACGTCGGCGGCGATCTCACTGGCCCAGCCGGACCACATCTGTTGCAGTTCGCTGTCGCCCGCAAGCGCGCTCAGGATCGCACGCTGCATACGCGGTACCCAACGGGTCAGGTGCGCTACCTGATGGCCGGTTTCGTGGAACAGGCTGGTCGGACGATAGAGGTTGTGACGCACGATCTTGACGGCCGCAACCGGCATCACCGATCCCGGAGTCCAGAGGCGCACACCGGCGCGTATGATCGAAGCGCCTAGCCCCTTGTCCTGATAGACAAGAACCTGCGGACAGGAGATGCCTGCTCGATCAAGCACGGGCTTCATCGACTGAAACGCCATACGATCGAGGTTGCGAAGCGCTGCACGTAAGCACGGGCTGGTGCGCGAATTTACGGCATCGCCCAGAAAATCGAGCGTCGTTTCCACCTGGGTGTAGCGGGTGCGAAATCTTTGAATACCCTTGCCGGCATCCATGATCAGATCCGGATTGCGTTTTGCGCGACCAACGATTTCGGCAGTCGCTTCGCCTAGCTCGATCAATTCCTCGACGATCCGGTGTATCTCGCGTCGCAAAGGTACACCGATTTCGTCTTCGACCGAGGACCACGCGATCTTGGAGGCGAACTCGTCGGCCCTGCGAAAGAGCCGCGCCGCCGCCAACCAGTGCATGAGCTGACGCTCGAGATCTTGCACCAGCAGCCGGTGCCGACCGGGGGATCGCGCGGCAATTGTCATCGACGGTATCCCGGCACCAGTCGAACTTTGAACTCCGGCTTGCCAGCGAAGGGATGGCGCATTTGACCGATCTTCATTGCCGCCGAAAGCGGATCGAGCACTAGCGAAAGCCCGGGAACGCCCGTGAGGATGATCTGGATCGAGATTCCTTGACGCGGATCGTCCACAGCGCGAAGGAACGCGGGGATATTCTTGCGCAGCCAGCGCGCGATCATTGGACCCGTCCAGCGGCGCACTTGTCGTGCGAGTTGGTTCTTCAGGCCCCGGAAAACGCCGCCCAGATCGCCCAGGGAAAACGCTTCTTCCTCAAGGCCCTCGAATGGCACTTCGGGCTCGTCATCCATTGCTGCAGCCTCGCCCTGAAGGCGCGCGCGCGCCATCATTGCCATCATCATCCTCAGGACGACTGCGGCTCCCATTCCTTGGCGCAGTTGCCCTGCAATATGCTGCGCACGGCTTTCCGAAATGTACCAGCTCAAGATCACCGCACGTCGACGACGGTCGATGCGCTGGCGAAAGCGGCTGCCGCGACGAGAGCGAGCGGACTCGAACTCCCCTAGAACCAGAGGATGCGCTCCACCCGCCTGATCCAGCATTTCGAGAAGGTACATGCGCTGGCCGGGCTCGGCCTCGCTCGAATGGCGCAATTGCGAAGCAAGGTAACGCGTGCCCAGCGCCGGTTCGCCCAGCAGCATGCCCGCCGCACCCTCGCTCAAGGGCTGAAGCGCAGAGCGTCCGAGAACACCGGTATGGACGCTGTTTTCATTGAGGATCTGGGCAGGGCTCGATCCCGCCAGGGCTTGAAAGATGTGAACTCGCGCCTTCGCCGGAAAACGCACTCCCGAATTGCGCATGACCGATCCTAGCGACGGATCGCCGAAGGCGGGGAGCGCATCCGCCATCTGCTCAGAAATCACGACATCCGGCGAGCGCGTGTATCGTGCATGTGGCCGCAGCGAACGAATGCGGCGACGAATGAAGGTCCCTCCGAGCTTCGGAGCCTGGCGCAAATGCGGCTTGATGAAGCTGGCAGGGAAATGCGTCGCCGCCGCAGCGGAAAACGCTTCATGGGCCGCCACTTCGGAAAGGCTTTCATCTTCGAAGATGTAGTCCTCATTCTCCGCAAAGCGCCGCACAGTGTCTTCGATCACACCGGCCAGCGCATCGGCGGAAATGTCCGCCTCGCTGCTACCTGACTCGCCTTCCGCCTCGAGCGAGACCATTTTCAGGCCTGCATCGACAATCGAATTCGACAGCGGCCTAGCCATTTGTGGGCCGACCCACCGCTTGATCAGTTTCGCCACCAGCTTGGCGAGGAATGCCACGACCTTGCGGCGACCGATGAGACGGATACCGACTCGCATTGCACCCAAGATCGCAGGCGCAAACTGCTCGATTTCCGGGGTAAGATCCTGGCCGTCCTCGGCATTACGGAGCCGCTCGAGCAGTTCGCCACGCGCGCCTTCCAACGTTTCGAGGCTGTGTGAATTTGGTCCATAGAGCGTTTCGGCCTCTTCTTCGCCAAATGCACCGAGGCCGTCAGGGTCTCCGGAATCCATGATGCCATCGGCAATGGCGGCGTCGAACTCGCGTGCGAGCGTAAGGACGCTGGGCCCTTCGTAGCGAAGAGGCTCGTGGGCCGAATAATCGCCGCTACCGGCTTCGAGATTGAACCGCTTCGATAGCTTGCGCGCGAGGGGTCTCAACGACGCGGGAAGACGCCCGATTGCGAAGGAAAGAACCCGTTTGAGAAGCGGCCTGACAAGTCGTTTCAACCGTGCCAGGATCGGGCGAAGCAAGGTCGATTTCGCAGCTTTCTTCGCCTTTTTGGCGACCCATTTGATGCCTTTCTTCGCCTTGCGTACCAGCTTGCGAAAGAAATTCTCGCTGGCAGGGGTCAGGTCCGCAGGCTGGCGGTCAAAGCTGTCGAGGAACTGGGTGAGTTGTTCGTCGGAATAGCTCGCAATGTCGACGCCGGTAACACCCTCTTCCAGCTTCTCGAGATAGTCTTCCGCCTCATAGCGAACGCCGTCGAGGTGACGATCCGCCAACCGTTCGCGTTCAGCGAAATTGCTGGCTGACTCGCTCGCAAACTGGCCGGCAACAGCAAGCTGCGTTTCATCGGCGAGGTGCGAGACCGCTTCGTCGAAGGCTTCATCGCGCAGTTCCTCGAAGAGATCTTCAAAATCGGCTTCTGCTTCGGATTGAACCAGCGACTCATCGGCAAGCGAGGTTGAGTCATCTTCCCACGGGGTGAGTCCGGCCGACATTGCGATAGTTGAAGTCTCGCTCTCCTCTACCGCTTCCATCAGGCCGAAAGGCGTTTCGAACTCCGCTTCGCGGTCTGAATTCCCAAAGGCGTCGAGCTTTTCCATACCATTCTCCGATGCAGACCCATCTCGGATTCCCAAGTGGCTCTCGAGTCGGGATGCAGCTTAGAACCGGGACCGCGCGCGCCTCGTCCGCAGTGCGTGAGCGGGCTATTCGCTGATCATCCTTTGGCCGCGACGATACTGTGAGCAACCCGTTCGCGGCTCGATACTCCTGCGTCCTTCAAGCGTTCGTCGCGCGTCCAAATGCGAGCAACCCGTGCCGCGCTGCGGAGGCTCGCAAACGTGCCGCGGCGCCGGGTGGCTTTGCGATGTCAGTGAATGAGAGACGATCCCACGCCAGCTTCGGCCAGACGCGAAATGAGCGTCGGATCAGGCTCTACGCCAAGTTCCGTATTCAGCCGGTGCGCCAATGCATCGAAACAGCGCCGCGCCTTGGCGCGATTGTGCTGAGCGAGATAGCATTGGATCAGGGCCTCGGCCGCAGACTCGCTTAACGGTTCGGCGCTGTGCGCCGCCGCACCCGCTTGCGCTGCGAGAGCGAGCTTACCAGAGCGGGTCATCGTCCTGCATGCTGTTTCCAGGGCTTGCACTCGCAACAGCCGAAAATTCTCCTGCGCGGGTATCAACCACTCCTCGGCCCAGCCTGGCAGAATGTCTTGCGACAGCAGTTCAATCTCGTCGAAGGATAGCGCTTCGCCTTCTATTGCTGCTCCGGCCACTCGACGCGCTGCGTAGAAATCGACGTCGGCCACCAGCCGGATCTCGTCTCCTTCTGAACTGACCCAGTCCTTCGGGGCCTGAAACAAGGTACGGCGCAAGTTTGAGCGGGCGGCCTGGTCGGATTGTTCGGGCCAAAGCCTAGCTGCCGCCACCTCGCGCAGGATCGGAGCGCCGCTTATTGCGAGCAGAACGAAAAGCCGGCGAACCGGAATTGAGAGACGGACTAGCGGTTTGACGCCGAGCGGACCGACTATCCCGATCACTTTCCCTCGTCCAGATTCCGGTGCGTGTCCCAATTCTGCTCCCTTTTGCCGAACAGCCAAGGACTGGCGCTGCAAGTCCCGAATTCCGATTCATCGATCGGAACGACTCAGGTAGGATAATCCAACTGCAAGTATCTCAATTGTAATAAAACGCCTTTTAGTCGTTGTTTTTCATATTGATTGGAAATTGAGATGGTGCACTCGCCAATTCCGACTCTTCTTTAGCTAACTTGTTTGATCACCGGATTGGACATCCGTTCGATCAACTACTTGCTATGCCTTCGAGACTGATGCCGCTCATTGCGATGGTAGTTGTCAACGGCGAGATTGCAGGCCGGGTCGGCGTCACCATCCAGCAGGGAATATCGGAACGTGGGTTCGACTCTTTCGCATCCGAACGTCCGATACGTGTCCGGGATCATCCAGCGTTCGGTTTCGCGCGAACTCCTTGGGGCAAGGCGGACTTGGAAGCCTTCAGGTAGTCCTTGGGCGCGGCAGTCAGTCCGAGTTTGTGCCCGACAAAGTATTCAGAGACGGCTCAAGCATTTCCACCGATCGAGCAATACGCTTCGTCGGAGATCACGGGATCGAAATCGGTGGGCGAGAACAGTCGGCGAAACTGGGCGTTTGAGAGGAGCGACTGGACCGTAGTGACGACGATATCGGCCTTACGCCAATCGTCTCTTTGCTCCTTGTAGATTGCGCAGGTGAAGTCGTTTCTGAGCAGTTCCTTGAACGCCCTGTCGGCTTGGATTTCCGGTTCGATGCGGTCGACGACGAACAGGACCCCGTCGCGCGTTCTGGGACTTGAGGAAGAGATTGACTATCGCAGCGAAAGACAGCGTCTTGCCGCTACCCGTCGCCATCTCGAAGGGAAAACGCGCAGGACCCTTCGGACAGCCCTTGGACACTCCTATCCGAAAGCACGCATGGCATTG
>JASJDE010000128.1 GCA_030065195.1 Erythrobacter sp. | reverse complement strand
GACCCCAAGGCGAGTTTGACATTGAAAACGTATCGACTAGCAAGTTGTGAATGCGCTTTTTCGCATTCGTCATCATGCCGTTGTGTGCTGTAATTGGGGCTTGCCAAGCAGAACCTGCGTCAATTGTTGAAGGCGACCGGCTCGACGATCCCATACTCGTCAAGGTTGCCACTCCGAAAGCGGTAAGAGAAGCAAGTCGCTTTCAGGCCACGGGCACGGTTCGGGCTCGCAGTGAGACCGTGCTGAGTTTCCCCACGTCGGGCCGGGTTCAGTCCATGGGTTTCGATGAGGGCGCGCGGGTCGACGCCGGTACGCTGCTGGCTCGGCTCGATCCCGCTCAGGTCGGGGCAGCGACAGCATCTGCGGAAGCGGAAGTGGAACGGGCCAAAGCCGAGTATGACAGGCAAAAGTTCCTGTTCGATCGCGGGTGGGTCACGGCCCCGCGCATACAGAATGCCGAGACCGAACTCGCCGCAGCGCGTGCGCGGCTCCGTTCCGCACAATTCGACAGCGCGCGATCGCGCATTGCGGCACCCGTTTCGGGAACGGTGCTGGTTCGCCATGTCGAACCCAACCAGATCGTAAATTCCGGTCAGCCGATTATCACCATTGCCGAGGATGCGCGCGGTTTCGTACTGGCCGTGCGCGTATCGGATCGCAACCTCGCGCAATTGACCATCGGTCAGCCTGTAGAGGTGGGTATTCCGGCGCTCGGTCCCGAGACGTTGAACGGGCAAATCGTGGAAATCGGAGCACAGAGCGAAGCCGGGACCGGAACGTTCGAGGTCGAGATTGCCTTGCCGCCGGGAAGGGATCTCCGTTCGGGCCTTGTTGGCGAAGCTTCGTTTCTATTGGGCATCCAGGCCGACCGGGAGCCCTTGGTAAAAGTGCCTTCGCTTGCCATCTTTGACGCGCGCGCAGGCGAAGGTTTCGTGTTTGTCGAGGAGGGTGGACGAGCGAAAGCCACGCTTGTCGAGATTGCCCGCGTCGACGGCACAGCGACACTCGTTTCTTCTGGCGTAAGCGAGAATGCGCGCATCATCGTTTCCGATATCGAGCGCCTTCAGACCGGCCAGGCCGTCCGAACAAATCCGTAATGCGCTATGTCGAACTCGCAGTCAGCCGCGGGGCATTGTCATTGCTGTTGACGTTGTTCCTGGCGTTTGCGTCGGTCAATGCCTTTCTCAACACGCCGCGCAGTGTCGATCCCCATTTTCCGATCCCCGCCGTCTTTGTCGTAGTGGCGCAGCCCGGTGCCGACGCCACCGACATGGAACAGACAATCGCAAGACCGATCGAAGAGAGGCTGCAGGCGCTCGACAACGTCAAATATATCAGTTCTTCGAGCAGCGATGGCATCACTTCGATCTTGATCGAATTCGATTGGTCGGGCGATGCCGAAGACTATTTCGACAATGTCGTGCGCGAAGTCGGCGCAATCCGGGATTCGCTTCCCGAAGGTGTCGCAGAAATCGACTTCCAACGGATCAGGACCACCGAAAGCAAATTGCTCCAATTCGCGCTTGTCAGCGAGACCAGTTCGTTTCGGCGGATGGAGAAGGTGGCGGAAGATCTGCGCGACGTCCTGAACAACGATCCCGACGTGCAACGGACCGAGATCTGGGGACTCGAGCGCCCCCGGGTCCAAGTCGGTCTCGATACCGGTCGGCTGGCCGAACTGCAATTGCCCGCCAGTGCGGTTGCCGATGCCATCGCGGCCGCCGGTGCGGAGCTTCCCGCCGGACAAGTCGCTTCCGGCGACAGGCGCTTCAACATCCAGGCAGGCGGAACCTTCCTCGATCTCGAAGAAGTGCGCCAGGTTGCCGTGCGCTCCACGAACGGGGCGGTCGTCTATGTCGACGATGTGGCCGATGTGCGCTGGTCCGATCCGCCACGTTCCCACATCACGCGGGCCAACGGCGAACGGGCGATCTTCGTCACGGTCGAACAGAAGGACGGTTCCAACGCCGTCGCGGCGCGCGATCGATTGCTTGCCCAGGTCGCTGCATTTCGAGAGCGCCTGCCGATCGACACCAAACTGATTACCGCGTTCGATCAGGCGGACGATATCGAGCGAGTGATCGGTATCCTCGCGCGCGATTTTGCGATCGCCTTGGGTTTGGTAATCTTCACCCTCTTGCCTCTCGGGCCACGAGCCAGCGCAGTCGTGATGATCTCCATCCCGCTCTCGCTCGGCGTCGGTGTTGTGATGATGGGGACGCTGGGGTTCACGCTCAATCAACTGGCCGTCGCCGGATTCATCCTCGCCTTGGGGCTGGTGGTCGACGATTCGATTGTCGTCGTAGAGAACGTCTCGCGTCGCATGCGCGAAGGGATGGAACGGACCGCGGCCGCCGTCGCCGGCACTCAGCAAATCCTTGCGCCGGTGGTTGGCACGACGGCCGTGTTGATTTTCGCCTTCATCCCTCTGGCCTTCCTTCCCGAAGGGGCCGGACGGTTCACCCGCTCGCTGCCGCTCTCGGTGATCTTCTCGGTCGGCGGTTCGCTGATCATCGCTCTGACGATCATCCCGTTCCTTGCCAGTCGCCTGCTGAAGCGCGAAGACAATCCTGACGGCAATGTCTTTCTGCGCGCGGTGAACCGGGGAGTGCACGGGCTTTACCGCCCGCTGCTCTATCGCGCGCTGGAAGCTCCCAAACGCACTTTGTTGCTCGCGGCAGCAGCCGTGGCCGCGGCCTTCGGCCTGATCCCGCAGTTGGGCTTCAGCCTGTTCCCGGCCGCCGACACGCCTTACTTCACCGTCGATATCGAAGCCGCCGAAGGTGCCTCGATAGAAAAGACCGATGCGATAGTCCGTCAGGCCGCGTCGATAATCGCGGAAGAAGAGATGGTCACCGGATTCTACGAGAATGTCGGTGCGGGCAATCCGCAAGTCTTCTACAACAAGCGACGACGGGAAACACAGGCCAATCTCGGCCAAATCCTTGTCACGCTTAGCGAATGGAACAATCGCGACGGTCCGGCCCTGCTTTCTCGCCTGCGGCAACGGCTGGAGACAATACCCGACGCCCAGATCGTCATCGCTCCCTTTGTCAACGGACCGCCCGTCAGGGCACCGATCGAAATCAGCATTCTCGGGCCCGATCTCACGGTCCTTAAAGAGCTTTCGCTGCAGGTCGAAGATGCGATCTTCCGGACGCCGGGGGCACGGGACGTGGTGAACCCCCTGGCCCTTGGCCGCGTGGAACTCGATATCGGTCTTGACCTGCGCAAGGCGGCGACGCTCGACGTCGCTCCGGGCACAACGCGGCGCGCATTGCGCTTGGCGCTCGAAGGACAGGTCGTCGCCCAGATACGCGATGAGGAAGGCGATTCCTACGATGTGCTCGTCGCGCTTCCCGGGGATCAGCGTCGGACGATCGATGAGCTCGAACGGATCTACGTATTCTCGGATGCCGGGCAGCCCATTCCTCTCGACCAGATCGCAAGTCCTCAGCTTACGACTGCACCCGGCTTGATCAATCGCTTCAAGTTGCAGCGCTCGGCCACGATCACGGCGGAAGTCTCGCCGGGTGCCCTTCCCATCGAAGTCACTGAGGATGCATTGGCGAGGATCGAGGCGATCGAGCTGCCGCCCGGCTACTCACTCTTCGTTGGAGGAGAGGTGGAAGCCGGCGCCAACAGCTTTTCCGGACTGGGAATGATCGCCACGCTTTCCCTGCTGGGGGTGTTGGTTGTGCTCGTAATAGAGTTCGGCAGTTTTCGTCTCGTGACGATTTCGCTGGGAGTAGTCCCGCTCGGCATGTTCGGTGGCCTCGTCGCGCTCTTTCTCACCGGCAACTCACTCAGCTACATCGCGATCATCGGCTTCATCGCATTGATCGGCATCGAGATTAAGAATTCCGTCCTGCTGGTCGACTTCACTCGGCAGTTGCGGGATCGGGGAGTGCCCCTGCGCGAGGCAATCGAACAGGCTGGCGAAATCCGTTTTCTTCCCGTTTTGTTGACCGCAGTGACGGCGGTGGGCGGCTTGATGCCGCTCGCGATCGGCGGCGCCGCGCTCTACTCGCCGCTCGCCTGGGTGATAATCGGAGGGCTGATTTCGTCCACCTTGTTGTCGCGGATCGTCACCCCGGTATTGTATTTGCTGATCGAACGCGAGTGAGCGGTAGCGAAGGGACCCATCGGATGGAAAAGTGGAGCTGGATCGCATTCGATTGCGACGGCGTGTTGCTGGACAACGAGCTCGATTCTTGCCGCAACGATTCCATTGCTTTGGAAAGACTGGGAGTGAATATATCTGCGCAGGAGATAATCACTCGTTTCGCCGGCTGCACAGTCGAGGGGATGCTGGCGACAATATCGGACGAGTCTGATTTCTTCATCGAACCCGCTGAATTCTCCAAAGTGAAGTCCGATTTAGGGGAAGCGGAGCCAGTTGCTTTCCCCGGAGTACTGGATTGTCTTGAATTGCTGGACAAATTCAGTATTCCTACCTGTGTCGTGTCTAGTACTCAAATCAACCAGCTTACAGAAAATCTTCGCTCAAGTGGCCTGATACACTTGTTCGATGATCGGATATTTTCCTCATCAATGGTGCTTGAAGGTAAACCTGCACCCGATGTCTATCTATTCGCTGCCAGGGCCACCGGATTCGATCCGGGCCAATGTATTGCTATCGAAGATAGCGCGAATGGGGTGACAGCGGCAAAGTCCGCTGGAATGCAGGTGGTCGGCTTTACAGGTGGCAGCCATTGTCTTGCGGGGCATGCGGAAGCGTTGCGCGGCGCCGGGGCTTCAAAGGTGTTTGGAAGTTGGGGGGAGTTGACCGAGTTCTTGGTACCGGAGGATCGCGCATGATTGACGAGAAAGCGCGCATTTTGATGCGCAAGACGAGGACGTCTTCGGCAGCTGTGTCTGCGGGGGAGCCCAATGAGGATGGGATCCCCATCCGGTATGAGCTTCCCGCTGGTGCGCAAGGCGTTTCGGGCTGGATCGAGTTGTGCAAATGCGAGGAATTGCAGCCGGACTTCCCGCCCGGGGAAAGAGTATCAATGGCTGAAGTTCCGGTGTCCGATGGAGCGGCTTTCGCCAAGCTGAGCGGCGAAGTGTCGGTCGGAAAGCGATACATCATCAACCTACGCCTGGGATCCGAGGACATCGATCGGAGCGCGATCGTCGCTCGGTTCTCCTTTATTGCAGTCGACAAGGCTGGTTAACCCTGAAGCATGGAGCTTGGTTATGAGTGCTGCGCCAATTGACGAAGATCGAGTAAAGCAGGTTAAGTCCGAATGGCAGGAACGCGGGTTCTCGTTTGAGAGAAAGACCGACGCGCCAGGCAAGGTCTGGCATTGGGAAACGCATGAAGCCGAACAGCTTGCCATGGTGGTAAGCGGTACTCTGCAGATCGAATTCGAAGATCGCGCAGTTCAGCTCGAACCGGGTGTCGAGGCGCACATACCGACCGGGGCCTGGCACCGCGCTTCCAATGTGTCCGATGAGCCGTGCGACTGGGTATTCGGCTACAACCGTTGATGACGTCGATTGCGAAGGTGAGCGTCCGATTATCGAGAGAAGGGGTAGTGGACTGTGCCGGGGCTAACCTCGCGCCGGACGCCTCAAAACTCGTGATGGTCTGCGGACCTTTCCGTGCCGAGAGCGCGACGAAGATCGAAGAGAATGTCGCGCGCCTTCGTGAGGCCGGGGCCGCCGTGTACGCTCGCGGCTGGATGCCGATTGTCGGCGTTCTGGCCGCCAATGCCTCTTTCGCCGGAAGAGCTCCAATCGACGCCAGCGAATACGACGAACTCGTCATGCCTTTCTGCCTGAGGGTCGCCACCCTTTGCGACGGCGCGTATGTGATCGGCGAATCCGCCGGTGTGGAGGCGGAGATCGCGAGATTTCGGATGCTGGACAAGCCCGTCGCAAGGGACCTGGATCAGCTCGGCGCCATCTGGACGAGTCGGTCGGCGGCCTCCTGCGAGGTCTAGAGTCTCATGAATCTGTTTCTCGATCTGTGGGACACTCTTTACGTTGACGACCCGGCGGAAGACGTTCTCCGCAAACGGCTCCGGACCGACATAATCTGCGCCTTTGCTGCGGATCGGCGAATTGAATCAGAACGTGCTGTCAAGATCTGGGGCGAAGTCGCGGACTGGGCGGCTCTCCGTTGGCGCAACGAGCAGCGCACTGCATCGGCATCCGACCGGTTCGAACGTTTCGTCCATATCCTCCGGATCGTCCCCGACGAACATGAAGCGGCAGCGGTCGTGGAGGCAGTCGAGGCGGTGGCGCTCGAACATCCACCCAAACCGATGGGTGGGACGGAAGGCTTTCTGAAGGCGTTCGATCACCTCCCGATGATCATTATCTCCGACACGGGCCAGACGCCCGGCCGAATATTGCGCCAGATCCTGAAACAGGACGGATTGTTCGATCATTTCGACGGGTTCGTCTTTTCCGACGAGCTTGGAGCAGCAAAGCCCGATAGGCGCGCATTCGATGCGGCCCGGAGCTTGCTGCCCGAACGCAGCCGGCGCGCTCCGATTGTCCACATTGGAGACAACAGCGACACCGATATCAGCGGAGCACTCGCAGCAGGATTGGCCTGTATCCACCTGACCAAATCGCCATGCGAGAAACACGGGCAGGCCGAACTGTATTCCTGGGCCCCGTCGCTCACCGAAGCCGCTCGATTGCTGCAGGGCCAGCTGGAGGCGACTTGAACCGATGGACTGGAAGCTCGCGAGAATTCTGGACGATATTCGGGACAACGTGTCGCGCGGCGAGTCCAACCTGATCGTAGGCATTTCGGGGATCGATGCTTCGGGCAAGACCACGCTGGCCGCAAAGCTGGTTGAGGAATTGCGGCTCGGCGAGATGCCCGTATGCCTGCTTTCGATCGACGATTTCCTGAGCGAGCGTAGCATCCGTCGTGCCGGTCCGGATCGATCCCTAAGCTACTATGAGCGCGGCTTTGAATGGGATACGTTTTTCGGCCTTATCGATGAGATCGGACGCGTGCAGCGCGTCGATACGATTGTGCCCACGCGTTGTCAGGAAACCGATAGGATCATATCCCGGCAAATCGATATCCAGCCTCCGACGGTGGTCGTGGTGGAGGGGGTGTTTCTTTTCAAGCGGCCGTATCAGTCGCTTTTCCATCTCCCTTACTGGCTCGAGATCGGCTTTTTCGAGGGTTTGGCGCGCGCTCGTGCGCGAGAAAGGGACTGGCAGAACTATGGGTCCCTCGAGGAGATAGACCGGCAATATCTCAATCGCTTCTATCCGGCTCAATCGCGACACTTCGCGCTGGACGATCCCAAGTCGGTTGCCGTCGTGCTCGACGAAGACAGTTCGCTTCCGCGTCCGATTGCGGATTTTGCCGCAAGCGGGTGAGGGCGCGGCGTTCAATCGTCGATTGGAACCAGAAGACCCTCGTCGTCGGCAAATCTCACTAGCGCTTCAATCGCGCCGGGATCTGCCGCCTCCGCCTCGTCATGGTCGCCATGCCAATGGCGCCCGAAATCCAGTGCGCAGATCGTGGACGTCGCTTCGCCCGACAGGATCCAAGGAGCAGCGTCTTGCTCGAGGCGTCGCATGACGAACTCTCCGCCCGCGAAACCCAAAAACGTGTCCAGAGCGAAACCTCGCTTGCCTGGCTCGGGATGAGCGGCTCTGACAGCACGGAATCTTTCGCAAGCATTGTCCAATCTGCAAGTCGTGTAGACCGCGACCGTTCGCGACCAGGCTATGGCGGCATGTGCGAACTTCAGCGCAGTCGAGGCCGAAGGTCGACTCGGAAAGGATGACAATTCGAGATAGGTCTCCGCCGGTGGAGCTTGCGGAATTCCAGGGAAGACAATTGATTCATGGTGGGGGTAGTGCCGCTCCAGATTCCGCACGCGCCACTTGGTTGACGGTGAAGTGTTGCCGGCTGCGGCGAGGAGCATGTCGGCACTCGCATCCAGTACGTCCCGCGCGACGAACAGCAAGGTGCGCCAATCCCCTTGTTTTCGCAGGGCTTCGGCACTCACCTGGCCGCGTTTCACGGCGGCAAGTGCGCGGATGAACTTCAGTCGAGCGAGGACGTCCCCTTCGAGCGGAGCGCACAGTCTGCGGACTTCTTCTTCGGCCTGGATAGGGAGGCCGCTACGGATCGCATCGAGCAGGTGGCGCTCATCTTCGCTGAACGAATCGGCGATGATCGAGTCCGTGCATCCGGTGTCTGCAAATTCCTTCACGCGGGCCACCAGTTGCGCAATCCGATCTTGCCCAATTGCGCTCACATCGACCTGTGTGCCATCGACGTCGTGAATGCTCCTCTGGAACGGCATCGCGCTCGCGCCCGAAGATCGATCTGCGAAAACGTAGAGATCGATATCCGAATCCTTGCCGGCCAGACCCGATGCGATCGATCCGCTCAGAATGACCGGAGCGTGAGGAGAAATCCCAACCTGGTCATGCAGCATCGCCAGAAGAGCCAAGGGCGAATGCCCCAGTCGTTGCAGCGCCCTGGCCCATTCCTCCGACTGCCACTCCCGTTCGGCCGATGACGACATTCTAGCCGACCAAAACTGGGGCAAACACTTCCCTTGCTCTGGGAATGATATCTTCCGCAACCGACTCAACGGCAATTCGACCGAGATCGGCTCGCGACAGGATTCCGAACTCCATCAAGTCGGCCAATTCATCCTCCAGATCGGAGGGCCAAAGCCCCATGGATTCGACCTTCCGGTCGAGCTCTCGCTGCAGATAGCCGCATAGCTCCGGTTTCTGTTGCACTGCCCATTCGAGAAACGACCATGCAAGCTCGGCATGTCGTGCTTCCTCTCGCGCAACAGTTTTCCAGAATCCCTTGGCCTCCGGGCTGCCGCTTCTGGCCGCACCGAACTCTGCCTGCCGGGTGGCGACGCCTTCTCCGATGCACCCGTCCAACAGGGTGGAACGGCAGACTTCACGCCATTCCGGCTGCTTAACCAATGCACCTTCGACGTTGATCGCCGATGGTCCCAGGCTCTTTCCAGCCAGCCTGCTCGCAATTGCGAAGGCCATCTTGGTGTGCCGGACCTCGTCTTCCATGGCTCGGGCGGACCGTTCCAGCAGATCCGGCGGTGCGCCGAGGGCTACGAGTTCGATGGAGAAGCGCGCGAAAGACGGGATCGATGCGTGCTCCGCGAGAGCGATTTCCAGCCAGGCCTGCGTTGCGCGAAGCCTGCGATCGTCAGATGCGGTCAACTCCA
The DNA here is from genome assembly GCA_030065195.1 of Erythrobacter sp. Taxonomy (GTDB): domain Bacteria; phylum Pseudomonadota; class Alphaproteobacteria; order Sphingomonadales; family Sphingomonadaceae; genus Erythrobacter. The sequence goes on along the minus strand of JASJDE010000128.1, from coordinate 589 downwards.
GTCACCGCGCTCTACGACGTCGGCCGTGCGAACGCCTCCGACATCGAAAGGCCGTCCCGCAGGGCTGACGACAATCACGCTGACCACTTTGTCGATCTCGAGCGCCGGGCGAACCAAGCCCGATTCCGCAAGTCGCAACATGTTGGAAAGGCTTGAATATCTTGGGTTGTTCGATGCTGCGCGGTTAAGCTTGCTTGCGGAATCGACGTCTCCGTCGGTCAGATGGATCATCGCCAAACGACCCGAGACGTACGGATCTTCCGGCAATATCTGCAATGCGACCTCGTAGGCCTGCTTTGCTCCTTCGATGCGCTCGTTCACCGCCATTGCATCTCCCAGCAGAGCCATCGACGTGTATTCTTCGCCTTGCAAGACAGACTTGAGCGCGAATTTCGGTTCGAGATTTGCAAGCTCGGTCGCCCTTTCGAGAGCCTCCTCGCGCCGATCGAGCTTCAGCATGATGATGACGTACCGCGCCAAAGCCTCGTACCGGACCGATTTATCTTCATCGTCCATCGCCTGGAGGTAGTAGTCTCCCGCCTTTTCAGTGTAGCCGGCCAATTCGAGCAGCTGGCCTCGCGCCAAGGGC
>JASJDE010000016.1 GCA_030065195.1 Erythrobacter sp. | reverse complement strand
CGCTCAGGCTCGCCTTGCTCCAACACATTTTCCTCAAGGCAGTGTCAGTCCCGGTTTTCAGCCGTGCCAACGACATCAGTCGTGAAGATGTGCTCGAGATGGTGTTTTCGCTGCGTATAGAAGATGCGCTTGCACAGATGCGCCGCGCGTTTCCGACCCACTTTCCCGCACCGCAGGATTTCGCCGTCGAAGCGCCTGCCGACTATCCGGATTCGGGCACCGAAGGCTATGCTCAAATCGGACGCGAACTGATCGACCCGATCGAACAAGCCTATTCCCTATCGCTGCGGATCGGCACCACTATCGCCAATCACTTCGGCGCACATGGCTAGTTTGGCGTCGCTCGAGAGCGCCAAGTCCCGTTTCCGAAACACAATTTCGCGTTAACGAAGTGACTCGTGCTTCGTCCCTTGCAGGGACGCGCCGGCGTTAGGCACTGGAGATTACCCATCTAACAAGACATAATGCCGGGCATGACAAAGGGACTCAAACCAGTTCACATAGCAGCGGCAGTCGCGATTGCCGCAGTGACGGGCAGCGCGACGATCGCCATCGGCCAGTCCACAGCCGATGAAGCGGCTGACGCCGCCGAGCAAATTGCCGCAGAGGCGGAAGAGGAAATCCGCAAGATCGACCCGACGACGGGCGGAGAATCGCTCGTCGTCGATCCGAGCTTGCCCGAGCCCTATGGCCCAACGGTCGAAGCGGGCGCGTCGCAGGAACCGTCCGAGCCGGGCCTGCCTCCGCTTGGGGATGCAGGAACGGCGGAAACGCGCGAAGTCGCGGACGCCCAGACGGTGCGGGGACCAGCCGCTCGCATGATTTCGGAGCCGCAGGTTCAATCCTTGCCCACTCCGCAACCGACCGCGCGGGTTCCGGCTGAATCGCGCCAGCTTGCCAGCAACGATCCATTCGTCATCAAGAGCATCCTGCCGATTTCGGGCACGATCAAGTATGGCGAGTGGTATTGGGACGAATCGCGCGCTCCCAAGAACGGGAAGCTCGTGATCACGGTCGATCTCGATGCGCGAGTAATCAGCGCTTTTCGCGACGGACATGAAATCGGCACCGCGGTGGCGCTTCTTGGCACGCGCAGCCACCCGACTCCGATCGGCACCTTCCCGATCCTGACCAAGGAAAAGGACAACGTATCGGAGAAGTACAACAACGCACCGATGCCTTGGACCTTACGACTGACCTGGGACGGGATCGCCATCCACGGCTCCCCGGTCATTAACGGCTATGCGAGCCACGGCTGCGTCGGTGTACCCGACCCGTTCGCCGAAAAGCTGTTCGCAGCAGCCAAGCGCGGCGACAAAGTGGTCATCACGCGTGGCAAGTTGATCGGTATCGGCGATAAGATCGGTTGATCCTGACCCGATCGACGTAGCCAAATATCAATGCGTCTTGCGCGGAGGCTCGGTTACGAAGCGCCACACGCGCATGGTCAATCCCGTTGGTGCGATCCGCTCCGTACCTGGAGAAATGAGCACACCGCCGAGAGAGGCATTCTCTTCGCGCCACAATCGCTCGTAGGCGCGCGCCGCTTCGCTCCGGCTCGCTACTCCGCCTAGCTCCCCAATAATGCGGCAGATTGTTTCGATGGCGACCACGCGAGGCACGTTTGCATAGTAGCGATAGGAAGGCCCCTCTTCCCGGTGGACCATCTCTTCCCAGTCGAGGTCTGCATACCACTCGATCGCCCGCCACGCTTCGGCAAGATGCTCGGCGCTCAGCGCCACGCTCTCGACCGGCAGCCAATCGATCCGCGAAAGCTGCTGACGAAAGCGAACCCGGTCGAAGCTTGTATCCTGGTTTGACGGATCACGAACCGGCTCGATCCCTGACTGTGCAACAATCCGTTCAAGCTCGGACTTGTGCCAGCGGAGCAGAGGCCGGAGCAAGGGCGTCTCACCGTCGGGCAAATGGCTCGCGGCCCGAACCCCCGCCAATCCGGATAGCCCGCTCCCTCGGGCGAGCCGCATGAGCAAGGTTTCGGCCTGATCCTCGGCATGATGCGCCGTCGCAAGCGCACCAAGACCGTGCTCCCGTGCCCAGTCTTCCAAAGCTCGATATCGTGCCTCCCGCGCCTTGGCTTGCAGGTTTCCGTTAGGAACCTGAATCGACAATCTGGTGAAAGGCAAGTCGCGATCCCGACAGAGGTCGGCGACAAAGGCCACTTCATCCGCAGAATCCGGGCGAAGGCCGTGATCGACACTGGCAACGCTGACCTCGCCGGGCATGGCTTCGCTTGCCAGCAACAAGAGCGCAACACTGTCGGGACCGCCGGAAACGGCAAGGCCCAACGGTCCCGTCCGCTCAACGTGTGGCCATAGGGACGCGAGCCGCTTGACGAAGCGGCGGATCAATTCGGGATCGATCGACCTATCAATCAGTACCCCCTGCGCCGCACCATGCGGCGTCTATTCGCAGGTCACCTTTCCGCGATTCTCTTCGTATTTGCCGAGCAAACGACCGCTCGCAATCGCCGGATAAGTTTCCCCGAACTCAGCGAGCGCGATACAGGCGCGGCGCGTATCGTCGAGCGCGATCATCGCTTCCGCCAGGTACAGCAGGCTATCGGGCGCGCGCGGCGCCGTGCGGTCGGCCTGATAGTTGCGCAGGAACCACCGTGCGGCATCCTCGGCCATGCCATCGTCCAGGAACGCCCGGCCCAGGAGATTTCGACCATAGGTCGCGCGCCAATGCGACGGATACTTCTCGATAAAGTCTGAAAGCTGCTGTCGCGCCTCCGGATAGAAGCCCGCATTCCACAGCCGGAAGCCATACGAATATTCGTCGTCGGCCTCGTCATCGGTTTGCGGCTTCGTGATTGCTTGAACTGCGGCAAGCCGTTCGGCACTCGGCCCGGCAGCGGATTCCGTCGAGTTTCCGGACTCGATCTGGCGCGAAGAGCCATCGCTCGATGCACCGCCCGTCATCACCGCCAGGTTGCTATCGGTCGCCGCCTCGTCGGTTGCTTCGCTGTCTTCGGATGCCAGGGCTGCCCTATCGTCTGACTCCAACGCCGCAAGGCGGGTCTGGACGAGCGAGAGCGAATTGGCGTTCTCTTCCGTAATTGCCGTAAGGCGCTGCATCTGCAATTCGATCGCGTCGAGCCTCGCGAGAATATCCGTCACCGCTGTGGTCGATGCTGCGGAACCGGCAGTCGTGCTCCCGCTATTGGTGTCCCCAGCCGTAATCTGCGGCTCGAAGAACCGACCATCGCCGCCAGGAAAAACATTGCGCTGGAGCGCGCGGATTTCCGCTTCGATCTTGCGCAGGCGCGCCTCTGACGTCTCGTCCTGTGCCGAGGCCGGCAAGGGACTGGTCGCGAGCGTTGCTACGCCAAGGGCAACCGCCAGCAGGCGGGTAGACGGTCTTGCTGCGAGGCTCTTCATCTCTGGTCGGGCTCCCTTTCAAATGCTGCCAGGCCGCCGATTGTCTGTCGACGGCGGACCTAAACCCGCGCGCCCAATCGAACTGGTTCCGCAGTTGCTGCGGCATGGCGCATGAACGCGATCCGAATCTGTGCCGATTGCGGTCACCCAAGTCGAGACCGGGAACCATCTTATTCGCAGGGGAAATGGACCCGACGAGGTCAGTTTGGCGTGGAAACGGAACCGTCCGGCAATTCCGCGCGTGCCAGCAGGGCGGCGGCGGATATCGGCGTGTCGCCCAGTGTGATCGGCTCGTCGGAGAGCTTCGGAACGGATTGCCCACCAACGGTAATCGCAAAGGCATCGGGCCGGCCTGTATTGATCCGCGGCTCGTTGGCGTCCGTTGGCAGTTCGAACCGTTCGCCGTTGGTCATCTGCTTTTCCAACAGGCTGTCTCCGCCATACTCGTAGAACCGCACCCAGATCCCATCTTCAAGCGCGGTGAAAACCACCTGGCCTGCCGTGTTGACCGGGTTGTCTTGAGGGGACGTGGATGTCGCCAACGCAGCCTCCGGGGCATCCTCTCCGGCGCCGGCATCTGCAAGCAGTGACCCTGGACCGGAACCGGCGCCGAAATACGTCCCAACAAAGGCCAGCACGCCGACCGCCAACAACAGCGCAGCGAAAGCGCCGAACCACGCCAATCCGGCCGAAGGCAGTTTGGCCGAATCCCCAGGCTCCATTCCGGCGGCGAGCACTGCCCTGTGAGACTGCATCTCCGCCAACTCGCCACGCACTTCCTCGGCTATTTCCGCGTCGTCCAGTCCGACTTCGCGCGCAAAACTCCGTGCAAAACCGATCGCGTAGGTGCGCGACGGGAGGGAATCGAAATTGCCTGCTTCGATGGATTCGAGGTGCCGGATCGGTATGCGGGTCTGAGCCGAAACGTGTTCGAGATCGATGCGCTTCGTCTCTCGGGCAACGCGCAACCGATCGCCCGCCCCCATCAAGGGCAGTTCCTGGACTGCGCTTTCCTGTTCGTCGGTCATGACCCGGTCCACGTTTTGAATGTGGTTATTGGTATATGTACGCACAAAATCGGTGCTTGTGCCCGCTGTCAACGATTCGCTGCGTCGGAAACACAATCTAACAGCTGGCCCGCGAGGGAGAACCGCTGGTCGGACGAATCGCGCTGTGCCGCTCGCTTTGCGGGATCAGTCGATCTCGATGTCGCGGTCTGCGGCCCACTTGCCAAGCTCGTCTCGCATGTTCGCGCCCGGGTCTCCGAGCCAAGTAGTCACTGCTTCGCTCAATTCGGCGAGATCGATCTTTCGCACGAGTTCCTTGATCGGACCGACTGCGGCAGGCGTGATCGAGAGGCGGCGGAATCCGATGCCGAGCAGCGCGAGCGCTTCGAGCCTGCGCCCTCCCATCTCACCGCAAACGCCGATATCGACTCCGCTGCCATGCGTCGTTTGGGCGACGCGGCGCAAAAATCGCAGGATCGATGGGCTGAGCCAGTCGTAGCGCTGCGCCAATTTGGGGTTGGCGCGGTCCGCCGCAAACAGAAACTGCGTCAAATCGTTGGTCCCGATCGACAGGAAGCTGAGCTTGGGAAGCAGTACGTCGAGCACTTCGGCCAGAGCGGGCACTTCGAGCATCGCTCCGTAGTGGATCGCTTCGGGAAGAATTTTCTTCTTGGATCGCAGGAACGCAAGTTGCTCGTCAAAGACCGCCTTGGCAGCATCGAATTCCCAGGGTTCGGACACCATGGGAAACATGACATAGAGCGCTCTGCCGGCGCTCGCTTCCAGCAAGGCACGTGCCTGCGCCTTCATCAAGCCTTCGCGTTCGAGGGCCAGTCGCAAGGCGCGCCAGCCCATTGCCGGATTCTCGTCGCTTTCGGCGACGTCGGACGCGAGATAGGGAACTGCCTTGTCGCCGCCGATATCAACCGTTCGGAATATCACCGGCTTCTCACCGGCCGCTTCGAGTACGTCGCGATATAGCCGCATTTGTCGTTCTCGCTGCGGCAGCGTTGCGGATACGAGAAACTGGAATTCGGTGCGAAACAGCCCCACTCCATCGGCACCCGTCATCGCGAGCGCACTGATATCATCGCGCAAACCGGCATTCATCATCACCTGGATTCGCGTTCCGCAGCGCGTGAAAGGCTCGACATCGCGCAGTTCGGCATAGGCTGCCTGCTTTTCGCGCGACTTGGCAAAGCGCGCCTCGAAAGCCTCTGCGACCTGGGTGGAGGGACGCACGGTGGCGCTCGCGACGGTGGCATCGAGCAATATCTCGTCGCCGTCGCGAATAATCGCTCGAATGCCTTTCGCCTGCCCCAGAACCGGGACTCCCATGGCTCGGGCAACGATTACGACATGCGCGGTGAGCGAGCCTTCTTCGAGGATGACGCCTTTGAGCCTGCGGCGGTCGTACTCCAGCAGTTCCGCCGGTCCCAAGTTTCGCGCAATCAGGATCGTGTCGCGCCGCAAGCCTTGCGATGCGGCGGTGCCCAACTGGCCGGAAACGATCCGGAGCAGCCGATTGGCGAGGTCCTCCAGATCGTGCATCCGGTCTGCAAGCAGCGGATCGTCGATTTCGCGCATCCGCATCCGCGTATGTTGCTGCACCCGTTCGATCGCGGCTTCGGCGGTAAGCCCACTGTCGATCGCTTCATTGATGCGCCGTGACCACCCCTCATCGTAGGCAAACATCTTGTAGGTTGCGAGCACTTCTTCGTGCTCGCCGCCCACGCCAAATTCAGCCTGGTTCGATAGGTTGTCGATCTGCTCGCGCATCTTGTCGAAGGCGCGGTAAACCCGCTGGCGTTCCGCCTCGATATCATCGGCAACGACTTGCGTGATCTGGACCCGTGGCTGGTGAAAGACCGCTTGCCCCGCTCCGAGCCCTTTCACCAACGTCAGGCCCGGAATTGTCTGCGGGCCGGTTTGCTCCTCGGTCAGGCCGCGCGCTTCTTCTTCGTCGATCAGCTCGGCATTTGCGATCAGCTCCGAAAGCACCATGGCGGTGGTTTGCAGGGCTTCGATCTCGACCTCTTCGTAGCGGCGCGGATCTAGATGCTGGACGCACAGCACTCCAACAGCGCGTTCGCGATAGACGATCGGGACGCCAGCAAACGAGTGGAACTTCTCTTCACCGGTTTCCGGGCGATACTGGAAGTCGGGGTGGGCCTTGGCCTCGGCGAGGTTCAGCGTCTCGACATTGTCGGCGATCGTACCGGTGAGACCTTCGCCGATCGCCATGCGCGTGACATGGACGGCGCTTTGATTGAGTCCGCGCGTCGCAAACAGTTCGAGCATGCCTTCGCGCAGCAAATAGATCGAGCAGACCTCGCTCGTCAGGCTCTCTCCCACGATCTCGACCACACGATCGAGCTTGCCCTGCGCATGCATGCGCGAAGCCATGATTTCGTGCAGGCGAGTGAGAATCTGTCGAGCGGAAGCGGCGGCGGTCATTTCGCCCCCCGCCTAAAGAACCCGCACTCCAAAATCAAAGCGCGCGCGCAGAAGAATTTTTCGCGCCTTCAGGCGCGCTCGATCTCTTCCTTCAATCGAAGCTTCTTCTTCTTTAGAATTTGGATCGTCGCAGTGTCGGGCGCGGGGCGGGCCATTTCTTCGCGAAGCTTTGCTTCGAGGCCGGCATGCTTGTTTTCCAGCGCATTGACGTGGGAGGATGCTGCGGACGACGCCATAGATGTTCTCCTATTGTGTCGGGGGGCTGCCCCCGGGGAGCGACTCGTCCAATGCGGACGAACCGCAGAAAGTGATCAAACCATAAGATGATTAACTTGCAAACCCATTCATTCGGGTGAATCGGTGTTGCCGTGGAAGCCAGCGGTGAATCGCCGCGTTTTCGGTCGTGTCGAAAGCTCACTGGCGCTGCGGCGATCGGGGCTCGCATGTATGGCAGGGCTGACCGGTGCGAAATTTGGGGAGTGGTGAACGGAATGAACGAGCAGGAGCTTCGAAAACAGCTCGAATTGCTCAAGACGGAGCACCGCGATCTCGATGCCGCGATTGCCGCATTGACGGAAGCCGGTTCAACCGATCAATTGCAGATCGCGCGGCTCAAGAAGCGCAAATTGCGTCTCAAGGACCAGATTTCGATTATCGAAGACACGTTGTTGCCTGACATTATCGCCTGATTGGTGCCAGAATACGCGCGATTGATCGACGCCTCGGCACGGGCCGCCTCACTAACGCAACGCCGATTCTGTACCGGCGTGGGACGCTTTTGGAAAACGCCGGGAAACTATCCTTATCCTGCTGGCGATAAACGATTTCCAAGCCTAGCGCTGGTGTTGCACCATGGACAGGACCACCAATCTCTCCCGCCCGATAATCGAGGCATTGTACACCGAAGCATTGGTACTGGCCGACGATGTAAGAGCGGTCTTCGCTCTGGGCACGAAAGGCCCCACGAACGGAGAAGACACTTCAATCCGGTTGGCCTTGTCGACCGAAGGCCTCAAGACGACAACCCGAATGATGCATGTCCTCGCCTGGCTGCTCAACCAACGCGCCTATTTCTCCGGTGAGTTGTCGGAAAAGCAGGTCCGCAGGAATGGGTCATTGCCCGAAGATCGGCCGTCGGACAGAGCCCAACTCGAATTGCTCGAGCCGGAGACCTGCGCGTTGATCTGGGAAACCGAGCGTCTGCACAGGCGCGTTGCACGCCTCGATGCGGCGTGGAGGCGGAATTGCGAGACGATTTCGCCCGCTCGTGTGTTTCAGGAACAGATCGGGCGCGAATTCGAAGCCGGCCGGCGCTGAATTTCAGGCCGCCGCCAGCGCCCGTTTCCAACGTCTCAGCCTGTCCTGTCGCACCTCGTCCGGCATGTCGGGTTCGAAACGCGCGAGCGTGCCGCGCATGGATCGAGCCGCGCTGGCGAGGTCCGGATAGAGTCCCGCTCCCGCCGCGGCGAGCATTGCAGCGCCCAAGGCGGTGGTCTCAACGAAACTCGGACGTTCCACGCTCACGCCAAGCATATCGGCCAGATCCTGAGCCATCCAGTCATTGGCCGCCATCCCGCCATCGATCCTTAAGGTGCCCCACGCCGCTCCGTCGGCAGAAAAGGCCTGGGCCAAGTCGTAGGTCTGATGCGCCATCGCCTCGAGAGCGGCGCGAGCCAATTCCGCCTTGCCGCTGGCGAAGCTCAGCCCCGTAATCACACCCCGCGCTTCCGCCCGCCAATGCGGTGCTCCCAAGCCTGCCAGTGCCGGCACGATCGTCACCCCGCCACTGTCGGGTATGGAACGCGCCAACTCCTCGGTTTGGGAAGCGGCATCGACGACACCGAGCGAGTCGCGCAGCCATTGCACAAGGCTGCCGGCCACAAAAACGGAGCCTTCGATTGCATAGGTCCGATTGCCGTCGACCTGAAACAAGACCGTCCCCAGCAGGCGGTTTTCAGAGCGTGGTATCGTGCTGCCCTGGTTGGTCAGGACGAATGCACCCGTGCCGTAGGTCGCTTTCGTCTCTCCCGGAGCCAGGCACTCTTGCCCAATCGTCGCGGCCTGCTGGTCTCCGACCAGACCCGTTATCGGGATCGTGCGGCCAAATAGGCCCATTTCGGTTTCGCAAAGCTCGCCCGACATATCGATCACTCTTGGGAGCGCTGCGCAGGGGACTCCGAACAGGTCGCACAATCCTTGGTCGAACTGGTCGCCATCCAGTTCAAGCAGCAGCGTGCGACAAGCGTTGCTGGCGTCCGAGACATGCGCGCCGCCCGTAAGCTTGAACATCAGCCAGCTTTCGACAGTTCCGAATGCCAAGGTGCCCTTGTCCGCGGCCGCCCGAACTTCGGGCACGTTGTCGAGCATCCAGCGCATCTTGGTGCCGGAGAAGTACGGGTCGAGCAACAGCCCGGTCCGACGCTGGACATCCGCCTCGTGACCCGCGTCGCGCAATTCGGAACAGAACCGCTCTGTGCGGCGATCCTGCCATACAATGGCGCGGGTGAGCGGCTCTCCCGTCGCCTTGTCCCATGCCACCACGGTTTCGCGCTGGTTGGTAATACCTATCGCAGCGATACACGCAGCCCCACCCGCCTTTGGGATGACCTCGTTGGCACAAGCGAGAGTTTTCTCCCAAATCTCTCCCGCATCATGCTCCACCCAGCCGCTTTGCGGGTAATGCTGGGTCAGTTCCTCTTGCGCACTGGCCGCGAGCACGCCATCGCTCGCAAACAGCATCGCGCGCGTGGATGTCGTGCCTTCGTCGAGCACGAGGATATAGTCTGACATGAAATCGCACTCCCGTTTCTCGCCGTCCTAACCGGTCGAGCGGCGACCGCAAGCATGACGTCGTCCCACTCGACAGGTCTGCCAACCCCCTGCATATGCAGGTCTATGGCAGGCATCCCACCCAAACCCTGGCCGACGGGCAAGGCCGAACAGGTCGAACCATTGGTGAAGCGAGTGCTCGCGCCAAATCCTTCGCCTTACACCTACACGGGCACGCAGACCTATGTGGTCGGTCAAGGCGACGGGCCGGACTGCGCCGTAATCGATCCCGGACCGGACGACGCCGCGCATCTCGCGGCAATTGTAGAAGCGGTCGGCGCTGCAAGCATCGTTGCAATCATGTGCACACACACGCACCGCGATCATTCGCCTGCGGCCGCACCCTTGTCGGAACTGACCGGCGCGCCGGTCGTCGGTTGCGCGCCGCTGGTCCTGCAAACGGACCTGCCGCGATCGGACGAGGCATTCGACGCCACCTATTCGCCCGATCGTATTCTCGAAGACGGAGAGCAGATGTGCGGAACCGGCTGGACGCTGACGGCTGTGGCGACTCCGGGCCATACTTCAAACCATCTGTGTTTTGCGTTGGAGGAAGCGGGGGCGCTTTTCACCGGAGATCACGTCATGGGCTGGTCGACCAGCGTCGTCATCCCGCCCGACGGAGACATGGGCGACTATATGGCAAGCCTCGAAAAGCTGATGGCGCGCGGAGACAAAGTCTATCATTCGGCGCATGGCGCGGCGATCACCAGGCCCCAGCAACTGGTCCGCAGTATGATCGGCCATCGCCGTCAGCGCGAGAACCAGATATTGCGGCTGTTGGGAGAAGCGTCGCGTCCCGTGTCTGATTTCATTCCCGATATGTACAAAGGCCTCGACGAGCGCCTGATTTCGGCTGCCGAGATGAGCGTAACCGCGCACCTTATCGATCTGGAAAAACGAGGATTGGCGGCTCTGGATGGAGATATCTGGAGCGGGACGATCGGAAACGCGGCATGAGCGAATTCGCGGAGCTGTTGCTTCCCTATCTGACCAGCAGCTTCGCTTTTGTCGTCATATTGATGACGATGTTCTGGAATGCGGACAAATTCGTGTCGAAGGAGGGGCGGGAACGACTTACCGGAGTTGTTTCCGACTACGAGAAGGGTGGATTTGAAAAGGTCTTACCCGACGTCCGGGCGGCGTTCGAAAGGTACTTTCCCGCAAATCGATCGCTGGGTTCCTATCTCCCCAACGTATTGCTGCTCTCGTTTCTATCGATGCTCGCAGTGGGCGTGGTCTACTTCACCAATGTCGGTGGGTTCTGGATGCAGTTCCAGGCAGGCGGCGAGATTTCGAGAAACTTTGCTTCCCAGCTGTTTTTCGATGGTTTGCTGAAGGTCTTTATTGTCAACGCGATCGCAATGCTGCCCTACCGAAGCTACATGGCGCGGCTCCAGGATTTCGGACTGTTCGCGTGCATTGGCCTGCTTTTCCTCGATATCGCATTCCGACTGTTTCTGTTCTTCGCGATCAGTGCGGTGGTTTGGAGCGCCTTCGCCCTGATATTCGGATCGTTTGGCGGCGACATCGGCGTGGCACTTGGCGCAATTCCCGAGACATTCCTCAATGCCGCACGTTTTCAGAACCTCACGGGCGTCTACGTCTATGCGGCGGCCATCGGCTCATTGCCATTATTCCTGACCGTCACGGTGCGAATGATCTGCGCCTACCCGGCGGCAGGGAAATTCGTTCGAACAGCGATGTTCTGGCTGCCATGGCGCGAAAAGCCGTTCCGGTTCCTGATAGTGCTGACCTGCATCCTATTGGGGATGTTTGGATTGCTTACCGCGCTCTTGGTCGGAGCGCTCTCTCCTGCTTCATAAAACCGATGATTTGCGGCGCAGGCGTCACCGCGCCTCGGCCATTTCCCCTTTCGCAAACGCCTCAGCCAGCGCGAATTTCTGAATCTTTCCCGATCCCGTCAGCGGGAATTCGTCGACCCACACCCAATGCGCCGGGGTCTTCTGCGGGGATAGGCGTTCCCGAATGAAGGCTTTCAGGTCGTCATCCGAAGGTCGCTCCGCCCCATCCGCCAATCGCAAGAAGGCTGCGACAATTTCGCCCCATTTCTCGTCCGGCACACCCGCCACGGCAAGCTCGGCGATCGCCGGATGTTCGAGCAGCGCCGCTTCGATTTCGGCCGGGAACAGGTTCTCTCCGCCGCGAATGATCATCTCCTTCACCCTGCCGGTGATCTTCACATAGCCGCGCGCGCTGATGCTGCCGAGATCGCCGGTATGCAGCCAGCCATCGGCGTCGATTGTCTCTGCAGTGGCTTCCGGATTGTCGTTGTAGCCAACCATCATGTTGTATCCGCGCATGCAGATTTCGCCCTGCTCGTCGATGGCGCAGACCGAATTCTCATTGGGGGAGCGGATCGAGACTTCCATGTGCGAGCACGGCTGGCCGATAGTTTCGGTCAATTCCGCGCCGCTGTCGGTCGGCCATGCGGCGGTGATAGCGGGCGAGGTCTCGGTCTGCCCGTAGACGATCAGGATCGGCACACCGAAGGTCGCCTGCGCCGCGCGATTCAATTCGGGCGGAACCATCGCGCCGCCGCTGACCACGGTCTTCACGCTGGAGACATCGGTGCCGGTCGCTTTCGCGGCCTCGATGATCGCGAAGATCATGGTCGCGACCCCGCCGAGCACTTCGGGCTTCTCGCGTTCGACCGCCTTGGCGACCGCGACCGGATCGAACACCGACACCAGCAGCAAGGTGGCTCCATGCGAGAGCGTCCCCAGAACGCACACAGCGCTGCCGGCAGTATGGAACAGCGGGAACGGGCAGGTGACGGTGTGACCGGGCTCAAGGCCCCATCGCACGAAAATGTCGTAGTTGCTTTGCAGCAGACCATGCTGGTGCAGCAGCACGCCCTTGGGGAAACCGGTCGTGCCCGAAGTGTACTGGATCATGCAGATATCTTGCGGCTTGTTCTCGCGCAGCTCGCCGTCGCCTTCGCCCGCGAAAAGCTCGGCGTGATCGGTGATGTCGATGATGAAGTCGGAAGCGTGAAGTCCTGCAGCGGCCTCATCGACAACCGGGCGCAACGCACTGCCACGAACATTGGGCTGGTAGTAGACCGCGCCCGAGCCCGATTGCTCGAGCACGTAACGCACCTCTCGGGCGATGAAGGACGGGTTGACCGTGACGATGGTAAGTCCAGCCATTGCCGCGCCAAGCTGCACCAGCACCCATTCGGGGCAATTGCCGCCCATGATCGCGATCCGTGTACCTGCCGGGTGACGCGCTGCCAGTGCCCGCCCGCAGCGTTCGGCATCGGCGAGCAGTTCGGCATAGGTCCATTCGCGCCCGATCGCCCCGTCGGCCAGCAATTCGCGCAAAGCCATCGCCTCGGGACGCTCGGCTGCCTGCTCGCGCAGCATATCTTCGATCGTCCGCTCGCGATACTCGGTGTCTGCCTGCGGCGGGCAATATGCCTCTTTCAGATCAAGCTGATACATCGATTCCTCCCCTCGCCCTCACGCTAGCACAAAGGCAGCGCAAAGCGCTCGCAAATCGGCGCATCATTCCCTATATCCTACGCAAGATAATTAGCCCAAGAACAGAGGCGGTCCGACGATGAGCATCGAAACCAAAGTTCCCAGCGGCGACGATCTGCTCGCCGAGATCGATCGTCTGCGCAAAGAGCGCAACGCGGTAATCCTCGCCCACTACTACCAGACGCCCGATATCCAGGACATTGCCGACTTCGTGGGCGACTCCCTCGAACTGTCGCGCAAGGCGGCGGACACCGATGCCGACGTGATCGCGTTCTGCGGGGTGAAGTTCATGGCCGACACCGCCAAGATCCTCTCGCCGGAGAAGATCGTGGTGCTGCCCGACATGGACGCCGGATGCAGCCTCGAAGACAGCTGCCCGCCGGAAAAGTTCAAGGCGTTTCGCGAGGCGCACCCCGATCACATCGCGCTGACCTACATCAATTGCTCGACCGAGGTTAAGGCGCTGTCGGACGTGATCGTCACCTCATCGAGCGCGGAAACGATCCTCGAACAGATCCCGCCCGAGCAGAAGATCATCTTCGGCCCCGACCGGCACCTGGGCGGCTGGCTGTCGCGCAATTTCAACCGTGAGATGCTGTTGTGGCCGGGCGTGTGCATCGTCCACGAAGCTTTCAGCGAGACTGAACTGCTCAAGCTCAAGGAGCAGCACCCCGGTGCCCCGGTTGCCGCGCACCCCGAGTGTCCGCCCTCGATCATCGATCACGCCGATCACGTCGGCTCGACCAGCTCGATCCTGAAGTACGCAAAGAACTTCGAAGGCGACACCCTGATCGTCGCGACCGAGCCGCACATCATGCACCAGATGGAAAAGGCGCTGCCCGAGAAGACTTTCATTGGCGCGCCGGGCGCGGACGGCAACTGCAACTGCAACATCTGCCCCTACATGGCATTGAACACGATGGAGAAGCTCTACGTCGCGCTGCGCGATCTCGAACCGCGGATCGAGATCGACGAAGATCTGCGTTTGAAAGCCAAGCGGAGCCTGGACCGGATGCTGGAAATGGCAAGCGGAACCGTAGGTATGGGCGATCTGGGTCAGGTGCCGTTCAAGGCGGATTGATTATCCCCTTCGGCCTGATGCACAAGGCTGCGAGAATTCTCGGGTGGACTGTAACATCGGCGCTGCTCACGCTTTTCTTTGTTTGTCTCTCTGCCGCTTTGCACGTTCGAACATCAGTCGAAGACGGCAATTTGGCGTCTCTCGCATCTATGTGCATTCACCAAGTTCACCAGAACAATTTGGTCGATCAGGTCGACATCTCTTTCGTTAAAGAACTCCAGTTCAAAGGATTCGATCAAAATCGAAAAGGTGTGGTTCCAGTTTGGCATTTGTATGGAGCATATATCTACCTCGGCACTCATTTGGGATTCAGCAGCCGCGATAGACGCGCGATGGTTCTACCGCTCTTGCGGCGTGCGCCAACTTGCAGAACCACTAGATTTTTGAACTAGGCTCTAGCGCTTCGAGCCACAACCAACGCACTCCCCAACAGCACCATCCCAACCACATCGAGCGGCATCAGCACCTCACCGAACCGCGCATAGCCGATCATTGCCGCCACAGCAGGCTGTGTCAGCAGCGCCAACCCGATCACCAGCGGCGGAAAGTGGCCTAGCGAGAACACCAGCAGGCCCTGTCCGATCAGCTGGCTGGTGACGAACAAGATCAGGATCGGCGTCCAGTTGGTTGGCCAAACCGGCTCTCCAAGGGCCAGCGCGAGGACCAGCAGGAACGGGCAGGCGAACACGCTCACCCACATCAGCAGGCTCCATGATCCGAATCGGGCGCGTTCGCCTTGCAAGGTCAGCAGGTACACCGCGTAGAGCACCCCGGCGGTCAGGCAGAAGAGGTCGCCGACGAAGGTTTCGGTCGAGATTTCGAGGCTACGGCCCAGCAAGATTCCTGCCCCGCCCAGCGCGCAGACGATCGCAAGCCATTCGAACCCGCGCGGCAGTATGCGCGCGACGATGAAGCCCCAGAACAGCAGGATGATCGAGCCGGCATTGCCGAACAGCGTCGCATTGCCCAGCCGGGTCATGCCGATCCCGATGTGCCAGCTGGCGAGATCGCTCGCGAAGGCCAGGGCACCGACCGCGACGAGCACCAGCGTCTTCTTCGGCATGCCGGTAAGCTTCTGCCCGGCCATCCGCGCGAACACCATCAGGAACGGCAGCGCCAGGAACAACCGCCAGAAGGCAGCGCTCACCGGCCCGGTGTCGGCCTCGCGCACCAGCCAAGGACCAAGCGCCAACGCAAAATTGCCCGTTAGCAGAACGGCGAACAGCAACGCCGGACCGGCAACGCCCCAGCGTCCAGCAAGTTTCTCTTGTGACGCCCCCTCATTTTCCATGCTTGCGCCTTAGCGTTGGGTTCTCCAAGTGGATAGCCAATTGAAACCGAACGCGAGGATTTCGCCAATGCACGACGCTCTGTTCCAGCCGCTCACAATGGGCGCGCTCGAAGCCAAGAACCGTATCTTCATGGCCCCGCTCACCCGGGGCCGCGCCGCCGATCCGATGTTCGTGCCCAATGAGATGATGGGCACCTATTACAAGCAGCGCGCTGGCGCTGGGATGATCCTGACCGAAGCGACGGGCATCAGCACCGAAGGGCTCGGCTGGCCAAGCGCGCCGGGGATCTGGAGCGACGAGCAGACCGAGGCCTGGAAACCGATCGTCAGAGGCGTTCAGGATGCTGGCGGAATGATCGTCTTGCAGCTGTGGCACATGGGAAGGATCGTGCATCCTTACTTCCTCGATGGACAGCCACCCTTTTCCGCCAGCGCCACCAAGGCGCCGGGCGAAGCGCACACGCCGATCGGCAAGCAAGAATATGTCACCGCACGCGAGATGACGAAGGAAGACATCGATCGCACGGTCGCCGACTATCGCCGCGCCGCAGAAAACGCCAAGAAAGCCGGGTTCGACGGCGTGCAGCTCCACGGCGCGAATGGCTACCTCGTCGACCAATTCCTGCGTGATGGAACCAACCATCGCACCGACGAATATGGCGGCTCGCCCGAGAACCGCACCCGCTTTATGCGCGAAGTGCTCGAAGCGATCGTGGATGTGTGGGGCGCAGACCGTGTCGGTATCCGCCTCTCACCCAACGGTGATTCTCAGGGCACCGACGATAGCAATCCGGAAGCCACATTCGGAGCGGCTGCCAAGGTTTGCGAAGAGCTCGGCCTCGCCTTCGTTGAACTGCGTCAGCCGGGCCCCGATGGCACATTCGGCCAGACCGACGTTCCGCAGCAAGACCCGGTCATCCGCGCGAACTATTCCGGCCCGCTGATCCTCAACTCGGATTACGGCGCACAGCAGGCCGATGATGATGTCTCTAGCGGGCGCTGCGATGCCGTCAGCTTTGGCCGACCTTACATCTCCAACCCCGACCTCGCCGAGCGGATCAAGGTCGGCGCACACTTCAACCCGAACAAGGACGTGCCCAAGAGCTGGTACTTCCCGATCCCGCAGGGCTACATCGATTACCCAACGCTGGAGGAAGAGAAAGCCGCCGACGCAGCTTAAGGAGAACGGAGCAGGCGGCGGCTAGTCGTCGCCTGCATCGTCACCCGACGAACGTTCGGCAGGCGGAGATTGCGAGCGCAATTCCTCCAACGGAATCATGTCGTCGCTGATCGAGCCGCCCAAAACGTCGCCTGCGACTTCGCCGCCCTGTTCGGTGTTGTCCGTGTCGGGCTCGACTTCGTCCTCGCAAGCGGTCGCAAGAAGGACAATTGGCAGCGCAAGAATTAGAGCAGGCTTCATCCGCACGCCCTTCGCCCTGATTTATCGAGCGCGTCAAGAAAATCGTCGGCGCGAGCCATCAGGGCCTCGTCCCATTCGTCGGTCGAGACCGTTCTGCCCAACCGCGCGAGGCTGGTGACGCCAAACTCTTCGATACCGCATGGCACGATACCGCCGAAATGCGAGAGATCCGGATCGAGATTGACCGAAAAGCCGTGCATCGTCACCCACCGGCGTACGCGAACACCGATCGCTCCGATCTTGGCCTCGCGCCCGTCGACGTCCTGCGTCCAGATACCAACGCGGCCCTCGGCGCGCCAGCTATCGACACCGAATTCGGCAAGCGTCGCGATCACCCAACCCTCAATCGAATGGACGAAACAGCGCACATCCTTGCCGCGCTCGTTGAGGTCCAGCATCAGGTAGCCCACACGCTGACCGGGGCCGTGATAGGTGTAGCGTCCCCCGCGCCCCGTTTCGATTACCTCGAATCGCGGATCGACCAGTTCGGTCGGGTCCGCGCTGGTACCCGCCGTGTAGACCGGCGGGTGTTCGAGCAACCAGATCAGTTCTTCTGCTTCGCCCGCGGCAATCGCGCTGTTGCGCGCTTCCATCGTCTCAAGCGCCGCAAGATAGGGCACCTGGATGGTTTCACGCCTCCATTCGGGCGAAACCAAATGCTTTTGGTCGGGTGCAACGCTTGCCATGGCAATTGCGTGGGGGCATTGCGCGCGCTTATCAAGAGGCGAGTGACATGAAGTCGCTTATCTAGCTGGGGGATCACGCCGTGAAATTGAATATGGGACAGGCTTGGAACGAAGCGACGATGCTCCTCAGCGCCAATCGCGACACCGTACTCGCCGTGGTCGGCCTTTTCTTCTTCCTGCCTTATTTCGCGCTTGCCCTGATTGCGCCTGAAGCCATCAATCCCGCACCGGTCGAGGCACCTCCCGGAACCGATCCGGAGGTGGCGATGAATGCCGCCGTGGACGCGCTGCTACAGCAATATGCCAACAATTGGCCCCTGCTGCTCGTTCTAACCCTGGCCCAGTTCGTCGGGACTCTGAGCCTGCTCGCGCTCCTGACCGATCGTGCCCGACCGACTGTCGGCGAAGCCTTGCAGCGCGGGTTGAGGAGCACGCCATCCTATCTGGCGGCGCAAATCCTCAGTGTGCTGTTCGTGATGATCGTCGCAGGCCTGCCGTTGGCGATCCTGGGACAATTCGCTCCGCCTGCAGCCGCGGTCCTGTTCGGACTGTTCCTTTCGCTGGTGGTGCTTTACATTTTCGTGAAGTTCGCCTTGGTCGCACCAGTGATCGCGATCGAAGACCAGCTCAACCCCATCGCCGCATTGCGCAGATCCTGGACCTTGACGAAGGGCAATTCCTTTCGTTTGGCAGCTTTCTTCCTGCTGCTAATCCTCGCGATCGGTATCGTCGCCTTGTTGGTGACTTCCATTCTGGGACTCGTTCTTGCCGCTTTCGGCGACACGGTATCCAATGTCGGAAATGGAATAGTGTCCGGCCTTTCCAACGCGATTGTCGGGGCTCTGCTGCTGGCCGTCCTTGCCGGGGTCCATCGCCAGCTCGCTGGGCCATCCGACGAAGCGGTATCGGAAACGTTCGAATAGGCTCGTCATCGACATATTGCCGGATTGAAAGGCCCGGCCCGCTGGCCTAGCGGGTGCTGACCATGGCCGATGCCGACTCCCAGCTTGCATCTCCACGTGTGCCGGCGCCGGCGAAAGTGATTTCGCGCGGGCGCATGGCGCTGCTGTTTATGGTGATGCTGGTCACGGCGGCGGGCAACACCGCGATGCAATCGGTCATGCCTTCGATCGGGACGGCGCTCGGAGTCGACGACGTGTGGATCAGCCTCGCCTACAGCTGGTCGGCCCTGTTGTGGGTCGTATGCGCCCCGATCTGGGCGAGGCGTTCGGACCGTCGAGGCCGCAAGGCGATGATGGCGCTTGGCCTGGTCGGCTTCGTCGTTTCGATGGCTCTTTGCGGATTGGTGCTGTGGGCCGGACTCGCTGGGTGGATCACGGCATTTGGGGCGCTGCTTGCGTTTGCCGCCGCGCGGAGCCTCTATGGCGGCTTCGGCAGCGCAGCACCGCCCGCCGTGCAAGCCTATGTCGCCTCTCGCACGCCGCGCAGCGAGCGCACGCAGGCGCTCTCGCTGATCGCGTCGAGCTTCGGCCTGGGCACAGTGATCGGACCGGCGCTCGCGCCCTTGATGGTTCTGCCCTTCATGGGGCTGGGCCTGACAGGACCGTTCATCTGTTTCGCCCTGCTTGGCCTGGCCGCGCTAGTGTTGCTCCGGTTCCGGCTGCCCAATGACGAGCCGCAATTCGCTGCCCGCGGGAGCACCATTGCCTATTCGAGCGGTTCCGGTGCCCCGAGCGACAATCAGGCCGACTACGAGCCAGGCGACGACGTCGAGCCGAAGCGGCTGAGTTGGTTCGATACTCGCATTCGCCCCTGGGTGACGGCGGGATTGGTGGGAGGCCACGCCCAAGCCATGATACTCGGCATCTCGGGCTTCGTGGTGCTCGATCGTTTGGGCCTGCGCGAAGATCCCGAAGCGGGAGCAGGTCCGGTCGGGATCGTGCTGATGTGCGGAGCGATAGCGACCTTGCTCGCCCAATGGGGCCTCATTCCGCGTTTCGATCTGGGACCGCGTGCCGCAACCTTGTCGGGCATGCTCATCGCGTCTCTCGGAACGGGAATTCTCGGAGCGGCACAAGAGCTTCACACTATCGCTCTGGGGTACTCCATCGCATCGCTCGGTTTCGGACTTTTCAGGCCGGGCACGACGGCCGGGACGTCGCTGGCCGTGACGAGGGCCGAACAAGGCCAGGCCTCGGGCGTTGTCGCCTCCGTCGCTGGTGCAAGCTTCATCTATGCGCCGGCGCTGGGCGTATGGCTGTACAACGTCAGCGACTGGCTGGGCTTCGGCCTGATCATCGTGCTGTGCCTGACCGTCGCCATTCTCGGCTGGCGCGGCCTCCAGGCCGACAGCGAGCTGACGCGCGACCAACGCTAGAGCAGTTTGAGGACCTCGTCCTGCGGTCTGCACAGCGCCACGCCCTTCTCGGTTTCGACCAGTGGCCGGTTGATCAGGATCGGATCGGCCGCCATTGCATCGAGTATCGTATCCGCTCCGGCGTCCGGCAGACCGCGTTCTTCGGCATCGGTTCCGCGCAAGCGCAATCCCTCTTTCGGATCCATCCCGGCGTCCTTGTAGAGTTGCTCCAGCTTCTCGCGGGTCGGGGGATCCTTGAGATACTCGACCACCGTCACATCGACCTTTGAAAGGTTCTCAAGGATTGCCAGCGTCTTACGCGATGTGCCGCATTTCGGGTTGTGCCAGATGGTTGCTTTCATCGCCGAATCTCCATGGGAATGTCGCTGTTTCGCTAACCGACGCGCGCCCATTTCGCCACATGCAACACCAATTGCGAATTAATCTCAATTTCCCGCTTGCAGTTGCGAATAAGTTGCAATAGCGCCAACCGCACAGGACGGAAGGAACTCCATGATTCTCAAAACTGCGCGTACTGCTTTGTTGTTGGGCTGCGCTGCTGTCGCAGTCCCAGCACTTGCCGAAACAGCGGACAGCGCAGACAGCGTTGATTATGGCGATCGCGAGATCGAAGTGCGTGGAAACGTGCTCTATTCGGACCAAGTCAACTCGGTGAAGACGCCGACCCCGATCATCGATGTCCCGCAGAGCGTGACGATCACGACCGAAGAAGACATCCTCGAGCGTGGCTTCACTGCCATCGGCCAGATTGTCGACTACACTCCCGGCGTCAACAATTCGCAAGGTGAGGGCCACCGCGACGCGATCGTGTTCCGCGGTGTCCGCTCGACCGCCGACTTCTTCATCGACGGGGTGCGCGACGATGTGCAGTATTACCGCGGGCTCTACAATCTCGAACAGGTCGAGATCCTGCGCGGCCCCAACGCGCTGCTGTTCGGGCGCGGCGGGACCGGCGGCATCCTCAATCGCGTGACCAAGAAGGGCGCGCTAGGAGAGACCTTCGGCGGCGGACAGATTGCGGTCGATACGTTTGGCGAATTCAGCATCCAGGGCGATATCAACCTTGCTGCGGGCGAGACCGTCGCGGTGCGCCTCAACGCGGCTTACGAAAGCCTCAACAACCATCGCGACTTCTACGATGGCGAGCGGATCGGGTTCAATCCGACAGCGCGCATCAAGCTGGGCGCGTCCACGCTGCTCGACTTGTCCTACGAATTCGCCGACCACGACCGCTTCGTCGATCGCGGCATCCCGACCGGCGCCGATGGCCGTCCGGTGGAAGCGCTGGAGGACGTGCAATTCGGCGATCCCGAAGAGAATTTCAACGAGCTCGAAGCACACCTGTTTCGCGCGACCTTGCAGCACGAGTTCTCAGATAGCCTGAAGGGCAATTTCACCGCCTTCTACGGCGACTACGACAAAGTCTACTCGAACTTCTTCACCACCGATTACGACCCTGCGACCAACATCGCCGAACTCGACGGCTACATCGACACCACCGTCCGCCAGAATCTCATCCTGACCGGCAATCTGATCGGCGAGTTCGAGACCGGCGGCGTCGGCCATACGCTGCTGGTAGGCGCCGAATACATCAACACGTCGTCCGATCAGGACCGGTTCAATTCATTCTTCGACACGACGCAGGACGACCGCGAGTTCTTCCTCGCCACTCGCCCGCTTGCCCTGCGTGGCAATGTTGGCGTGAACGCCTCCGGTATGCCTACCACCAACAGTTTCACGACCGATCTCAACGATTTCACCCAAGTCGAAATCGACGTCTTTTCGGCCTACATCCAGGATGAGATCAAGCCGACCGACTGGCTGCGCGTCGTCGTCGGCGCGCGTTTCGACAGCTTCGATATCGAAGTGCTCAACGTTCCGAACAACGACTTACGCACGCGCAAGGACGAGGAATTCTCTCCACGCGGTGGCCTTATCATCAAGCCGCAGGAGAATATCTCGATCTATGCCAGCTATTCGGAGAGCTTCCTGCCCCGCTCGGGCGAGCAGTTCGCCAATATCAATGGCAACAACGATGCGCTTGCACCGGACACCTTCACCAACCTCGAAGCCGGGATCAAATGGGACTTCATGCAGGGCCTCAGCCTGACGGCGGCGATATTCGAGATCGAGCAAAGCTCGCCTCAGCCCAACGACAACGATCCGGCCACGCTCGATGTGATCGACTCGAAGATACAAGGCTTCGAACTGCAATTGCAGGGTCAGGTGACCGAAGGATGGTTCGTGTCCGCGGGCTACAGCTTCCTCGATGGCGAGCAAGTTGACCGCTCGGGACCCACTGGGCTGCGCCCTCGCGAATTGCCGGAAAACATGTTCTCGATCTGGAATCGGATAACTTTGACCGACAGGATCGGCATCGGGCTCGGCCTGACCCACCAGGACGAAAGCTTCATCAACAACGGCAACACCGCGGTGCTGCCTGCCTACACGCGGATCGACGCAGCGGCGTATTTCGATGTGACCGACAATTGGCGCTTTCAGGTCAATCTGGAGAACCTGACCGACACGCTGTACTTTCCCAACAGCCACGCAACCCACCAAGCAACCGTCGGCGCGCCCATAAATGCACGGTTCGCGGTGACGGGACGGTTCTAGAGCTTATTCGCTATCGGGCGGTTCGGGCACTCGCAGCGCCGGAACCATCTCCGCTGCGTCCTCGGCACTGATCCCGGGGGCCGGCGCAGCGCTGATACTCTCGCGCCTCTGCGCCACCCTGCCCGCACGCTGGATTGCGTCGACGAGACGGGGATAGACTCCGCAGCGGCACATATTGGTGATTGCCGCTTCGATATCCTGCTTGCTCGGGGCTGCGTTGCGCTGGAGCAGAGCCGCGGCCGCGATGGTGATCCCCGGCGTGCAATAGCCGCATTGGATCGCCTGATCGGCGACCAGGGCCTGTTGGACGGGATGCGAGCGATCGCGGCTTAGCCCCTCGATTGTCGTGATGAAGCGCCCTTCGGCCTCGGCTATGGTTATCCGGCACGAGCGCAAGGCTGTACCGTCCACCATGACCATGCACGCGCCGACGCAATCGCCTCCGCCGCAACTTTTCGTGCCGGTGAGGTTGGCGGCCTCGCGCAGCGCATAAAGCAGCGGCATATCGGGATCGAGATCGAACTCGACCGGCCGATCGTTGACGGTCATGCGCGGCATTAGCGCATCCTAGCTTCGAGTGTCGGGCAGGCTCAGCTGCGCCAACTATCGTCGATCTTGTCGACCTTGCGCTTCCACGCTTCGAAGTCGAACACGCCTGCACCACCCTGGCTCGACATGACCGAGATATCGCGTTGGTGCACATCGACCACTTCCTGCGGTACGATGTTGGGATTGCCCATGCCAAGCGTCGCAACCTGGATCTCGCATGCGCGCTGCAGCGCCCACATCTTCACGAACATTCCCTGGATGGTTTTGTCCATCACAACGGGACCATGATTGCGTAACATCAGGATGGTGTGGTCGCCGAGATTCTCGACCAGCCGTTCGCCTTCTTCCGGGCGGACCGTGACACCTTCGAAGTCGTGATAGCCCATCTGGTCCTGGAAATTGCATGCATAGAAGTTCGTTGGCAGCAGCCCGTCTTTGTGACTGCACACCGCCATCGTCGCCGTGGTGTGGACGTGGCAGATGGCATCGGCACGCTCGCCCAGATGCTTGTGAAAGTAGGCGTGCTGTGTGAAGCCAGCCTTGTTCACCATATAAGGCGACCCGCCGACATTGTTGCCCTCGACGTCGATCTTGACGAGGTTGGAAGCGGTCACTTCGTCGTAGAGCAGCCCGAACGGGTTGATGAGGAACGTGTCCTCTTCACCCGGAACCTTGAGCGAAATGTGGTTGTAGATCGACTCCGACCAACCGAGATGGTCGAAAATGCGATAGCATGCCGCGAGATCGAGGCGCGCTTGCCATTCTTCCTTGCTGCATTCGATTGTCGGTTTGAGCTGCGTTGCCATCGGGTGTTCCCTTTTGCCTGAATCTCGATTTGACCCGCATATCGCATGATCGAGGTGCGGTGCACAAGGATTCCTGAACTGGTCGATAGACGAACGACTTTGCCAATCAGCCGGACCGTCGCTAGGCGCGCTGACAGATGAGCGGAAGCGGCAACAGCACGGCCAAATTGGTCAACGGGAGCATACCCGGACATTTGGTCGGCCAAACGCTGCCGATGATCATTGGCGTGGCCGCGATCATGTCGATCGGGCTAGTCGACGCCTATTTCATCGGGCAGCTCGGGCGCGACGCGCTCGCCGCGATTTCTTTTATCTTTCCGATCTCGGTGGCGCTTTCGAGCCTCGGCGTTGGCGTGATGGTGGGGATCAACTCGGTCGTTGCCCGCGCGTTGGGAGAAGAAGACCCGGACAAGGCAGCTCGCCGCGCCAATCTTGGCATCGTTTTCGCGGTCGTGAGCGGCGTGGTCATGGGCCTTGTGCTCTACCTGACGATCGAACCCCTGTTCCGGCTGATGAACGCCGACCAGCGCATGATGCCGCTGATCCGGCTCTACATGGAACCCTTCGCGCTTGGCTTCCCGCTGATCCTGGCGATCATGGGCTTCAACGGCGTGCTGCGTGGACAGGGTGAAGCTCGCAAGACCAGCTATGTTTCGATCACCTATGCGGTGGCGAACTGGATACTGGATCCCCTGCTGATCACCGGCGCTTTCGGTTTTGAAGGGTACGGAATCGTCGGGGCCGCTTACGCCACCATCATTGGTTGGGCCTTTGGGGTCGTGGCGGCCTTTATCTTTGCACGGTCCAGCGAACTCCCCATCAACCCGACGCTCATGTTCAAGGGACATTTCATCGAACCGCTAAGCGCAATCCTGCGCGTTGGAATCCCCGCCGCCTTTTCCAATGCAATCAACCCGATCGGACTGTCGGTTTTGACCGCCGTCGTCGCGCTGGAAGGCGACGCGGCCGTTGCCGGGTTTGGGGCCGCCGGTCGGTTGCAAAGCTTCGCGGTCGTTCCACTTCTTGCGCTCTCAGGCTCTATCGGAGCAATTGTCGGTCAGAACTGGGGCGCGCGCAAATATGGCCGTGCACGCGAGGCAGCAATCTATGCCGGAGGGTTCTGCATTGTTTGGGGCCTCGGCATTGCCATCGCGATGGTCGCCGCCGGCGAATGGTTCGCCGACTTTTTCACCGAAGACCCGGCCGTAATCGCCGAGTTCAAGCTCTACCTGAATATCGCCGCTTGGGGCTATGCCGGGTTCGGATTGCTGATCGTCGCCAATGGAATCCTCAACGCGGTCGATCGGGCAAGCTACGCGCTTGCGCAGTCGGTCCTGCGGGTTTTCGCGGTGATGCTCCCATTCGCGTGGTTACTGCACGCAAGTTGGGGCAGCTCGGCGGTCTACGCTGCGGAACTCGCCGCCAACCTGTTCGGCGCGGTAACCGGGTTCCTGCTGGTCCGCCACGTCCTCGTTTCGCGGGCCACAGCGCAGACCGTGCAGTAGAGCTTCATTAACCATCCTCCCGCATAGAGGGCCCTGCTACGAACAAGGGGCGCGTGCGAGATGGATGAACTGCTGGCGGAATTCGTCGCAGAAACACGGGAGATGCTGGCGGCCAGCGAGGGCGAAATCATCGCCTGGGAAGCCGATCCGGCAGACCGCGCGCGGCTCGATACGATCTTCCGTTTCGTACACACCGTCAAAGGCAATTGTGGCTTCTTCGATTTCCCGCGGCTTGCGGCACTCAGCCACGCCGCCGAAGATGCGCTTGCCGATGTCCGGGCCGGCCGTCGAGACGCCGATAGTCCATTGGTCTCGGCGGTGCTAGCCATCATCGATCGGATCGTCGAAATAATCGACGCAATCGAAGCGGGGGAGGAATTCCCGGACGACGGCGATGATGTCCTGATCGCCGCACTGGCCGGTGAAGACGCGGCGTTCATCGATTCCGGCGATGCTTCCGATCCCTGCCCAAACGAAGAACCGAATGCGAGGAAATCGGATATCTCGGCTTCGACCCAACGATCGATCCGGCTTCCTGTGGAATTGCTGGACCGAGTCATGAGCGGCGTTTCCGACATGGTCTTGGCGCGCAACGATCTTGCGCATCGTCTGAGCCAGGCCGGCGCGCAGCCCACGATCGATGGGCCGTTCGAGCGGCTTACTACCATTCTTTCCGACGTTCGCGATGCCGTTACGCGCATGCGGATGCAGCGAATCGAAACCGTGTTTTCCGCATTGCCCCGGCTGGTTCGGGACCTATCGGCGGAACTCGACAAACGTGTTGCGGTCGACTTCGAAGGCGGCGACGTCGAGCTGGATCGCGAGATGATCGAGTCCGTCAGGGATCCGCTCACCCACATCATTCGCAACGCAATCGATCACGGCATCGAATCCCCGCGGGAAAGGCTTGTCGCGGGAAAGCCCGAAACCGGAACGATCTCGATTGCCGCTCGCCAATCGGGCAACAAGATTTCCATCGTTATCAGCGATGACGGTCGCGGTCTCGACGAAGAGAGGATCAAGAGCAAGGCGATCGCCAAACAGGTGATCACACCGCAACAGTCCGAAAGGATGGATCGGACCGAGCTCCTCGATCTCATCTTCGAACCGGGCCTTTCGACGGCCGACACGGTCAGCAACGTTTCCGGGCGCGGAGTGGGCCTCGACGTCGTGAGGGCGAACCTCGAAAAAGTCGGTGGCGCAATCAAGGTCAGCAGCACACCCGCGATGGGCACCCTGTTTTACCTGCAGATCCCCCTCACCCTCTCGATCATTCCCGGCGTAACCGTCACCGTCGGCCAGCAGCGCTTTGCCGTCCCTCAAAGCTATGTCGAGGAAATCGTCCATCTCGGAACCGAGACAATCGAATACACGCATGTCGGCGGCATGGCGCTGGTCACATTCCGCGATCGACGGACGCCGTGCATCTCGCTTGCGGACATCCTCGGCCTCGATCCCTGTGCGGACGAAGCGAATGCCACACTCGTATTGCTGCGCCTCGCAAGCGGCGACCTGTTTGCGCTGGCCGTCGACAGCATCGATACGATCTGCGATCTCGTCGTGAAACCGCTCCCCCGCAGTATCATGGCGACCGAACTGTACGGCGGTTCGACACTGCTTGAGGATGGTCGGCCGATACTGGTTCTCGATATTCCGCTTATCGCGCAGAATCAGGGGCTGGTTTCCGAAACCCGATCCGCGATCAAGCGCACAGGCGACGAAGTCGCAAAGAACGTCGACGAGAAAGTCGAGTGCGCTATGTTGTTCCTCGATTTCGAAAACCGCCGGAGCGCAATTCGTTTGGATCAGGTCCGGAGGATCGAGACGATCCATTCCGATTCAATCGAAATCGCATCCGGAACGGCGCGCGCTGTCGTCGATGGCGCCATTCTCCCATTGATCGGTTTGCCGGATAGCGGACCTCCAGCAGGGCGGGTGCGCACTCTGCGGCTGTCCGACGGTACAAGCGAGTTGTTGTATGCGGTGCGCGAGATCCGGGATGCGGTTGACCTGACCGAGGAATTGAACCCCGTCGCTGACGATCCCCTGATTGAAGGGATCACTCTTGTCGGGGGGCGCACTGTAACCCTCTTGGACGGGCATCAACTGTTCGCACTTTATGCCGAAACGCCGAAGTCGGCGGATAGGCCGGTTTGCTATCTACCCGACGATGAATGGGCACGCACAATTCTGGCCCCCTTGGTCGAATCGGCGGGCTACGATGCAATTGTGGGTACCGCCAATGGAGAGGGGCTCGAGATTGTCATCGACGAGGACGCCTCGCCGACGGTCGACACAGGCAAGGTCGAGAGCGTGATCCGGCTGCGCAGCCAGCCCAATTCCGGAGCCGAAGACGGTTCCATTTACCGATATGACCGCGAGGGATTGCTCGCCGCCTTGCGTCAAGAAAGCGAAAGGAAGCGCGCGTGAACGATCTGATGGTCATGGTTCGGATCTCCGGGAGACAGTGCGCTTTCCATGCGCATGATGTCAGTTCGATCATCGAGTTGGGGACAATCACTCCTGTACCGCGGGCGCCGGGATTCATCTCCGGGATCACTGCATTGCGAAGCCAGGCGCTTACAGTAATCGACTGCCGCACTGCACTGGGCTTCGAGCCGGGCGGTTGGTCGACCGACGCAAGGGCAGCGGTGGTGAATATCTGCGGGGATGCCTACGCACTCGTCGTCGATGCGATTGACGATATCGCGACCAGCGTGACGGACCCACAGCAGGTCACGGGCGGCTTTGGACCGGAATGGTCTAGGGTCGCAACCGGGATGATCGAAACTACGCTTGGCCCGGCATTGCTGTTCGATCTCGAAACGCTGATTGCGGGTCCTGAAGCGGGTACCATCGAAGAAGCCGCTTAATCCAAAATATACGCCTGCCAGCTAGCGTGCGGCAAAACTCCCAACGAGGTCGCTATGAAATCTTGCCTGATCGTCGACGATTCCCGTGTCATCCGCAAAGTCTCGCGGCATATCCTCGAGACATTGGGGTTCTCGGTCGAAGAGGCCGAAAACGGCAAGGTTGGCCTCGAACTGTGCGATCGGTCCATGCCTAGCGTCATCCTGCTGGACTGGAATATGCCCGTCATGTCCGGGATCGAGTTTCTCGTCCAATTGCGACAACGTCCCGGCGGCGATGCGCCCAAAGTCGTCTTCTGTACCACCGAAAACGATGTCGCACACATCCGGGAAGCTATCGAAGCGGGCGCAGACGAATATGTGATGAAGCCCTTCGACCATGAAACGCTGCAAATCAAATTGCAGCTGGTCGGCTTCGCGTGAACGCTCCGACAGCCTCGACACAAAGGCTGCGAACAGAAAATCCCGCAGCTCGACAGGCCGATCGCGAAAAGGCCGCGAACAAGATTCGCATCATGGTCGTAGACGATTCGCTCACGGTGCGGACGATCTTCAAACGCATGGTCGAAAGCGATCCGGACATGCAGGTGGTCGGGACCGCCAGCAGCGCCGAGCGGGCGATAGCACAGCTCCGAACTCTGCCTGTCGACGTAATCCTGCTCGACCTTGAAATGCCCGGGATGGGCGGACTGGAAGCTCTGCCGAGTCTATTGGAAACGGCAAAGGACAGCGAAGTGCTCGTTGTGTCCTCGTTAACCGCCGACGGCGCTGAACACACTGTTTCGGCGTTGTCGATGGGCGCCGCCGACACCATGCTGAAGCCTCGCCCCGGCGGTTTCAATAACGAGTATCGCAGCCAACTGCTCGGCAAGATTCGAGCGCTCGGAGGTCGAGAACCGGAAACACGGGATGCTGCGCCTCCGTCACGCTCCCAGATCACGCAACCCAGTGGCGAAGCCAAGAAGCCCGAGGTGCTCGCCATTGGCGCTTCGACCGGCGGAATTCATGCCCTGAATCTTCTGTTGCGAGCCTTGCCCGAAGAGTTCGACCTTCCAATCCTGATAACGCAACACCTTCCCTCGTCGTTTATCCCGGTCTTTGCCCGTCAGATTGAAACGACAAGCGGACGGAACACCCACATTGCCGAGGATGGAACCGCAATCCGACCCGGAGAAATCCTGATCGCTACGGGGCACGGCCATATGGTCGTGCATCGCGTTGGAGATCGATTGGTAGCCAAGACATCCTCCCAGCCCGCTCGGAGCGGCTGCATGCCGTCGGTCGACCCGATGCTCAGCAGCCTGGCCCAATCGTGCGATGGGCATGCGTTGGCAATCATCCTGTCGGGTATGGGCCGCGATGGGCTTGAGGGGGCGCAGGAACTCGTCAATCGAGGCGGCTCGATCTTTGCCCAAGACGTGGAATCCAGTGCAGTCTGGGGAATGCCCGGTGCTGTGGCGAAAGCCGGATTGACCAGCCTTGTCGCCGCTCCCGACGAACTTGGCAAAGCGGCGTCGGAGTGTGTTTCCAACCTTGTTTCGGCGCGGAAATGAGCCTGTGGAAGTTAGCCAAGCCTCCCACCAGATAATCGCCGACCTGCTTGCCGCCCGGACCGGGCAGCACCTTACCGAAAGCAGGAGATGGCGCATCGGTAGCGCCCTCGCCTGCGTCTTTCGGGAACACGGGATCAGCAACGTCGATCAATTGGTTTGCATGCTGGCCCAACCGGAAAGCCCCGCCCAGGACCGCAAATTGTCCGACGAGGTCGTCGAAGCACTGCTGAACAACGAAACATACTTCTTTCGCGACAAGCCGACTTTCGACCAGTTGCCCGAAGATGTCCTTCCGGAACTGGCTCGCCGGCGCGGCCATTCGCGCCGCTTGTCCATCTGGTGCGCCGGATGCTCTACAGGACAGGAAGTCTATTCACTGGCCATGATTTTCGCCGAGCAGTCGGAACGCTGGGACGGCTGGAGCATCGACATCCTGGGAACGGACGTTTCGCACGGTGCGATAGAAGCGGCGCGAGGCGGTCTGTACAGCCAGTTCGAAGTGCAACGCGGTCTCGGTGTTGCCCAGATGCTCAAGCACTTCGACGAAACCGGTCGCGGGTGGCAGATTCGCGAGAAGACACGTTCGTTCGCCCGGTTTCGTCAGCACAACGTCCTTGACGAACCGCCGACGCGGCAGACGTTCGACCTGATCTTGTGCCGCAACGTGCTGCTGTATTTCGCTCAGACGACCCGCCAGCAGGCTTTCTCGAGGTTACGCCACGCTCTTGCAGATGATGGTTTCCTCATGCTCGGCGCGGGGGAAACGGTGGTCGGACAAACGCGCGATTTCGCGCCATCGGATGGACGGGCAAGTCTGTATGGTCCGGTACTTGCCACGCTGCCCGCAAGGGTCGCCGGTTCGCGCCGCTAATGCCGACAGCGGCAGAAGGGCATTTTGCGATGGGTTTCCTTTACGCTTCTTTAGTCCGCCATCCTTAACAACAGCGGCGGGTCGCAACCGCGCTGTGGGGCGCTATCCTGGGGACACTTGGTGCCAGAATTGAGTAAGCCATGGCGGCTGACGCCTAACGGCCTTGTTGCCGTCCCTCTGGCCGTGCTTTCGCTTGTTTTTGCACTCATCCTCATCGCAGTGATCGCCAGCGATCAGATTCAGGTCGTGTCCGTGGCACCGCTGCTCATAGCGGGCGCGCTCGTCTATGCCGCTACCCTGTTCCTGTTGGCTCGCACCGGGTTTGCCAGCGTTCGCGAACTGGAATCGAAAAGCCGCACCGATAGTTTGAGCCAGCTCCCCAATCGTCACGCACTGCATGCCGATGTCGAACGGTTCTCCGCCGGGAATCACGAAGTGGCCATCGCCTTGGTCGATCTCGACAGCTTCAAGCAGGTCAACGACCACTATGGCCACGCCGTCGGCGACCAGCTTATCCAGCAATGCGCCGAGCTGCTCAGGGAATCTTGCGGCGAGGAAGCGCGGTGTTACCGCCTGGGTGGTGACGAATTCGCAGCGGTGATGAGCGGGCCGGTTGCCGGCACGATTCTCGAAGGGATTTGCCGTTCCCTGCTCGAGAAACTGGCCTTCCCCGTCCAGGTCGGAAATCGCCAGATCGCGGTGGGTGCGAGCATCGGGCTGGCGCGCAGTACTGCGGATGGCCGTCTGCCCTCGAGCGAAATGCTCCGCCGCAGCGACGTTGCCATGTACGCCTCGAAGCGCGGCGGGAAAATGCGGTGCACGTGGTTCAACGAAACCTTCGATCAGCGCCGCGAAGCCCTGCGCGAAATCGACGACGAGATGCGCGTCGGTCTTGCTGCCGGAGAATTCGAACTCGCTTTCCAGCCCCTCGTTAACGCGACGACCGGTCGTATCGTTGCGGTCGAATCCCTGCTCAGATGGAACCGCGCAGATGGACGCGCGATCGGCCCCAATGTGTTTGTCCCCGTCGCCGAGGAATCGGGCCTGATCAATGCGATCGGCCTATGGGTTTTGAAGCAGGCCGTATCCGATGCCCTGCGCTGGAAGGACATCACCCTCTCGGTCAACATCTCCGCGGCGCAATTGCGTAATCCCGAATTCCCGATCCAGCTGGGCGAAGTTCTCGAAGAAACCGGATTCCCGCCGGACCGTTTGGAATTGGAAATCACGGAAACATGCTTGGTGCTCGACCCAGTCGTGGCTGAGCGCACGCTCGATTTGATCCGCGGTTTCGGCGTCAATATCGCGTTGGACGATTTCGGCACGGGATACGCTTCGATCGGATTCCTGCGGCAATTCCGGTTCGAGAAATTGAAGCTCGATCGCAGCCTGGTGGAATTGGCGGGCGAAGACGACGGGAGCCGTGCAATGATGCTGTCGAGCATTGCGATGGCTCGCGCGCTGAACATGGGCGTAACCGCCGAAGGCGTCGAAACCGACGAACAGGCCCACATGGTCCGCACCGCCGGCTGCGACCAGATCCAGGGATGGCTGTTCTACAAGGCTCTTCCGGCTCGCGAGATCGATCAGCTCATC
Source organism: Erythrobacter sp. (assembly GCA_030065195.1). Lineage (GTDB taxonomy): Bacteria > Pseudomonadota > Alphaproteobacteria > Sphingomonadales > Sphingomonadaceae > Erythrobacter. The sequence goes on along the minus strand of JASJDE010000016.1, from coordinate 9,319 downwards.
GCGGCCCAATCGGCGCGCTCACGGGAATCCGGGTCGAGCCTTGCAAGCGGGAAAGCGGCATGACCGCCCTTCGGGAGATTGCCATCGATCTTGCGGCCGAACAGGCCGCTGCAAACTCCGCTGAGGCGGGGGTAAGCAAGCGGGGCATCTTCGGCCTGTCCAACTGGTTTGCCAACCTTACGATAGGTCAGAAGATCAAGGCATTCTTCTGGACCAATCTCGGTTTCGCGATGTTGGCCGGACTGTTCGTGATCTTCGGCTACATCCAACTGGACGAACAATCCCAACGCGTAAGGGATTCGCACGAAGACGTCATCGCAGCGGAACGGCTGCTGTTCGATCTCAGCGAGGCCCAGAGACATACTGAAGTGTTCCTCGCGCAAGGAGGCCAACATCGGTCCCGATCGGCATTGGATCGGCTCGATCGGGCGAATTCAAAGATAGCTCCGCTTCGGGAATCGATCGCAGTCAGCAATCCCCAAGCCTATCGGCAACTCGGCCGGATCAGTCAGAGGATAGTCGATTTTCGCGAACAGATCGCGAGTTTCGATCTCGCCGAGAACGACCCGGAGGGCCAGGTGCGATTGGCCAACGAAGTCGAAAGCACAGGGGGCCTCGTGCTCGATGCCGCGCTCGAAGTTGCCGGCAGTCTGGGAGAAGACGAAGCCGCGCAATCGGATTCGGAGACGGCGTTGATCTGGGCACTGCTATCGATCTGGCTCGGGCTTTCAGCCGTTCTCATATTTCTGACCCTGCTGGCGCAAAGAAATCTCAACCGGCATGTCAGCGGCTCGCTGACGGAACTGACCAGGCAAATGTCCAAGCTCGCCAGCGGTGACAAGGACATCGTCGTGCCGAACAAGGATCGCACCGACGAGATTGGTGAAATGGCTCGAGCGATGGAAGTGTTCCATCGCGCCGGGATGCGACTTGAACGGCTCAGCCGCGAACGCGCCGAAAAGTCGAAGGCGGAACTTGAAGAGCAAGCCCAAAGACAGGCCGAACGGGAAGGTGCCCGCCTTGAGCGGGACCGGGTGTTGCAGAATGTCGCCGACCAGTTCGAGCGCACCGTCGGCGAGGTCGTAAGCGGAGTGGCCGCCGCTTCGAGCCAACTGCAAGCAACCTCTAAGACCATGGCGGGAACGGCCGAAATGGCCAGCCAGCGAACGGGCGAAGTTGCCCAGTCCATGGGCGAAGCCAATCGCGGCGCTACCGCAGCGGCAGCCGCAAGTGACGAGTTTGCACTGTCGATCGGGGAGATAAGCCGGCAGGCTGCATCGTCGGCCGAGCTTGCCCGCGAAGCGACGACGACAGCAAACCGGGCCGATGCCACGATTTCGGCCTTGGCGAACTCGGCCGAGCAAGTCGGACAGGTTGTGGAGCTCATCCAAACTATCGCCCAGCGCACAAACCTGCTCGCGCTCAACGCTTCGATCGAAGCGGCTCGCGGCGGTGAGGCCGGACGCGGTTTTGCCGTCGTTGCAAGCGAGGTGAAAGAACTGGCGATGCAGACCAGCCGCGCCACAGAGCAAATTGCCGATCAAATCCGAGGTATGCAGGACACCACTGGCGCCAGCGTCGACGCATTGCGCAAAATTGGCGAACAGGTCCAACAGCTCGAAACGACCGCTGTGGCCATCGCTAGCGCTGTCGATCAGCAGTCGGTGGCCGGCCAAGACCTGGCCCGCAGTATCGAGCTGAGCGCTCGCGAAGCGGAAAATGCAGCGGACCATATGGAAGACGTCCGCGGTCTTTCATTTTCTACCGGGACCGCAGCAAGCCAGGTCCTGGACAGCGCCACCGACCTGGAACGGCAATCGTCGACATTGCGGGTGCAGGTCGATGAGTTCCTCACAAAGGTAAGAACAGGTTAAGGCTGTCCCCGCGTCAAGTACGGGGGAATGAAAGACAATATAAAGGATTTTCGTTCAGGAATTGCCGCAAAGGGCCCGTTGGGGGAATTGCGGCATGAACATGATGATGGGGCGGGATGAGCTTGAGGAACGTGCAGTTCCCGAATTTCCGCAGGATTTGCTGGCCGAATTCGAGGCCGATCAGGCCGACCCCGGCGACAATGAGCACATCGCCGCACCCAACACGCTACTCGAACGTATTGGCTGGTTTCGCGATCTTCGGCTCGGCGGCAAGATACACGCAATCTTCGGCACCTTCTTTGCGGTCGGATTTGCGATGTCGCTCGTGCTCGGCCTGGGATTGACCGAACTTTGGTTTCGCTATCAGACGTCGGACGCTGTGCAGAAAGCCGTCCTGGCCTCCACCGAATTGCATGGCACCACAGGGGAATTGCGCTACAACACCGCAAGATTCATCTTCGAGCGCGAAGCGGCAGTTCTCGAAAGACAACGCGAGAGCTATGCCAAGGCTCTTGAACAGGTCGACGCGATAAGTGGGGTGGTCGCGCAGGAAGCGCCCCGGCTCACTCCCAAAATTGAAAAAACGCGAACCGACCTGGCAGGATACAACGCGACCTTCAGCCAACTCTTGACAGTGATCCAGAACGAAGGGCGCAGCGACGTCTCCGAAGCGCTCGCTTATGAGATATCGGACCGCGGAGATGCTCTGGTCGCAGAAACCCAATCCTTCGCCGTCGAGCTGTCGAATGCCGGCGAGACAATCAAGCAAACCGGTATCGACTATTTCTTCACCATGGTCATGATCGTCGCCGGTCTGGGCTTATTTGCGGGGATCATCCTGTTGTTGGGCCTCGCTTACCTTTCACGCGATTTTTCTCGCAAGATCGGCGAAGTCACCGATGGCATGATCCGGCTAACCAAGGGCGATCGACACTTTGAAATCGCCGGTCGCGAGCGCAAGGACGAGATCGGCGACATGGTCTCTGCGCTCGAGATGTTCAAACGCGCAAACCGCAAGCTCGAAACCTGGGCCCGCGAACGCGCTCAACGCGCCGATGAAGAGATCCGGTTACAGCGGGAACGCGAGCGCGAACGCGAACAGGCCGAAGCAAAAAAGTCGGAATTGCTGGCCGAAGTGGCGCTGCAATTCGTACGGACGGTGGGCGAGGTCGTCCACAAAGTAGCCGATGCATCGGGCGAGTTGCACAGCACGGCTACGAAGATGACCGAGACCGCCGAACAGACGAGTACCCGCACGAAACTTGTCTCGCAGGATATGGCGGAAGCGAATTCCGGTGCTACCGCAGCCGCGGCGGCGAGCGACGAATTCGCGCTCTCGATCGGGGAAATCAGCCGACAAGCCGCCACATCGAGCGACCTCGCCAGACTGGCAACCGACGCGACCAGCGAAGCCGATACGACCATTTCCGCCCTGGCCGATTCCGCAGAACAGGTCGGCCAGATCGTCGAGCTGATCCAGACAATCGCCCAGCGCACCAACCTGCTCGCGCTCAACGCCTCGATCGAAGCCGCGCGCGGCGGCGAGGCGGGGCGCGGATTTGCGGTGGTGGCGAGCGAAGTCAAGGAACTGGCGATGCAAACCAGTCGCGCGACCGAGCAAGTTGCCGAGCAGATCAGGGCGATGCAGGATACGACCGGGGCAAGTGTGAACGCCCTGCGCTCGATTGCCGCTCAGGTGAGAGAGCTGGAAACCACCGCTGTTTCCATCGCCAGCGCGGTCGACCAACAGTCGGTAGCCGGGCGGGATCTGGCGCAAAGCATCGATCTGGCTGCGAGAGGAACTGAGAAGGTCGCCGGACATATCGACGATGTGCACGAGCTTTCTCTGTCGACCGGAGCGGCCGCGAGCCAGGTGCTGACCAGCGCAAACGAACTGGAAGAGCAGGCCTCGACCCTGAACGAACAGGTGAAGACCTTCCTGACCAGAGTTCGCGAGCGATAGGACAATTCGCGCTGCGATGGCGCTGGGCCGGAGACGGGATGTCCTTCGCTGGGCATGCCCTGGGGTGCGCCGAGTGTTCCGTGCAGACACGATCGACTTGGTTACGCCTCCGCGCGCGTCGCGGCCAGCATCAGGCGGAGCGGACGGGATCGTGCGAGGCCAGCGCCGTATCGGCACCTTCGCCCGCCAACTCCGCGAGGCGCTCAATGAACAGTTCGGGCAGCTGGTAGGGCAGCAATTCGCCCGCCTCCGGGACCAATTCCAGCGAGACCAGCGGGTTGAGACCGCGAATATGGGCGAGGTCTGTGCCGTCGATCGTTCCGATCTGACCGGGCACAAGCCAGTGCAGCGGGACCTGGAGCTTGCTTACCCACTCCGAGATCGGGCTCTTTGCGCACATTTCCTGCTCACGTTTGAACGCCATATAGCCTTGCGCGAGCACGTGGCGGATCGCTGCACGCAGCAACGGTTTGATCTCCGGATCGGCGATCGTCTCGCCGTCCACTCCTGAATCGTTATATCCGCGAGTGAGATAGAAGTCCGGACCGCGTTGCTTCACCATCCGGTAGCCTAGTCGACAAGCGATATCGAAGGCGGCTGGCGCATCGAGTGCCAGCTTGAAGAAAGTGTGCTGCCGCCACGGCAGGCTCTCCTTCCGGTTGAGCGAAATGCTCCATGGCAGGCTGATACAAAGCAGTGTCGAGATGAGATCGGGGCGCGTCAGTGCGAGGTAGATGAGATAGAATTGGCCTCCGCGGCTCGTCACCGCCGGGACCGGGCCGAGTTCGAGCGTTTCGCACAGCTCCTCGATTGCATCGCAGCCATCGATCAACTGTTCCTGCTGACTTACCGGATCGCTATTGCCGTGCCCCGGGAGCGAGGGGGAAATCAACTTGATGCCTCGTCGCTCGAGCTCGCTGCACATTGCTTCGGGTAGAAACGAGAAAGACGTCTGGCCGGCCACGAACAGGATTGGGCGGCCATCCTCTGCCCCCATCCAGCTATATGCCAGCTTACGTCCATCGCGGCGGGTGAGAATCTTTTCCCGGCCGAGCGGATCGGACCATGTCAGGTCGACACGCTCCTGCTGAAACGCAGCCCGCGCGCAAAGCAAGGCGAGCAACCGGATCAGTTCGGCTTTTGAATGGACCTCTGCCTTCCCCAAGATGCGTTTGACCTGCGTTCGAACCGTTTCAATCGAAACGCCGCGTTGATCGGCAACCACCTGAAGGTCGCGATTGGCAAACAGCGAGCGGCTGATCTCAGTCTCCGCCTGAGTGAAACCGAAAACCTTCTTCAACGCCGTGGAAACGCTCGGCAGCCAATCGAGTTCGAGCGAGCGCACAACGGTGTAGGGAGCAACCGCGCCGCCGGATTCGAGCTGGTAGACTTCGGCGAGCGCTTCCTCACTGTCGCCCACGATCGTCCGGATGATGGCGTAGTCGACATTGCCCTTACCCACACCGCTGGCACGTACGGCGCGAAAATCCGCAAGCGAGTCATCGCGCACCCAGTCCGTTCCCGCGCTCAGCCCGTGCTGCACTCCGAAATAGCGCGACGCACCATCATTGAGCGCGGCCACCAGACCGTTGGGGGAGAGCACCATTGCCGGAGCCGGGGTTTGCGAGACCGCCGCTTCGAAAGGATCTTCGATCCTAACGGCGTTGCGATCTTCGAGCAGCAATTCTTCGAGCGACGCAAGCTGGCGCTTGAGCGCCCCGTCTATGAGCGGGATGCGGGGCTCTCGCTTGATTGCGGAAAACTTCCGCTCCCACGCGCTCATCATAGTATCGTAGGCCTCGTCGTCGCTGAGCGACCGCCACGAGGCGGATACGATATCCAGATCGATTTCGCGTCCGCTGTCAGCCATGGCATCGAGATATAGCATGCCGCCAGCAGGCGCATACCCCGGCTGGGGTATGACAGGCTGTCTTCGGCTGGCCATCCTTCTCGAAGGAGTTTCAGGAGGATAAGATATGCAAACCGCCTCAGTATTCGGTCACATTCGCCCCATATTGCTCGTCGGCGGTGGGGTACTGGCTTGCGCAGCGGCGCTGTCCTCGACAGCAGTCAAAGCCGAAGACTGTCTGCTCGATCGCGACAATGACGGCGTCGTCGATGCCGGCACCGATAACGATGCGGGCGCTAACTCGGACGACGGGAATGGAAGGCTTGCGTGCGGGTTCAACGCAGATTCCACCGGCGACTTTTCGACGGCAATAGGGGGCGGAGCGACGGCCAGTGCCGACCAGACGACGGCCATCGGCAACACATCGAGCGCAACTGCGGTGCAGGCAACGGCATTGGGTCACTTGGCCATCGCCGACTTCGCCAGATCGACTGCCCTCGGATTCAGCGCCGATATCGGTGGTATCGATGCAACCGCTGTCGGCTCGAATGCGAATGCGGCCAATGCCGGGAGCACGGCGCTGGGCTCTGCGGCGAGCGCGGTGGGCGACAACGCCGTCGCAATCGGTCTGGCCGCTTCGACCACAGGTGCGGGCGGCATCGCCATCGGTGGAGACGGCGATGGCAGCACTGTCGGCGCTCAAGCGGGGGCGAGCGCGGTGGCCATTGGCCGGGATGCTGCAGCGGCGACCGGTGCATTGGCAATCGGGACCGACAGTTTGGCTTTTGGCAGTTCGAGCCTTGCGCTGGGCCTGTTCGCCTCTGCGGCCAATTCGAACGCGCTGGCGATTGGCGCAAACAGCGACGCAAACAACGACTTCGCTATCGCGATCGGCGGCGATAGCTTGGATGTCGATCTTGAGGGGGCGCAAGCGACCGGGTTCGCTGCGGTCGCATTGGGCACCGACGCCGCAGCTACCGGTTCCCGCGCCATAACGATCGGGCAAGGCGCGACCGCTGCGGGAACAAACGGCGTTTCGGTCGGAGCGTTCACCAGCGCATCGGGCGACGACTCCTCCGCTTTTGGAAGGAATGCAAATGCCGGGGGCGCAAACTCGATCGCTATCGGCGCCAATTCGGTTGCCACCGGAAGCCAGAATACAGTTGTCGGCAATTCCGCCGCTGCAAACTCCACCTCGAATGCTGTCGCGATTGGATTCACATCGAGCGCGTCCGGCGTTCAGGCCGTGGCGATAGGCTTCGACGCCGATGCAGGCGGTGCCGGCGCCATAGCGATTGGCGGAGACGGCAGCGATCCCGGCGTTGACGGCGCGCAAGCGACAGCGACCGATGCGATCGCTATCGGCCGAGACGCGAATGTCATCGCATCGAATGGCATAGCGATTGGACGGGTCTCTGGGGCCTCCGCCGTTCAGGCTCTTGCGATCGGGATTGCCGCCAATGCCAGCGGATTGAATGCGAATGCGATTGGCGTCGGCGCGGTGGCATCGGGCAATGATACCGTGGCGCTGGGTGGGCGTACCGAGGCGACGGGCGCGGGCGCGCTCGCGATCGGCGGAGACGGCCCCATCGATGGTGATATTGATGGCGCGGAAGCAACTGCGGACTATGCGACGGCGATCGGCCCGGACGCGCAAGCGACGGCTCCTCTAGCGTACTCGCTTGGGGCGATATCCAGCGCCAGCGGGGTCAACTCGACGGCGCTCGGTTCCTTCGCCAACGCCAGCGGCGGTTCCTCGCTTGCCCTTGGATCTTCTTCGACCGCTTCGGCCGATTTTTCGGGCGCCATCGGTGTGGGTTCGACCGCGCTTCATGCGGCTTCCTTCGCCTTGGGCCCCGGCGCGATCACGACGCGGATCAACCAGATCGTGATCGGGCAAGACGGTTCGGGCTTCGGCGCGACCGGGCCGGTGACCGTCACGATCCCCGGACTGCCAACGACCGCTTCGAATGCAGCGCAATCGGGGTCATTGTTCTATGTCACCGTCGATTCCGATGGAAACCTCGGCTTCTCCAGCGGTCCGATTGGCAGTTCTGCCGGCACGCCCGTATCCGCGAGTCCGGCGACGGCCAACCTGCAAACTGCGCAAGCGGTACCGGCGGCTTCGACACACGCAGCGGCGCCACCGACGATAACGGAAACCAGTATCGATGGCGGCCTGGCCTATGCCCCTGGCGAAGGCGTCATGACAGCCGATGCCTCCCGTACGCTTGCCGAGCTTCCTTCCGATGCGGTGATGCTCAACGATACCCAGAACATCCCCGAGCCGCCCGAAGGCGCGGATGCGGAAACCGGGAGTCGGCGCGCAGCAACCTCGGCCACAGCATTCCTCCCAGCCGATTTCGGCACTGCGATGGCGCCCCCAATCAGCCAGGTATCGCAAGCGCAGTTCGACCAGCTTTCCGGTCGGGTCAACGCACTCGACGGTCGGGTCTCGGGACTCGAATTCGAGCTTCAAAACTTGAACGAGAGTCTGACCGGAGGCATCGCCGCCTCGATGGCGCTAGGCGGACAGATGGTGGTGCCCGACAGCACCATTTCGTTCAGCCTCAACGCTTCGACCTACCAAGGCGAACAGGGCTTTGCAGGGTCTGTCTCCGCGCGCGTGGCGGAAAAGGTATACATCTCAGCAGGGGTCGCCGGATCGACCGCCCCCGACAGCACCGGCGGGCGCGTCGGCGTGGCATTCGGGTTCTAATGAAGCGGCTCCTTCAGTCCCTGATCATAACGAAACTGTAATCGGGGTCGGATTTCCGCAGTTTCAATCGCGATACCTCGCTGGGTCCTATTGGCTCCCGGACACCGATCCTTTCTTGAATTCCGGACCCTGTGCTGGGCAGTTCAAAGGTCGCATTCTGGATTCTATCGAAGATTTCGTCGCCGTGCTGTTCGGAATCAATTCGCTCAAGAACTATCTCGGTTGCCGCTGGCGCGCTCGCTTTTCGAACGCTGGTGATCATCAGGCCACTCAACACGGCGGAGTCGCCATCATCGTGCAAGTGAAATCGCTCTTCCTGGATGTTGTCGACTTCCTCGATCGGCAGCTCGAACAGGTCTCCCGCGTCTTCAGGAACATGCATGCTGAAGCCTGCTAGCGTGAACGCGTTGCGGTCCATGTGCCAGCTGCCGAAACTACGGAGCTGGCGACGTGTACCGACCTCGGGCTCGACTCGTCTCTTTTCCTCGTAGAACGGACGTCCATGATCGTCGCGACGAAAGCGGAAGGCAGATACGGCAATCTTCCCCGGCTCCACGAACGAAAATCGCTTGGCGCCGAACACGCCTTCCAGCACACGGTCGTCGACCGCAGACAGCGGGTAGAAGCCGGCATTCGCAAACCTGAGGTTCAGTAGATGCGTCGCCAAGGATCCGGCGGACATCCCTGATTGTATCGCTGTCAGGATCCTGCGATGGATCGACTTTCCTTCGAGAAAAGGGCTGTTCGAGCTGTCGTGGTTGCGCAGCGCCGAAACCTGCTCAGGCTTGATTTCAAGCCCCCTGAGTTCCGGCCTGTTTCTTTGTAGCCAAGCACAAACATCGGCATTCTTGATACGCGGGGCGATGTGACCGCGCGCCGCCTTCAGTTTGGGGGGAGTTGAAAAATCGCCGAAC
>JASJDE010000127.1 GCA_030065195.1 Erythrobacter sp. | reverse complement strand
GGCGAATTGGTGCGGGCGAAGGGACTCGAACCCCCACATCTTTCGATACTGGTACCTAAAACCAGCGCGTCTACCAATTCCGCCACGCCCGCTAGCCCGAACGAAGCCGCGCGGGAAACCAAGTGGCTCCCGCGCGTATGTGCGGGCCTGTATCCCGCTCCAAGCAAAAGGGCAAGCGTAACGCGCTTGTCGGAAGGGCAAACCGACATTAGAGGCGCGCGGATGAGCGAAGAAAACAAGAGCGATCTCCCGCCCGATCACCTCGCAGTGCATCCGGCAAGCAAGCATTTCGACGGCGAGGCGCTGCAGCGCGGTGTCGGTATCCGCTTCAAGGGACGGGTGCGCACCGATATCGAGGAATACTCGATCTCCGAAGGCTGGGTGAAGGTACAGGCCGGCAAGACCGTCGACCGCAAGGGCAACCCGCTGCTGCTGAAGCTGCCGGGCGAAGTCGAGGCGTGGTACGAAGACCTCGGCGACGATCCGCCGGTTGCGAAGAAAGGCTGACCCAAGAAGCCCCTGCTTGCCAAGTCGGCCGGCAGTGGCCACTTGCTTGGCACCATGAAACCCCAGGTCATCATCATCGGTCGGCCGAACGTCGGCAAATCGACTTTGTTCAATCGGCTGGTCGGCAAGAAGCTCGCGCTGGTCGACGACCAACCCGGGGTGACGCGCGACCGGCGGATGGGCGATGCCGAGATCGCGGGGCTCGAATTCACGATCGTCGACACCGCCGGATGGGAGGACGAGGACGAACTCTCCCTGCCAGGGCGTATGCGAAAACAAACGGAGGCAAGCCTCGAAGGTGCCGATGCGGCTCTGTTCGTCGTCGATGCCCGTGCAGGTCTCACCCCGCTCGACGAAGAGATCGCACGCTATCTACGCGAACATGACGTCCCAATCGTCCTTGTCGCCAACAAGGCGGAAGGCGCGGCGGGCGAGAGCGGCGTGCTGGAGAGCTACTCGCTCGGTCTGGGCGATCCTGTCGCGCTGTCGGCCGAGCACGGCGAAGGCGTAGCCGACCTGTTCGGGGCCTTGTGGCCGATCATCGGCGAAAAGGCCGAGGCTGCCGAAGCCGCCGCCGGGTTTGCCGAGAGCGAAGCCGAAGACCTCCCGCTCGGCCCGCTCAAGCTGGCGATCGTCGGGCGGCCCAATGCAGGTAAGTCGACGCTGATAAACAAGCTGCTCGGCGAAGACCGCCTGCTGACCGGCCCGGAAGCCGGGATTACCCGCGATTCGATTGCCATCGACTGGCAGTGGACCGATCCGAAGTCCGGTGAAACCCGCGACATTCGCCTGATCGACACTGCGGGGATGCGCAAGAAGCGCAACGTCACCGAGAAGCTTGAAAAACTCTCGGTCGCCGATGCCCGCCGCGCGGTGGACTTTGCCGAAGTGGTAATCCTGCTTCTCGATGCGACGCAGGGCCTAGAACACCAGGACCTCAAGATCGCCAGCCTGGTGCTCGAAGAGGGCCGCGCGCTGATGATCGCCATCAACAAATGGGACGTCGCCGAGGACCCGTCCGGGTTGTTCAACGGCATCCGCGCCGCGCTCGACGATGGGCTGGCACAGGTCCGCGGGCTACCGCTATTTGCGGTCAGCGCGAAGACCGGCAAAGGGCTCGATCCAATGCTCGGCGCAGCCTTCGAATTGCGCGAAAGCTGGTCCAAGCGCGTACCCACAGCCGCGCTCAATCGCTGGTTCGACGACGCACTGGCCGCCAACCCACCGCCCGCGCCGGGAGGCCGCCGGATCAAGTTGCGATACATCACTCAGGCCGGGACCCGTCCGCCGCGCTTCGTGGTGTTCGGCACTCGGCTGGACGACTTGCCCAAGAGCTACGAGCGCTACCTGGTGAACGGCATCAGGGCGAAGCTCGGCTTCGAAGCAGTGCCGGTGCGGGTCGTGCTCAAGAGTCCCAAGAACCCCTACAACGCCAACAAGGGCGGCGGCGGCAATTACAGCTCCGGTTCGGACAAGGCATGATCGCCGAATTGCTCACGGCCGGACTAGCCACCGACCTGATCGAGCGTACTTCCAGCGCGCCTGCAGTCCAGCAAGCCTTGCAATCCAGCCTCGCCCCCGCCTTCCTGCTGGTCGGCATTGGCAGCATCATGAACGTCATGGTCGCCAGATTGACCTGGATTGCGGGCCGGATCGAGCGGCTAGAGGACAAGACCGACGACGAGGCCCCGCTCAGGGAGCAGCACGAAATCGACTGGCTCTGCCAACGCCGCCAATTGGTGCGCCGGTCGATCATGTTTTCCTCTTCTGCGGCGGTTGTCATCAGCATCGTAATCGCGATGCTGTTCGTCTCGACCTACATCGACGCGAGGATCGGGACGTTTATCGCCGTGCTGTGGGTTGCGACGATCGCGTGTCTGATTACCGGCCTCGGGTTCTTCTTGCGCGAAACCAGCATCGCCGCGCGGGGAAGTGAGAGTTTTCACAAGAGAACCTGAACGACAAAGGGCGGAGCATCGCTGCCCCGCCCTCGGAATCCGATAGGCTCGGCGGCTTCAGCCGTCGCCGCCCTCGCCAGCGGCCTTGCTCTGCAGCTGCACGTAATTCTCCAGTCCCATCCGCTCGATCATGTCGAACTGGGTTTCAAGGAAGTCGACATGCTCTTCCTCGTTGTCGAGGATGTGCGCGAACAGGTCGCGGCTGACGTAGTCGCGAACGCTCTCGCAGTGTTCGATCGCGTCGCGCAGCAATGGAATGGCGTCTTCCTCCAGCGCCATATCGGCCTTCAGGATCTCTTCGACCGTTTCGCCGACTCGCAGGTTGTGGATCGCCTGGAAGTTGGGCAGGCCATTGAGGAACAACACCCGCTCGGCAAGTTTGTCGGCGTGTTCCATCTCCTCGATCGATTCCTTGCGTTCATACTCGGCGAGCTTGGTCACGCCCCAATCGTCAAGTACGCGATAATGGAGCCAGTACTGGTTGATCGCGGTCAGCTCATTTGTGAGCGCCTTGTTGAGATATTCGATGACTTTCGCATCGCCCTTCATGGCGGTGTTTCCCTTTTTATGGCTCCGTACGCACAGCGCGCCCGGTCGATGAATTGAACGGGCGCAATATGGCTTCGGTTCCCGTCAGGAACAAGGTCAGTCAGAAATTTTTACTTAAGAATCAGCGGTTTGAGAACCACTCGCAGTTGCGCGAGCGGAACTTATACTGCGACGTTTTCGCAAGAAGGGATCGCGCGTTCCTGGTCGATGATCTGGCCGGCTTTCACAAGGCATTGTCCGCAATTGGGTTTCTTGCCCAACGACGCATAGGTCGCCGTTGCATCACCACCGCTCTTCAACGCCGCCTGGCGAAGATCGGCCTCTCGGATCGCGTTGCAAATGCAGATATACATCGGGTCGAGAATCACTCCTGCGAAGCGTTTACAGGAGCAACATATGCGAATTATTCTCAATAGCAAGACTTTTATCGCTCGCATTGGCGCGATCCGTTTTACTTCATCGCTTCAGCGGGAACAGCTTTCCATAGGTCAGGCAACGCCAGAGCCATTCAAGCGGGCCGTAGCGATAGCGTTCCAGCCAGGGCTTTGACCATGCCAGCATAACGATGCAGGTCAGGATGGTGACAAGATAGAGCTGCGGGCGGTTGAGCTGGCCGAACAATCCCAGCGCCCAGCCGTGGAATACGAAGAGCATCACGATGGATGTGCCGAGATAATTCGTGAATGCCGCACGTCCGGCCGCAGAAACGCGCTGCGCCAACCATCCGGTCCACCCTTGCGAATATTCAACCAAGAGCGCCGCCAGTGCCAACCCCATCATCAACCTTGGGATCGGGCTCCAGCCGACAAAGACCGCCAACAGGCCGTAATAGGTGTAGCCGTCCTGCTTCGCCCAGAGGACGAGGGCGAGATGCCAGACGGCCCCGACGATCAATCCGATCCAGCCCCACATCCGCATCTTGCGCGAGGAAAAGGATCCACTGAAAAAGCCCAGCCGGTACAGCGCCACGCCAAGCAGCATAAGCGGGAGCAGTTCGAAGCCGACGAAGAACACGTTGACGAGCGGCTCGAACCAATCCTCCGTCACGCGGTTCATCACAAACCCTGCGTAATCGCCGGACTCAACCAGCGCAGTTTCTCGCGCGCCGTCCGCGAGCGCTTCCGCCTTGCCCTGGTCGAGATCGGCCCGCATCGGTGCCATTTGCTCGCCCTCGCCGATCGACGTTTCGGCCACGAAATAGGGAACCGACAGCATGGCGGCATAGAGGAGAGCGCCGAAGACGTAGCCGATCAGCGCGGTCCAGAGCTGCGCCTTTGCGCTCCATTTCAGGCATCCGACAATGGCGAAGCCAATCACCGCATAATAGAACAGGATGTCGCCCATCCAGATGAGATAGAAGTGGATCATCCCGAACAGTATCAGGAAGAACAGCCGCCTCGCCTGCAGCCAGCGCGTCGCGCCCCTTTGCCAAGCGCGCTCCATGAACAGGTACAGCCCGGCGCCGAACAGCAAGGTGAACAGCGCGCGCATTTTGCCGTCGATCAGGACGAACTGGGCGACTAGCAACCAGTCCGAGACCGGGCCGTGCTCGCTCAGGAAGGCATCGGGATACATATAGGCCTGGAACGGCTGGCCGAAGGCGACGATGTTCGCGACGAGGATCCCCATCACCGCGATTCCGCGAATGAAATCGAGGCTACCGATCCGCTCGCCCTGACTTGCGGGTGCTAAAGGCGTTTCAGGCGCGTCGAGCGGTACTTCCTCGATCGGCACGCTGCCTGATTGTTCAACCGTACTCACTGGCGATCCCCCGCATAGCGCGCCCAAAACCGGGAGCCATGGTAGCAGGGGAATCCTAGACGGGAAGTGCCGTAAGTCGGACGCTGATCACGGTTTGGCGACGAGGCAAGCCTGGCCCTGACGTTGCAGCTGAGTGCACGCCGCCTGCGCTTCGGCGCGGTTGGCGAATCCGACCGCCTGCAGGCGGGTTACCCGGCCCGCGGGAACCAGGGCCTTGGTCGTCCCGGAAAGGGCGCTGGTGCCGGAAAGCTTGTTCCAGAGCTTGTCGGCATTGGCTTTCACGCCGAAGGCGCCAAGCTGGACTTTCCATTTGCCCGAACGGGAAGAAGCGGCCCGCGCTGTGGCCGGAACCGGAATTGGGCGAGGAGCCGGTGCGATCGCGCGCGGTGCCGGCGTCGGTGTGACCGGGCGCTTGCCAAGATCGACCGAAGCCAGTTCCGCCGCACGGCGTTGCCCCGCTTCTGCTTCGATCTCGCGTGCGAGAAGCTGCGCCTGCTGGCGTTGTTCGATCGGGATGTATTCGTCCATCTGCGCAAGGGCGGCAGACGCCTGCGGGAGACCGGCGGATTGCGCCAAGGTCAGCAACGCATAGGCGCGCGGCCAGTCCTTGTCGGCATAGTCGGCGTTGAAGTGGGCGAGACCCATAACATATTGCGCGCGCGGATCGCCGCGATCGGAGGCTGCGCGAATGAGCGGCATTGCCGTCCTTTGTTCGCCTTGCTGGAATAGCAACAGGCCATAATTGTCGGCGGCCTTCACGTGCCCCTTCTGGGCCGCTTCCGCATAGAGTTGGCGCGCACGGGATACATCGGCGGCAACGCCGCGGCCCAGGCGATAGGCCTGCGCGAGATTGAAAAGGGCGTCTGCGTCGCCGTCCTGCGCAGGCAACTGCCACTCGCTCACGGCGCGGCTGAAATCGCCTTGGCTCCACGCATCGACGCCGGCCTTCACATCCGCCACGGCGGGAACGGCGATCAGTGCGGATAGTGCCGCGCCGATCGTGATCGCGCGGCGCACTGTCGGATGAGTCTGGAACTGGGTCATGGCTGCCACTCCTTAACGATGCCGACACTCGCGCGCGGGCAATCCTTGTCTGATGTGTGGCCGAGCATAGTGAACAAAGCGTTAGGATTTGGTTGCCACCACGATCCGTCGGCGGACAGCGCGCAGAATCGGCCGTTCTTTGTCTGGTCGAGCACTTCGCATCGGGCGCGCCTCGTTAACCCAAAATTAGGGGTAGTCTGCGATCCCCCTTCTCATCCAGCCGCAATCGTGCGGCGCCAACGGGCTAATATCCAGGGGGACCGAGCGTTGCGTGTACTCGCTTTGGCATCGCAGAAAGGCGGATCAGGGAAAACCACCCTTTCCGGACATCTGGCCGTTCAGGCCCAGCGCGCAGGCGCCGGACCCGTCGTCCTGATCGATATCGACCCGCAAGGGTCACTTGCCGACTGGTGGAACGAGCGCGAAGCGGAATATCCCGCCTTCGCTCAGACAACCGTTTCGCGGCTTGCAAACGATCTTCAAGTCCTGCGACAGCAGGGCTTCAAACTGGCCGTCATCGACACGCCGCCAGCCATCACCATGGCAATCCAGTCGGTGATCGGCGTGGCCGAGCTTATCGTAGTGCCAACCCGTCCCAGCCCGCACGATCTGCGCGCAGTGGGCGCCACGGTCGATCTGTGCGAGCGCGCCGGCAAGCCGTTGGTGTTCGTGGTCAATGCCGCTACGCCGAAAGCCAAGATCACTTCGGAAGCCGCCGTCGCCTTGTCGCAACACGGTACGGTTGCTCCTATCACGCTCCACCATCGCACCGATTTCGCCGCTTCGATGATCGACGGTCGCACGGTGATGGAAGTCGATCCCGAAAGCCGAAGCGCCGCTGAAATCACGGCCTTGTGGAAGTACATTTCGGATCGTCTCGAAAAGAATTTCCGTCGCACCGTCTTTGCCACTCCGGGCGCGCAAACCGCGAGTTCCGGCGTGCATCGTGCCGCTGGCGGCTTCGGCCGCCGCGTGGCCCAGTAAGAGGCGCACGCAGCGATGTCCGAAGCCAGCTTCGCCTCGCTTGGGCCAACATTGCTCGCTCGCAAGGGTGGGGCAAAACCGGCCATGCGCCCGCAACTCGCACCGCTTCCAGAAACGGTGGCCGACGAGGCGCTGGAAGA
The DNA here is from genome assembly GCA_030065195.1 of Erythrobacter sp. Classification (GTDB taxonomy): domain Bacteria; phylum Pseudomonadota; class Alphaproteobacteria; order Sphingomonadales; family Sphingomonadaceae; genus Erythrobacter. The sequence goes on along the minus strand of JASJDE010000127.1, from coordinate 2,911 downwards.
TCTCGGCTGGAACGACATGGGCCAGGAAGACGAAACTGGCGCCGACATCGTCCCGATCTCCAAGGATTTGCCGCAGCACTCCGACACAGACGCCGACCATAAAGCTGACGAAGTCGTCGACAGTCCGGTTGTGAAGAAGCAGCAGAAGAACCTCGAGCAACGCGTCTTGAAGGAAGCCGCCAAGCCCAAAGCGAAGCCCGCGAAGGGACGCCGGGCGGCCTTCACCCTGCGCCTTGACGCGGACCGCCATCTCAAGCTGCGCCTCGCCGCCACCATGCAGGGCAAGAGCGCGCAAGCCGTAGTCACCGAAGCGCTCGACGCGCTGCTCGAACAAATCGACGATCTCGAAGCGCTGGCAAAGCGCATGCAACGCACTTGAACGACCGAATGCCACACAGGACCACCGAGGGGACATTGACAATGGCTCGTACCAACACAAACCGCATGAACAGCCCGAAGTTCGGCCTGATCATGACCACCGCGCTTGCCAGTGTTGCTCTTGCCGGGTGCACGGCATCGGCCGCGCCGCGAGCCGAAACCTCGTTCAGCAAGGCGCAGTCCGCGCTTGAGAATGGCAAGGCCGACAAGGCCGTCTTGCATGCCGAAGCCGCTGTCCTGGCAGAGCCACGCAATGCCAGTTACCGCGCGCTGCTGGGGGCCTCCTACCTCGAAGCGGGCCGTTTTGAAGCGGCCGCGACCAGCTTCGGCGACGCTATCGAACTGGGCGATACCGATCCCCGCACCGTCCTGAGCTATGCCCTCGCCAAGACCGCCCTGGGCGACCAATCGAGTGCAATCGAGATGCTCAGCGATTGGGAAGGTGCAATCGATCCCGCCGATCTCGGACTTGCCTACGCGCTGGCTGGCAAGTCCGAGCGCGGCATTCACGTCCTGGTGAACACGCTTCGTGCCGGACAGAACACCGCGAAAGTTCGCCAGAACCTGGCCTACACCTATGCGCTTGCGGGCAATTGGCGCGGAGCCCGCGTCATGGCATCGGAAGACGTACCTGCCGACCAGATCGACGCCCGGCTGACCGAATGGGCCTCGACTGCGAAGCCCGAAGACGTCATGAAGCGCGTTGCCTCGCTGCTGGGTGTGTCGCCCTCGAATGGCGGCGGTCTGCCCAAGCATCTCGCGCTCTCGAACTTCCCGAGCCAGCAAGCCATGGTTGCCGAAGCGGCAGCGCAGGTCGAAGGTGGTCGTGAACTGACCGATGCCGACCTCGTCGAAGTGTCCGTCGCTACGAGCGAAGCAGAAACTCTTGCGCTCAAACTCGACTCGAAACCCGATCCCGTGGACCCGACGGTGTCGAACATCCTCAAGGCCACTGCCACCGCTGCAGCGCCGACTGCCAAGCCCGCGCCTGCTCCTGTCGCGAAACCTGCACCGGCGCCCGCCGTTTCAAGCGCACCCCGGTTCGTTTCAAACGCCGTAGTCCAGAAGATTCCCGAAAAGGCCAAGGAAGAACGCAAGGCTCCGCGTCGCGTAGCCAGCAGGACTTCGCAGCGCCGCATGGCAGCAACCCGTGCCGCATCGAGAGACAAATCGGCGAACAGCCATCTGGTCCAGCTCGGCAGCTTCGACACGCGCGAAGTGGCCAAGGCCAAGTGGAAGGAATTCCAGAAGCGTTTCCCTGCGCTCAAGGGTCATGACGTCGTCATCACCAAGGCCAAGGTCAACGACCGGGTGTTCTACCGCGTCGCCGCCGCCGGTTTTGGCCCACGCAGTGCGCGCGCCATGTGCAGCTCGGTCAAATCCATTGGTCGTGGCTGCTTCGCCTACGCCAAATCGAGCCCGCCCAAGGGTGCCGTGGACAATGGCGTACGCATCGCTGCGCGCTAAGGGCCGACAATTTCCGCCCAAAAAGAACTTCAGCGAGACTTCCCCCGGAACCAGAATTCCGGGGGAATTTTTTTGCTAGTCGCCTGGCTTTGAATTCAGACTTTTGAGGAGCTCTCGAACGAGTTCATCGACAGGGGCCGAGACGTCGAATGGCTCCCCAAGCGACTCGCCTCCCGTCGCCAAGACCCGTCGTTCTTCGGCAACCGTCCTCCATTCGAACTCGGTTTCGTCCATTGCCCGGACGGTCTGACGACGTTCGATCCGGCGATCGTGGGTTTTCGGATCGAGCTCGAGGAGGAAAATGCGTGCGTCGTCGATGGTTTGGACGGCGGCCAGCCGGTTCATAAGCCCATCGATCGCCGCTTGACCGGACCAGTAGTGTTCGATCACCAGCGTGCTATAGCCGCGTGCGATCCAGTGCTCGGCCATCGCTGCCAGCGCGTCGTCCAAAGCCTCCACATCGGGTTCGGGATTGGCCTGCACGAACGCATCGCCGCAAAGATGCACCGCATCGGGCAGTCGTTCCATCAGGCTGTTCGCAAGCGTCGTCTTTCCGATCCCGAGCGGGCCGTTGATGAGGATCACCCTCATCCGACGCCGAACACCGGCACCCCTCCCTTGATTAGTCCGCGCACCCTGCCTTGCGTGCCCTGACGATCGAAAGGCGTATTGTCCGCGGTCGCCGCCATCTTAGTGCGATCGACGATCCAAGGAGCTTCGGGATCGACAAGGGCAATGTCGGCTTCGAGGCCTTTCCGGACTGCACCCGACTGCACGCCGAGCAGCCTTGCCGGATTTGTCGCCAACAGCTCGAACGCGCGAGGCATATCGATCACTCCATCGCGCACCAGGCTGAGGGTCATCGCCAGAAGCGTTTCCGCCCCCGCCATACCGGGTTCGGCATCGGCAAAGGGCTGGCGCTTATCCTCCGGACCGCGCGGATCGTGGCCGCTGGAGATCACATCGACCACCCCTTCTCCGATTGCCGCGCGCGCGGCCTGCCGATCGGCCTCAGGACGCAGGGGCGGGGACAGTTTCATGAAGGTCCTGAAATCCGCCGTGTCGA
>JASJDE010000015.1 GCA_030065195.1 Erythrobacter sp. | reverse complement strand
CCGGTAAGCGCCTGACGCAGTGGCAGGAACAGGGCCTTGCCCTTGCGACCGGTAGCCTGCTTAAGCGTCTCGGTTAGCTGGCCCCATGGGTTCTCGCCCCACTCCAGAACTTTCTCCGCTTCGGCGAGATAAGCGCGATCTTCGTCGGAAAATTCCACCGTTTCGATCGGGCCGGTGACCAGCCGCCACCATTCCTGCGCTTCGCCAACGGTCGAGACATTGGGCTGGACCGCATGCCACCCGGCTTCGTCCATGCCTTCGGGCAGGCGATCTTTCACCGCCTCGAACGGCATGGCGTGAACGATGGCGGTGTTGATCCGTTCGAGCTCGGCATCGTCGAACTTGGCGGGTGCCCGTCCAAAGGTGGAGAGGTCGAAGGTTTCGAGCAGCTTTGCGCGGTCGGCGATTGGCTCGACCGGCAGCGAGGTGCCGAGACGCGAAAGGAGTGCGATAATGGCTTCAGGCTCAATCCCGCGTTCGCGGAAAGCATCGCAGCCAAGTGAGCCGAGGCGCTTGGAGAGCTTGCCTTCCTTGCCCACCAGCAGCGCTTCGTGGGCGAAGTCTGGCGGGGTCGCGCCCATCGCGGTGAACATCTGGATCTGCACCGCGGTGTTGGAGACATGATCCTCACCGCGCAGGACCTGAGTGACGCCCATATCGACATCGTCCACCGTGCTCGGCAGCATGTAGAGCCACGATCCGTCTGCTCGGCGGATCACGGGGTCGGAAAGCTGTGCGGGATCGAACTTGGCTTGTCCGCGCACCCCATCGTCCCATGCGATGGGTTCGTCATGGTCAAGCTTGAAGCGCCAGTGCGGCTGAGTGCCTTCGGCTTCCTTCGCTGCCCGCTCCTCGTCGGTCAGCTTGAGCGCCGCGCGGTCATAGATTGGCGGGAGGCCGCGGCCGAGCAGAATCTTGCGTTTGAGTTCGAGTTCCTGCTGCGTTTCATACGCCGGGTAAATCCGGCCCGCTTCGCGCAGCCGCTCAAAGGCCGCTTCGTAGGCGTCGAGCCGCTCGGACTGACGCTCTTCGCGATCCGCTTCGATCCCAAGCCAGGCAAGGTCTGCACGGATTGCCCCGACATATTCTTCGCGTGAGCGCTCGGCATCGGTGTCGTCGATGCGCAGGATGAATTGCCCATCCGCTTTTCGAGCGAGCATCCAGTTGTGAAGCGCGGTGCGGATATTGCCGACATGCAGCCGGCCTGTGGGCGAAGGGGCGAAACGCGTTGTTGTCATGGTGCCTGCCGTTAGAGCGCAGCCGCCCCTCTCGCAAGCAGTTCAGAGCGCTCGCGCTTCGGCGGCGATCAGGCCGAGGACGGCATCCCACAGGCGGTGAACCCGCTCCGGCCTGATAAGGCCTTCGATGGCGGCTTCGAAACCCGCCCTGTCGCACGCGGCAGCGCTTTGGACCATCGCTCCGATCGTGGCCTCGTCATGGCTCATCAGGCGGCAGCAATGACGCGAGACGTGGATGTTCTCAGGCCAGACCCCGCAGATCGTCTGGCTGAGAACGAGGGACTTGAAGGCGACTTCGACATTGCCGAGGCGCAGAGCAAGCTCCGGGATGGGGTCGCGCTTTGCCTTTTCATGCAGGGCGATCAGCCGGATCGATTGGACGAATCGCGCGGCGATTGGGTCCAGCTCGTCCAGCCTTGGCGGGGCCGCGAGCTTGGAAATGGTGGCTGCTGAAGTAGCGGACGAAGAGCGGCCTTGTGTCATGATCCTCCTGGTGATTTGCCTAGAACACCGGAAGGACCATGACATTATTGCAAACGCTTCGCAATAGCTATTAGGACATACTCGTTACCGAGGCCTGATCGTGAAACTGTGGTCAATGTAGAGGAAGACCTCTGTCTCGCTCGCTTGTTGCCAATACAGATTTCCGTCGAGGCCATTGATATCAACGCCATAGCCACTGCCGAACATGCCAGCATATTTGGTCGCTTCTTCAGCCACATGGCGCACCACGGCATCGCGGTATTGCTCGGGGTTATCGATCGCGAGTCCCGTGCCGCCGATATCAATGAATGAGCGTCCGGTAGCTGGGATGGACTTCACGAATGCCGCAATCCGTTCTGCGGTGCCGCGCACACTTGAATTGTCGCTTCGCAAGGGGATGCGCGCGTAAATCTGCACCCGGTTCGTGTCGGGGCGATTGCCGCCGGTCACGGGAAACTTGCGCATGTTCTCGCGCGTTACCGGCTCCAGTGTGTAGCGGCCTGCCACCAGTGCGATGCCTTCCGCCTCCGCCCGATCGAGTGCGGCGCCAAGCATTGCGTAGAGTTCCTCCATCCGCACATCGGGATCACGTGAATCAGAACTCACATAGAGCGGCGTCACGAAGTAGTCGGCCTTGCGGGTGACCCCAATTGCTGCCGGTCCGCTGCCACCAGACGTGAAGTAGGCGTTGGCCGATGAGCGGTCCTGCCGCGAACCCGTCACGACAATCGTATCCTGAGCAAACACAGGCATTGGCATGGCGACACCGGCAATAGCGGCGAGCAAAATCAGTTTCTTCATCAGTCCCTCCCTTTTTGAGTCGAGGGAATGTGTAGCCGGGAAACCGACTGTTAGCTGAACAGCAAACAAAAACCCCGCCGGAAGCGTGTTGCTCCCGGCGGGGTCTTCTTGTTCGTATCGGGTGATTATTCGGCGGTTTCGCCGCCACCCATTGCAGCCTTCATCGCTTCTTCGCTCGAAACCGGATCGGCTTCGGGCTCTGGCTCTGAGGCGTTTTCGGCGGCGAGCTTTTCCTGCTGCTTCTTCCACGCGGCCTTGAGCGCAGCGTCGCGGCTCGATGCCGTCACACGCATGCGGTTCATGCCCGCACCTGTACCGGCAGGGATCAGGCGGCCCACGATCACGTTTTCCTTGAGACCGATAAGCGTGTCCTTCTTACCCTCGACCGAGGCCTGAGTGAGAACTCGCGTGGTCTCCTGGAACGACGCAGCCGAGATGAAGCTGCGGGTCTGCAGCGACGCCTTGGTGATCCCGAGCAGGATCGGCGTGCCTTCCGCAGGCTCCTTGCCCTTGCCAAGCTTGGCATTGACTTCGAGCATCTCGGCAAGGTCGACCTGCTCACCCGGAAGCAGCGTGGTGTCGCCGCCCTTGGTGATCTCGACCTTCTGCAGCATCTGGCGAACGATCACCTCGATGTGCTTGTCGTTGATCTTCACGCCCTGCAGTCGATAGACTTCCTGAATCTCGTTGACGAGATATTCAGCCAGGGCCTCGACGCCCAGAACTTCGAGGATGTCGTGCGGGTTGGGCGAACCGGAAATCAGGGTGTCACCCTTCTTCACGAAGTCGCCTTCCTGCACGTCGATCACCTTGGTCTTGGGGATCAGGTACTCAACTGGATCACCTTCCTCCGGAACAATCGCGATCTTGCGCTTCGCCTTGTACTCACGGACGAATTCGATCTTGCCCGAAATCTTGGCGATGATCGCATTGTCCTTCGGCAGGCGAGCCTCGAACAGCTCGGCAACACGCGGCAGACCGCCGGTGATGTCGCGCGTCTTGGCAGCTTCACGCGAAGCACGGGCAAGGATGTCACCGGCTTCAACCTGCTGACCGTCCTCGACCGAGAGCGTCGTGCCCGGAGCGAGCATGTAGCGCTGCGCTTCGGTTTCGTCCTCGGACTGACCTTCACCAAGCAGCGTGAGGCGCGGACGAAGGTCTTCCTTCTTCTTGCGCCCGGTTGCCCGGTTCTCGGTCACGACACGCTGGGCGATACCCGTCGCATCGTCGGTCTGCTCTTCCAGCGTCGTGCCTTCGATCAGGTCCTGATACTTCACAACGCCCGACTGCTCGGTGATGATCGGCAGCGTGAACGGATCCCATTCCGCCAGACGATCGCCTTCCTTGACCTTGTCGCCATCCTTGAAGTGCAGCACGGTACCGTAAGGCACTTTGTGCATTTCACGCTCACGGCCTTCGGCGTCGATCACAGCGATCTCACCATTGCGTGCGAGCGACAGGATGCGACCCTTCTTGTCGGTGATGGTCGGCATGTCGCGAAGCTCGACCTTACCATCGGAGATGGATTCAAGGTGCGAGGTTTCGTTGAGCTGCGCCGCACCACCAATGTGGAAGGTACGCATGGTCAGCTGAGTACCCGGCTCACCGATTGACTGCGCAGCGATAACGCCGACAGCTTCACCGATGTTCACCGGAGTACCGCGAGCAAGGTCACGACCATAGCAGGTCGCGCAAACGCCCTGATCGGCTTCACAGACCAGCGGCGAGCGGATCTTGGCGGACTGCACTTCAGCCGCTTCGATTTCCTTCACCATCGGCTCGTCGATCAGCGTGCCGGCCTTGACGATCACTTCATCGGTCGATGCATTGATGATGTCCTCAGCCACGGTGCGGCCCAGGATACGTTCACCCAGCGATGCGATGACCGAACCACCCTGGACGATGGCGCGCATCTCCAGTGCGTTGTCGGTCTTGCAGTCCTCGACCACGATCGTGCAGTCCTGCGACACGTCAACCAGACGGCGGGTCAGGTAACCCGAGTTTGCCGTCTTGAGCGCCGTATCCGCGAGGCCTTTACGAGCGCCGTGGGTTGAGTTGAAGTATTCAAGGACGTTCAGACCTTCCTTGAAGTTCGAGATGATCGGGTTTTCGATAATCTCACCCGACGGCTTGGCCATCAGGCCGCGCATACCGGCGAGCTGCTTCATCTGCGCTGGCGAACCACGCGCGCCCGAGTGGCTCATCATGTAGATCGAGTTGATCGGCGCTTCTTTGCCGTCCTTGTCGATCGGGGTCGCCTTAATGCGTTCCATCATGGCTTCTGCCACGAGGTCACCGCACTTCGACCAGGCGTCGATCACCTTGTTGTACTTTTCCTGCTGGGTGATCAGGCCGTCCTGATATTGCTGCTCGTAATCGGCAACCAGCGCCTTGGTATCGTCGACCAGCTTCTCCTTGGCGTCGGGAATGATCATGTCATCCTTACCGAAGGAGATGCCCGCCTTGAACGCGTGGCGGAAGCCGAGGACCATGATGGCGTCGGCAAACAGCACAGTGTCCTTCTGGCCGGTGTGACGATACACTTCGTCGATCACCTCACCGATGTCCTTCTTGGTGAGAAGGCGGTTGATGATGTCGAAGGGGACCTTGTGGTTCTTCGGCAGACATTCACCGATCAGCATACGGCCCGGCGTCGTTTCAAAGCGCTTCATCACCACATTGCCGTCTTCATCAGCCTGCGGAACGCGGGCGATGATTTTGGTGTGGAGCGTAACCGCCTTAGTTTCGAGCGCCTGGTGCACTTCGGCCATATCGGCAAAGCGCGGCAGCTTCTCGGTCTTGGTGCCATCTTCGTTCTCGAGGAATTCAGGTGTCTTTTCCTGACGTTCCATCGAGAGGTAATAGAGACCCAGAACCATGTCCTGCGAAGGCACGATGATCGGCTTGCCGTTTGCGGGCGAGAGGATGTTGTTGGTCGACATCATCAGCACGCGCGCTTCGAGCTGAGCTTCGAGTGAAAGCGGTACGTGGACCGCCATCTGGTCACCGTCAAAGTCGGCGTTAAAGGCCGAGCAAACCAGCGGGTGAAGCTGGATTGCCTTACCTTCGATCAGCACGGGCTCGAACGCCTGGATGCCCAGACGGTGAAGCGTCGGCGCGCGGTTCAGAAGTACCGGGTGCTCACGGATCACTTCGTCAAGGATATCCCAGACTTCCTTGCGTTCTTTCTCGACCCACTTTTTCGCCTGCTTGAGGGTCATCGAAAGACCCTTGGCATCGAGGCGGGCGTAGATAAACGGCTTGAACAGCTCGAGCGCCATCTTCTTGGGAAGACCGCACTGATGCAGCTTGAGCTCCGGACCGGTCACGATGACCGAACGGCCCGAATAGTCGACGCGCTTACCCAGAAGGTTCTGGCGGAAGCGGCCTTGCTTGCCCTTGAGCATGTCGGACAGCGACTTCAGCGGACGCTTGTTCGCGCCGGTGATGACGCGGCCACGGCGGCCATTGTCGAACAGCGCGTCAACGGCTTCCTGAAGCATACGCTTTTCGTTGCGCACGATGATGTCCGGCGCGCGCAGCTCGATAAGACGCTTGAGGCGGTTGTTACGGTTGATCACGCGGCGATAGAGATCGTTGAGATCCGACGTCGCGAAACGGCCACCATCGAGCGGCACCAGCGGGCGCAGCTCGGGCGGAATCACCGGGATCACTTCGAGGATCATCCATTCCGGGCGGTTGCCGGATTCGATGAAGCTCTCGACGACCTTCAGGCGCTTGATGATCTTCTTCGGCTTCAATGCAGACTTGGTGGTCGCGAGCTCTTCGAGAAGGTCTTCGCGCTCCTGCTCAAGGTCAAGGTCCATCAGCATGACCTTGACGGCCTCTGCACCGATATCGGCGGAGAAGGCGTCTTCGCCATACTCATCCTGTGCTTCGAGCAGTTCGTCTTCGGTCAGCAGCTGGAATTTCTCAAGCGGGGTCAGGCCCGGCTCGATCACCACGTAGCTTTCGAAATAGAGGATGCGCTCAAGCTGCTTGAGCTGAATGTCGAGCAGCAGGCCGATACGCGAAGGCAGCGACTTGAGGAACCAGATGTGCGCGACCGGAGCGGCGAGCTCGATGTGGCCCATACGCTCACGCCGCACCTTGGTGACGGTGACTTCAACGCCGCACTTTTCGCAGACGACGCCCTTGTACTTCATGCGCTTGTACTTGCCGCAAAGGCATTCATAGTCCTTCACCGGACCGAAGATACGCGCGCAGAACAGGCCGTCACGCTCAGGCTTGAACGTGCGGTAATTGATCGTTTCCGGCTTCTTGATCTCGCCGAATGACCAGCTGCGGATACGCTCTGGCGAAGCGATACCGATCTGGATCTGGTCAAAGGTTTCCGGCTTGGCCAGCTGGTTGGTGAATTTGGTCAGTTCGTTCATTTTTCACATTCCCTTGCGGGTGAATCCTTGGGTAGCGGGGAGAGGCGGGGTCCGTGGACCCGCGCCTTTATTCCGCTGCCTCCGGCCATTCGTCCTCGTCTTCTTCTCCGTCGCTCAGCGACTTCAATTCGACGTTGAGGCCCAGCGAGCGCATTTCCTTGACGAGAACGTTGAAGCTCTCCGGAATGCCCGCTTCGAAGGTGTCGTCGCCCTTGACGATCGCTTCGTAGACCTTGGTACGGCCAACCACGTCGTCCGACTTGACGGTGAGCATTTCCTGCAAGGTGTAGGCGGCGCCATATGCCTGCAATGCCCAGACTTCCATCTCGCCGAAGCGCTGTCCGCCGAACTGCGCCTTACCGCCCAACGGCTGTTGGGTGACGAGCGAGTACGGTCCGATCGAACGCGCGTGGATCTTGTCGTCGACCAGGTGGTGCAGCTTGAGCATGTAGATGATGCCCACGGTCACCTTACGGTCGAAGGCTTCGCCGGTGCGCCCGTCGAACAAGGTCGACTGACCCGAAGAGTCGATACCGGCCTTGACGAGCATGTCGGTCACATCGCCTTCGCGCGCGCCGTCGAACACCGGGGTACCCATCGGAACGCCGGCGCTCAGGTTGGTCGCGAGTTCGACGATCTGGTCGGTCGAACGGCTTTCGAGATCTTCGTGATACTGCTCGCCATAGACGTCCTTCAAGCGCTCCACGACCGCTGCCGGCGGCTTCGCATTCTTGAAGTCTTCGGCGGCATTCGGGTTGGCGAGCTTCCACTCTTCGAGCTTGTCCGCGATATCCATGCCGAGGCCGCGAGCCGCGAAACCCAGGTGGGTTTCGAAGATCTGCCCGACATTCATGCGCGATGGCACGCCCAGCGGGTTGAGCACGAGGTCGACCGGAGTCCCGTCTTCGAGGAACGGCATGTCCTCGACCGGGAGGATGCGCGAAATCACACCCTTGTTCCCGTGACGTCCGGCCATCTTGTCGCCCGGTTGAAGCTTGCGCTTCACGGCAACGAAGACCTTGACCATCTTGAGCACGCCCGGTGCAAGTTCGTCACCGCGTTCGAGCTTCTCCTTGCGGTCCTCGAACTTGGCATCGATCATCGCGACGCTGTCGTCATATTGCGACTTGATCGCTTCAAGCTGCGCCTGACGACTGTCGTCCGCGACCGCGAACTTAAACCATTCGTGACGCTCGACGTCGTGCAGCACCTGTTCGCTGATCTCGATGCCCTTCTTCACACCCTTCGGAGCCGCGGAAGCGGTCTGGCCGAGCAGCATGTCGCGCAGGCGGTTGTAGGTTGCCCGGTTGAGGATGTTGCGTTCGTCGGCGGCGTCCTTGCGGAGGCGTTCGATCTCTTCATTCTGGATCGCACGGGTACGGTCGTCGATCTCGATGCCGTGGCGGTTGAACACCCGGACTTCGACGATCGTCCCGGCAACGCCGGGGGGCAGGCGCAGCGAGGTGTCGCGAACGTCCGAAGCCTTCTCGCCGAAGATCGCGCGGAGGAGCTTTTCTTCCGGCGTCATCGGGCTTTCGCCCTTCGGCGTGATCTTGCCGACCAGGATATCGCCCGGATGCACTTCGGCGCCGATATAGACGATGCCCGCTTCGTCGAGGTTGCGCAAAGCCTCCTCGCCGACATTCGGGATGTCGCGGGTGATGTCTTCCGGCCCAAGCTTGGTGTCGCGAGCCATGACTTCAAATTCCTCGATATGGATCGAGGTGAACACGTCGTCCTTCACGATGCGTTCGCTGATCAGGATCGAGTCTTCGTAGTTGTAGCCATTCCACGGCATGAACGCGACGAGGCTGTTCTTGCCCAGCGCCAGCTCACCGATATCGGTCGAAGGACCGTCGGCGATGATGTCGCCGGCTTCGATCACTTCGCCCACCTTCACCAGCGGACGCTGGTTGATGCAGGTGTTCTGGTTCGAGCGCTGGAACTTCTGCAGCGTGTAGATATCGACGCCCGACTGACCGGGCTCGACATCGCCCTGTGCGCGGATCACGATACGGGTCGCGTCGACCTGGTCGACGATCCCGCCGCGCTTGGCCGCAATCGCCGCGCCGGAATCCCGCGCAACGGTTTCTTCCATACCGGTGCCGACCCACGGCGCTTCGGCCTTGACCAGCGGCACCGCCTGGCGCTGCATGTTCGATCCCATCAATGCGCGGTTGGCGTCATCGTTTTCGAGGAACGGGATCAGCGAGGCCGCGACCGAGACGAGCTGCTTGGGCGACACGTCCATCAACGTTACCTGGTCGCTAGGCGCCATCAGGTTGTCGCCGGCCTGGCGCGCCGAGATCAGGTCTTCCACGAACGAACCATCGTCGTTCAGGTCGGCCGAAGCCTGCGCCACGGTGTGCTTCTGCTCTTCCATCGCCGACAGGTAGATCACGTCGCCGGTGACCTTGTTGTCTTCGACCTGACGGTAGGGCGTTTCGATAAAGCCGTACTTGTTGACGCGACTGAACGAAGCGAGCGAGTTGATCAGGCCGATATTCGGGCCTTCCGGCGTCTCGATCGGGCAGATACGGCCATAGTGCGTCGGGTGGACGTCGCGGACTTCAAAGCCTGCGCGCTCACGCGTAAGTCCGCCCGGACCAAGCGCCGAAACGCGGCGCTTGTGGGTGACTTCCGACAGCGGGTTGGTCTGGTCCATAAACTGCGACAGCTGCGACGAGCCGAAGAATTCACGCACGGCAGCCACGGCCGGCTTGGCGTTAATAAGGTCGTTCGGCATGACGGTCGAGACATCGACCGAGCTCATGCGCTCCTTGACCGCACGCTCCATGCGCAGCAGGCCGACGCGGTACTGGTTTTCCAGCAGCTCCCCGACCGACCGCACGCGGCGGTTGCCGAGGTTGTCGATGTCGTCGACTTCGCCCTTGCCGTCCTTCAGGCCGACCAGTTCCTTCACCACGGCGAGGATGTCTTCCTTGCGCAAAGTGGTCACAGTGTCTTCGGCGTCGAGGCCAAGGCGCATGTTGAGCTTCACGCGGCCAACGGCCGAAAGGTCGTAGCGTTCGCCGTCGAAGAACAGGCCTTCGAACAGGGCCTCCGCGGTTTCCTTGGTCGGCGGTTCGCCCGGTCGCATCACCTTGTAGATCGCTTCGAGACCTTCGTCGCGGTTTTCCGCCTTATCGACCTTCAGCGTGTTGCGGATCCAAGGGCCGGTGTTGACTTCATCGATGTCGAGCAGTTCGAGGCTGTCGATCCCGGCACCATCGAGCGCTTCGAGATGTTCCGGCGCCACTTCGTCGCCCGCCTCGATATAGATGCGGCCGGTGCTTTCATCGATCATGTCGCGCGAGGCGTAGCGGCCGAAGACTTCCTCGGTCGGCAACAACAGTTCCTTGAGGCCGTCCTTGGCGGCCTTGTTGGCGGCGCGGGGGCTGATCTTCTGGTTGGCGGCGAACACTTCTTCGCCGGTCTTGGCGTCGACGAGGGCAAAGGTCGGCTTCTGGCCTCGCCACGCTTCGGCGACGAAAGGAATCTTCCACCCGTCCTTGGCGCGCTCCCAGGTGACGGTGTCGTAGAAGAAATGGAGGATTTCTTCGCTGTCCTGACCCAGAGCATAGAGCAGCGCGGTGACCGGCAGCTTGCGCTTGCGGTCGATCCGGACGTTGACGATATCCTTGGCGTCGAATTCAAAATCGAGCCACGAACCGCGATAGGGGATGACGCGCGCGGCGAACAGCAGCTTGCCCGACGAATGGGTCTTTCCGCGGTCGTGGTCGAACAGCACACCCGGCGAGCGATGCATCTGCGAGACGATCACACGCTCGGTGCCGTTGATGATGAAAGTGCCGTTCTCGGTCATGAGCGGCATGTCGCCCATGTAGACGTCCTGCTCCTTGATATCGAGGACGGAGCGGGTCTCAGTCTCCTGATCGACTTCGAAGACGATCAGGCGCAAAGTGACCTTCATCGGAGCGGCATAGGTAATGCCGCGCTGACGACACTCGGTGGTGTCGTATTTCGGCTCTTCCAGTTCGTAGTGGACGAAATCGAGCTCGGCGGTTCCGGCGAAGTCGCGGATCGGGAAGACGCTGCGCAGGGTCTTTTCCAGACCCGAAACGTAATCGATCTCCTTGTTCGAGCGGAGGAACTGCTCGTAGCTCTCACGCTGGACTTCGATCAGGTTGGGCATGTCGACGACTTCGTGGATGTCGCCGAAAATCTTGCGGATACGCTTCTTCGCGGTACCCTGAGCCTTGCGGCTGCGGACGGCCTTGGGAGCCTTCGCCTTGGTTGCCATGGAGGAGGTGTGCCTCTTTTGCTGCGCGACCGGGAGGAACGCCCGCTCGCTGGAATGATCGTCTACGTCACGCGAGACTTGGCCCAAATCGGACGCAAAAGAGCCGCAGGCCATGACACGACCCTTCCGGGCCGCTGGCTGCAGCTATCAACGTCGCGAATATGGCTAGCACCGCTTCCATTCTTGGATTGATCCCCGCGCATGAATCAACCCTGCTCGAAGCTGGCGTGTGAGGGCTATCTAGGAGCTGAGTTGGATTTGTCAACGCCGGGAAGGATGGAGAGAAACCGGCCGGATCAACTGCCTGGACTCAGGATACGGCAGAATTTCTTTCATGAATTCTCGAGAAATATCGAATTGCCTTGCTTTCGTCACAATAGCCGGGCTTAACTCATTATTACAGGAACAGGTCAGTAGTGCATAATTAGAGTCAGAGCGCAGTGAATTAATGCGCCGTCACTTTCTGGGTCGCAAGGGCAACCAGGGAGAAGACATTGTGAGCAAGGCTCCACGCACCAAACAACACGAGTCCGCCGAAGGCACCAACAACCCGGACGAAATGTATCGCAAGCTGCCGGGCGATCATCGCGGGTTGCGAACAGTTCAGGACAAGCTGGTCGATTCACTGCTGACTCATGCCGAAAAGCTTGTCGAAGAGGCCAAGTCGAAACTGGGCAGATCGCACGAAAAGCCTCGCCTCGACGAAGTGCGGCAATTGTTCGTCAAATACGCTGGCGACGATCCCGACCCCGGAGCGAAGCTCGACAAGGCCATGCGTACTGTCGACCAGATTGGCAACACGGCCGAACTCGACCAGGACTTCGATCGCTCGATGGCGAACGCCTTCAACGATTTCGACAAGACCAGCGTCGAAAGCGGCGCGCGGGTCCAGGAAGCCTGCGATAGCTGGACGATGGCCGTGCGCATCTACCGTTCGGAAGCGCGAGCCGCCGGTTCGGTCTTTCTCGGAGCGGTCGAGGCCGCCAAGGCCAAGACCGATGACGAGCGCAGTTCGGAAGTGGATGCCGAGGCGAAGGTTCTGGTCGATCATTTCACCGCCAGCACCGCAATCGCGACCGCGCTTGAAACCTATGAAGGTTCGGTAGCCGCGGCGGCCTCCGAACTTGCTTCCGCCTTCGCAGAACTATCGACCAGTCTGTATCAGAGCGTGACCGACATGGCCGTTGCCGAGAGCACGCTGATCTCCGCGGCACAGCAAGCCGGTCTGGCTTTCTGGACCGGGGTTCGAAGCCAGTTGTCCACCCAGAACAACTGATCGACCACCGCGAACCAGTCGGAGTTAGAAAATGTCTACATCAACCATTCCGTTCGATCCGTCCCTAGTTCTGGGGATGATCATCGATCCCTCGGCCATCGCAAATCTCGAAAAGCGCGCCCAGCAGAACGTCAAGGTCGACGCTGCGCGCGCCAATCTCGATGCGCTACTGCGCGAAAAGATGAGCCTCGACATGACGCTTCAGGAACTCGTGTCGCTCGGTGTTCCGGAAAAGGATCTCGAGACCATCTACAAACAGGGCTCCAATCTGGAGAAGGATCTCGCCAAAGCCGCCGGCAATCTCACCAAGGAAGTCATCGCTGCGCAAAAGGTCATCACGCAAAACGCGTCGAATGCAAAGCAGACTCAGATCGGCGAGCAATTGCAAAGTCCCGTCGATTTTTCCGCGTCGCAGCTCACGCCCATGCCGATCAGCGCGGACTCGCTCGATATGGACGTGCAGTATTTTCGATGGGAGGAAAATCGGCAAAGCTCCAAATCCAACGCATCGCAAATCTCCAGCTTCGTCGGCGCGAAGGTCAGCAGCTTTCTCGGCAGTTCCTACGGTGGGCAAATGGCGGCGACCGTCAACAAGTCGGCCAACCAGACGATGTCGAAGCACAATATCATCGGCACGCTGGTGATCTGTGCGAACTGTACCAGCCGCGAGGCACAGATCTTCTCGCCCCTGGTGCTCGATCCCGAAGCGGCGATCGACACCTACAACCAGACCTTCGGCAATGCGCTGAAGATCGACAGCATAGACACCATGCGCGAGACCGCGCTCAATCCGGGAAAGGACGGTAAGGGTGATTCTCTCCCGGTGCTGATCGGGGCGACATATGGATCGAGCTTCGTCGGGTTCGTGCATTTCGAACACACGCAATCCACTCGCAGCGGGCAGGAAGCGCGCTCTGCGGCGGTGCAAGCCCGCATGCAAGTGGAAGAGGATCTGTTCTTCGAAGACATCCAGGGTTCGTTCGGGTTGGACGCCGAAACGTCGAGCACGGTCAAGAGCCTGATGAGCAACGACACGATTCAATCGCATTGTTCGGTGGTCGCGATGGGTCTGATCCCGTCGATCAAATCGAACACGGTGGAATCGATGGTGATGGGGATGAAGGACGATCCGGCGGAGACCATGGCCAAACTGGCCAAGCTTCAGGGCGCGACCAACACCACCAACGCAACCATGGGTAGCGGTGCACAGTCGGCCAAGGCCGGGCAAAAGATGGAGAAGATGAACTCCGACTTCATCAGCGCCGCGGTTTCTTCGGTGGGCAAGCTGGACAGCCAGAAGAACCAGGTCATCGATCTCAACTCGCTGCAAACCGCGCTGGACGACTACATTACGAAAGCGGGCGAAGGGAAGATCGGCGTGCCGATAAACTTCTACGTCAAGAACGTCACCAAGAGCGACATCGCCCGGGCTTGGATGCAGAAGCATTATCCCGAAGAGCTCTATCTGCCCCCACCCGACAAGAAGAAGAGCGGCGGCAGCGGCAACTGACGCGGCATACCGGCACGTATCGAAAAGGGCCCCTTCGACCGGGGCCCTTTTTTGTGCCCGATGACGATTTCCAATCGGCAGGACCGCGGTCCGATTGTGTCAAGGCTGCTCGACAATCGATGCGGGGCATATTGTTTTTCAATATTATTGATTGACAATAAATCGAATCGCTCCTAGATCGCACTTATTGATTTTCAATAAGACGCATCAAGGAGTTCGATATGACACGCATCGTTTCACAATCAGCAATGGCCTGCTTCGCGCTGCTGCTCACCATCACCACGATCGGCACGATCGTAACCGTTCCCCCTGCCCATGCGCTCACGACAGCGACGATCCTGGCTTGATCCGAACGGAGGGGACCCATGACAATGACCGACAAACCCAACGACCTGCTGCTGCTGGCAGGCAAGATCATGACAGTTTTGCTGATGGGGCTGACTGGCCTTGCCACGGCCGTGATGCTGCTGCTCATCCCGATCATCCTGTTCAACCAAGCAGAATTTGCAGTGGCTCTGACCGAAGCGGGCGGCGAAGACGTCGGCATGGTCAAGGCCGCTGCGATTGTGCTGCTCCTAATCGCATCGGTGGTCGCTGCCTTTGCCTTTCACTTCTTCCAAGTCCTGGGCAGGCTTATCAATTCGGTCGGCGCCGGAGATCCCTTCTCGCTCGAGAATGCCAACCGGCTGTCACGCATGGGCTGGATTGCACTGGGCTTTCAGATTGCATCTTTCCCGATAGCAGCCCTCGTCGTGTTCCTTGGCGAGTACGTGCCTTCGGAAAATCTGACAGTCGATTTCGACTTCTCGCTCACTGGATTGCTGCTTGCGATCGTGCTGTTCATCCTCGCCCGCGTGTTCAAGCATGGCGCAGCGATGCGCGAAGATCTTGAAGGGACCGTGTGATGCCTGCCGAAGACGAAGGAGCAACGATCATGGTCAAACTCGACGATCTGCTGCACGAACGCCGGATGACGCTGACCGAACTCGCCGAGCGGGTGGGTCTCACGCTTGCGAACCTGTCGATCCTCAAGACCGGCAAGGCCAAGGCGATCCGCTTTTCCACCCTCGCGGCGATCTGCCGCGAACTGGAATGCCAGCCCGGCGACCTGCTGAGCTACCAAACGGATTGAATCGACAATACGTCGCGATCGGCCTGTTCTCGTCATTGCGAGGACAGGCCGCACGGTGTATTATAAATGTATGACACCCGTCAGGATCGTGATTGCTCCCCTTTGCTGCGCAGCGCTCGCGCTTGCAGGGTGCAGCGTCGACGAGGTTTCAATCGGAGAGCCGACCCCTACCCCAACGCCGGTGGCCACTGCTCCGGCCACTTTCGTCCCTTCGATACCCGGGCTGGCAGCCGGACCGCATCTCGGCATGATCACCGGCTTCGACCCGCTCGACCGGGAACGGGCCGACACTGCCGAAGCACGCTACGCGGAAGCGCGCGCCGCCGGGATGACGATCGGCCGGATCCAGATCGACTGGG
This sequence comes from Erythrobacter sp., assembly GCA_030065195.1. Classification (GTDB taxonomy): domain Bacteria; phylum Pseudomonadota; class Alphaproteobacteria; order Sphingomonadales; family Sphingomonadaceae; genus Erythrobacter. The sequence continues at coordinate 26,026 of JASJDE010000015.1, read as the reverse complement.
CCGAGCTTGAGCCGGATCGCGGCGCCTACGATCGACAGGCGCTGGAAGATGCCTTTGCCGATCCGCTGCTGGCCGGGCTCGATATCTACGTCACGCTGTCCACGCTGGACAGCGACGGACTGACTTTCCCGGCCTACTTGCTCGATGGCGACAATCTGCGTGCCGGGCTTACCCTTGCGTCGCCCGAAGTGACCGGGGCCTTTACCGATCTGCTCGACTGGCTTGCCGTTCAATTGCCAGCGCACAACGTCTGGGCGATCTCGCTCGGCAACGAAGTGGACTCGCCTGTCGATGATGGCCTCGCCTCAAGTGCCGACGCCGAAACGTTCTTTACGACCGGGCTCGGTCACTGGAACGCGATCAGTCCGGATATCGCTTCGACCGTAACTCTTACGATCGGTGCGATAGAGCGGCAGCCCGCTCTCGCCCGCGCGATCCGCGACGCATCCGACCTCGTCACCTACAACTACTATTGTCTCAACGCCGACATCACCGTGAACGGCGAAGCGCAATGGCAAGGGCAGGTCGATCGGATGAAGCGGGCGGCAGGAGACCGCGAGATATTCATCCAGGAACTGGGCTGCCCAGTCGGCTATTCGCCGCAGGGCCGCGCGTCGAACATCGGTGGCTCGCTGGACATCCAGGAACGCTATCTCGAATTCTTCGGTGAGCTCTTCGCCAAGGATCCGCAATTCAGGGCCGCCACCCTGTTCCAGCTCTACGATTGGTCCCCCGAACTGGCGGCGAGTTTTTCGCAAGCCGTCCGCGAAGAAGGCGCTCCGCTGGCGGCCGACCGGCTCGAAGAGTGGTTGGCAACAAGCGGGTTGGTGCGCTGGTCGGACCGCACGAACCGGCCGGCCTGGGACACATGGCTCGCAGCGATCGAAGGGGTGCGGCGCGCGCGCGAACGCTAGGCAAGCGGGCCGGCTCGGACATGGTCGATGAGGGGTCGCCCTCGTCAGCAGGCGACCCCTCCGACACAGGCGGCGACCTCAGGGTCGGATCGTCAGCCCATCGCCGTTTTCGATGGCGCCGGCAAAGGCCCAGCCTCCAAACGTCTCGGACACCGCGGCGGCCAGTACATTCTCGCCTTCGGCAAGGTTGAGGACGACGGAATCCTTGAAACCGACCGTGCCGAGAGAGAAGAAGTCACGACTGCGGAATCCGGCATCGCCGTCGAACACCAAATCGTCGTTCAGGAACAGCTTCACCCGGTCCGAATAGCCGAACCGCAATCGCACCGACCGTGATCGATCGGCAAGGATGCGGCTCGAAACCATGACCGTGTCGGCTTCATCCTGCGGTCGGCCAATCCGACCCAAATCGGCAATACCGCTCGGCTCGGCCTGTATCGTCGCGGCGGTTTCGAGTTGTGCGATTTCTTCTGGCAAGGTCAGCCTATCCTCTATGTCGGCTTCCGCAAATGCGCGCGACACGCTCCAACTGCCGATAACGCCCGAAGGCGGTGCTTCGGTCGGTTTGGGGGTGCCGACAATGCCTTCGCCGGGCTGCAGCGAACGAATTGTCAGGTCGGCGATGCGGATGCGCCCGTTGGGGCCGCTGGTGCGGAAGCCGATACCGCCATTGCCGCGATCGGTTGCCAGGTCCGGCACGTGCAGGATCGGCTCGACACTGCCGTTGAGATAGATATCGGCCTTGTCGCCCGCGATGATGAACTTGATCCGGTTCCAACCGTCATAGGTGTAGGCGAATGGTCCCATCCCATTGCGGTCCGAAAATATCTGCCACGAAGTCAGGCCGCTCCGCATCGGCGTGTACTGGCCCGCATCGGGGAGGCCCGATTTGTGCTGTCGGAAATAGAAGTATTCGGCATCGCCCTGATCGGAGGCATGCCACATCAACCCGCCAAAGCCGCGCTTGTTCTCAAACGCGACATCGAATTCGATCACGCCTTCCGAGAACTCGACGCCTTCGAGCAACACGGCCGAGCGCGAAACGACGAGTTCCTCGCGTCCTTCGCGCTGATTGACCTCGACGCCGTCGGTCGGGCCGATGGGCCTGACCTGGTAACTCTCGAACGATAGCAGCGTCGGCGCCTCGTCCTGTGCTTGCGCCGGCCCTGCAAGGCCCATCGCCAAGAAGGCTCCAAAAAGAGCGGGAATTCGTTTTTGCATCTGTTCCTCCGCGACTGTGAACTCGGAGGAGGAACAGAAATCTTGCCTTATGTATTGAACGAAACGGCCATGCTCCGACGGTGCCGATGCCATTCGCCCGGGCTTTGGCCGGTCAGGGCACGGCTCTCCCGCACCATATGCGCCTGGTCGGAAAAGTTATGCGCCGCTGCGATATCCGCCCATGCGGGTCGCTCAAGACGCTCGGAAACCAGCATCGCGGCCGTCAGGCGCTGACGACGGAGCATTGCGCGAGGGGAAAGCCCAAGCCGATCGACAAACCCCCGCCGCATGTGCCGTGCGCTCAATCCGGCATGATCCGCAAGCTCGCTGGGGGCGAGCATTCCTCCGGAACGCCGCGCAAGATTGAGGGCCGCGCCGATGCGATCGACTTCGATACCGAGGGCGAGCCCGCACAGCGCCTCGAGCATCGATCGCCACGCAGCTTCGAAGTCCTCGCAGTCGGCATGGCTCGCCGCATCGTCGAGTGCCGCCAACAGGGGTTTTGGCACTTCGCAGTCCTTATCGAGGTGGTCGGTTGCCCTCATTCGCAGCCCGGATTCCATTGCCTCGGGCACCAGCCGCAACGCGAACAATTCCTCTCCCGGCGCCGGGTCGTAAACCCCGCCATCCGGTCGCGCCCGAAAGATTACGAAGTCCCAGTCGAGCGTCGCCCCGTCCGCCGAAAAGCGCCGCCTCAGCGCGAGCGAAGGTTCGGTAAAGGGCAACAGCCGGTGCGTTTCGGGACGGACATGGTCCGACCTGCTGCGCCAGGCCAGGTCGACAACCAAAGGAATGCGGCTGTTCAGTTTCCAGGCCCTATACGACCCACTGGCTTGGATAGGCTGATCCTCAAGGCGTGCAGTGTCATCCACCCATCGGATTATTCCATGGTCGGCGATGGTAGCAAAGCAGCTTCTCTGCGAGTGACTACGCCCTTTCGACCGAGAGCATTTCGCTTGACTTCATCACTGAAGCGACTAATTGCGCGCTCCGACCTCGCTTGAGGTCATCCGTCCGAGACAGTTGCTGAACGGAATTGGCCGTTCTTAATTTGCAGCCTAGACGGGGAAAAGAGAATTCCGCGGCCCGCCCAGCGCGTGTCGTCGTCGAGCCAGTATGGCTCACCCTCCTTCCCCTTCGTTGGACCTTGCCCGTGTCGATACTCGGCATGGGTGAATGTGAGCCGGTCGCGCGGCATCTGTCACGCGGCCATAGTGCCACCGGGTGGTTTATCTACCCGGCGGACAGAGAAGGAGTAAGGCATGGATCGTTCGCAAAAAGCCGATGCGGTTGCCCAGCTCAATGCGGTCTTCAACGAGGTCGGCGTGGTGGTCGTCACCCGCAACCTCGGCATGTCGGTGGATCAGTCCACCGAACTGCGCGGCAAGATGCGCGAAGCCGGTGCGTCGTACAAGGTTGCGAAGAACCGTCTCGCCAAGCTCGCCCTGAAAGACACCGATTACACGGGCATCGAGGAATTCCTCTCCGGCCCGACTGCGCTGGCCTGGTCGGAAGACCCGGTCGCGGCTGCCAAGGCCGCTGTCGATTTCGCCAAGTCGAACGACAAGCTGGAAATCGTCGGTGGATCGATGGGCACGCAGGTGCTCGACGAAGCCGGGGTCAAGGCGCTCGCCTCGATGCCGTCGCTCGACGAGCTGCGCGGCAAGATTGTTGGCCTCGTCAACGCCCCGGCAACCAAGGTTGCCCAGGTCGTCAACGCGCCCGCCAACAAGCTCGCTCGCGTATTCGGTGCCTATGGCGCCAGCGAAGCTGCTTAAGGGACGTAACTCGCAAGAGACGAAACATATCTGGGGTGTGACCTCGTCAGGCCGCCCCGAACATTTTGGAGTGATACATCATGGCTGATATTGCCAAGCTTGTTGAAGAACTGTCGAAGCTGACCGTCCTCGAGGCGGCTGAACTGGCCAAGGCCCTCGAAGAAGAGTGGGGCGTTTCGGCGGCTGCTGCTGTTGCAGTTGCCGGTGCACCGGCTGGCGGCGGCGACGCCGGCGCTGCCGCTGAAGAGAAGGACGAATTCGACGTCATTCTCACCGGCGACGGCGGCAAGAAGATCCAGGTCATCAAGGAAGTCCGCGCCATCACCGGCCTGGGCCTCACCGAAGCCAAGGGTCTCGTCGAAGGCGCGCCGAAGCCGCTCAAGGAAGGCGTCAACAAGGCCGAAGCCGAAGAGATCAAGGGCAAGATCGAGGCAGCCGGCGGTACTGTCGAGCTCAAGTAAGCTTCGTTCGATCCTTACCGATCAAAGAAGGGCGGCGTCGGCAACGGCGCCGCCCTTTTTGATTGCGGGCAAGTTGAATGCCGCGTGCTAGGAGGTTGTGGGATTAGGCCGCGGTCCGGTGGCGGTAAGTGACGTTCACTCGTTCCGACAAGATCAGATACGGCAACCAAACACCCGCGCTGATCAGGACTTTCGTGATGTTGCCGTTGAGCAAGGTCACCAGCGGCTCGACCACCGTCGATGGGACATTGCCTGCCAGCGCAATCTGGTTGGCGACCGCGAGCTGCATCACGATATCGACGCTCCATACGAACAGCAGCATGCGTGGGAAAAGCGGGATCTTGCGCAAGGCCATCACGAAACAGGCCATGTAGAAAAAGTTCATTATGACGACGTCCGCCGTCATCATCAGAAACATCGCCTGGCCCCATTCCGGAGCGTGTCCGTTCATCGCCGGGACCGCGAGGAAATACTCGCCGGTCCGGAACACTACGTTGAGCAGCAGCCCGATCAGCAGGCTGACCATAAAGCCTACGGTGCCATAGGACGAGTTTGCCTTGGCGGTTTCCGAACCCAGCCGCCGCCAGCGACCGATAATGGCAAAGCGATAGCTCGGTTGGGCTTGCGACTCGGTGCTCAGGAAGGCGTCGCGGGCGATGAAGAAACCTGCGATGGGCGCTGCAAGCACTAGTATGTAGCTGATGAGAATTGGCGCCGCGTCGCTCCAGTTGTGAACTGCGCTTGCGGGGTTGCTCAAGCGCCAGACGGCCAGCGGGATCGTACAGGCTAACCAGGCAAGCGTTAGGCGCACCATGCCGTTTTCAAGGAAGCGGGATATGGCGACACTCTTCGAAAACAGGTCCGACGAATAGTCGGCCAGGGCCCGTTTCGCCCGCCCGATCAAGGGTTCAATTCGCCGCTGCATTCCATCGCTCATTAGCTATCTCATCTAACCCTATGCGGCAAGAAACCATCCGTTCCCCAAACCCCAATTCGATTCGGGTATCGATTCGGCAACGGGCGGCTAAATCACTGATATTTCTGCAACGAGTTAACTAGATTTGTTGACCCGAATTCTGACTAACACATTGCAAAATTTGGTAAAAAATGCGTTAACACAAATTTAGTTGACGGTCACAAACTTGTAACGGATGCTCCAAATGCGCCGAGAGGGGCTTGCGACGACGGACTGTGCGGAAGCAGTTCGACACAACAGAACATGGTCGCGCAGGTCCGTCAACAACACCCCGACGGCCACCAAAGCAAACCCGGAAATAGAAGCCGGACGCTTGGACAAACGAGTCTCGTTGCAACGAGACCTGATACTTGGGGGAATACCAATGAAATCGTTCCTTAAGAACTTCATCGCTGATGAATCGGGTGCTTCGGCAGCCGAATATGCTCTGATCATTGCTGTCGTTGGCGTGGGCATCGGTGCTGCTGCACTGGCGCTGGGCGTCAACGTTGAAGACGCGATCGGTGGCGCAGCCAACGACGTTGATACATGCAACAACGCGACTGCTCCAGCACCGGGTCAGTACACCAACGGCACTTCCTGCTGATTTTGTAAGCTCCGGAGCCCGGCCCACACCGGCTCCGGAGCTTCATTTCTGTAGGCTGCTGGGGGGCGGACCGTGAACAGACGAAATCTCATCGTGCTCGGCATTGCCGTGGCATTAGGCCTGATCGCCGTTATCCTGGCGAACTCCTATTTCTCTGGCGTTGAAGAGCGGCAGGAAAGGATCGCGCAGGAGCAGCAGCTGTCCCGTATCGTAGTGGCGACACAGCCGCTCGAATTCGGCACTCCCCTTTCGACGGAAAACATCCGTCTCCAGAATTTTCCCGCATCATCCGTGCCCCAGGGCGCATTCCGGACCATCCAGGGCGCGCTGAAAGACGGGCGCGTCGTGCTGCGCCCGATCGTTCCAGGTGAACCGATCCTTGCCAGCAAGGTCAGCGGCACCGATGGTCGCGCCGTGCTTTCGGCGAACCTGCCCGAAACCGCGCGAGCCACCTCCATCCCGATCACCGACGTAACCGGAGTGGCGGGCTTTGCTCGTCCCGGCGACATGGTCGACGTGATCCTCACCCGCAAAATTCCCGGCCCGGGCGCAGAAGAGGCCGACCTGATGAGCGACGTCATCATGGAGCGCGTTCCGCTGCTCGGTATCAATCAGGATGCCAATGAAAACGCGACCGAACCGTCCGTCGGCAAGACTGCAACACTCCAGGTCGACCTGTATCAGGCCCAGAAACTCGCCCTCGCGAGCCGCCTCGGAACGCTCAGCCTGGCCCTGCGCAATGTCGAAAACGACACACCGGAGGCCGCATTGACGGTGACGGCGCGCGATCTCGGCGGGCGGAACCTCTACATTCCTGCACGCAACGATCGGCGCGACCAGCCGGTTCGGACCGCCCCTGCACCTCGACCCCGGACGCGCAATTCAAACCAGGCCGCGCCGCCACGATATCGCGGGCCGACCATGACGATCATTCGCGGCACCGAAGGCGAAGACTATCCCGTGAAACGCATGGGGGGGAGGTAATCCAATGCTCCGCACAACATCATTCGCGCTTGCATTAGCTCTGTCGGCACCTTTCGCTTCGCCCGCGCTGGCTCAGCAGGCCTATCCGCAGCCGGCCGCTTTCGGCCTGCATGCCGGAGAGCTCGAAGTCGCAATCAACAAGAGTCAGGTGGTCACCAGCGACGTGCCGATCGACCGGGCGATGATCGGCAACGACGAAATCGCCGACGTCCTTCCGATCTCCGACCGCTCCGTCTACGTGCTCGGCAAGGCGATGGGCACGACCAGCCTGACCCTTTACGACCGGTCGAACACGGTCATCGCGGTGATGGACATCTCGGTCGGCCCCGACGCTGACGGTATTCGCAGGCAGATCGGAACGTTGGTGCCGGATGAGGGCATCGATGTCGGGCTGTCCAACGGATCGATCGTGCTGTCCGGGATGGTGTCCGACATAGGATCGGCGGATCGGGCCGTCCGGATTGCGGAGGCCTTTGCGGGCGACAAGGTCGTCAACCTGATCACCGTCGGCGGCAGCCAGCAGGTCATGCTGGAGGTTCGCTTTGCCGAAGTCAGCCGCACCGTCGGTGAAGAGCTCGGGGTCGGAGGATTTCTCGGCAATGGCACCGATTTCGGAGCCTCGATCGGCCGCGGCGCCAGCGCCACTCCCGACGACAATGGCTTCACCCAGCTTCAGATCGGCTCGGTGACCGAGAGTTTCGGCATCTTCCAGACGCTGTTCAGCCTTGGCGATCTCAATATCGAAGCGTTTCTCGACACGCTTGAAAGCAAGGGCCTGTCGAAGACGCTTGCAGAGCCGACCCTTGTCGCGCTGACTGGCGAGCGCGCCTCGTTCCTGGCGGGCGGCGAATTCCCGGTTCCGGTGGTACAGGCCGGACAGGGCGGCGGTGGCGGCAACGCGATCACGGTCGAGTTCAAGCCATTCGGGGTGAGCCTGGGCTTCACGCCCACCGTGCTTGGCGACAATGTCATCAATATGATCGTCGAGCCCGAAGTGAGTTCGATCGACCCGACCGCTTCAATCACGCTCAATGGCCTGACTATTCCCGGCCTTCAGACGCGACGCGCGAGCACGACGCTCGAACTGCGCGACGGCGAGAGCTTCGCCCTAGCCGGCCTACTCAGCACCGATTTCGAAACCAGCGTCGAACAACTTCCGATCCTTGGGTCGTTGCCGATTATCGGGTCGCTGTTTCGCTCTACACGCTACCGCAAGGGCGAAACGGAATTGCTGATCATCGTCACCCCACGGCTGGTGAAACCTATCCGACCGGATCAGGTTCGCTTGCCGACCGATCGGATCAAGGATCCCGACGTGGTCGAAACGCTGCTGAACGGAGACGATTACCAGCCGCAAAAGCTGCCCGACAACCAACCCGCTCCGAGCGACCGTGGAGGACCCGGCTATGAAATGTAAGGCCCTATTGCCCGCGCTTGTTGTCTTGCCCCTGCTCGGCGGCTGCGCGACCTATCACAGCACAGCCGCCGGCAAACTCGATCCGGAAGACTTCGGCGAGGCCAACCGGCAGACCTTCGCTGCGATGATCGTCAATCCCGACCCGGAATACGACACCGAGATGACCGGCAACGCCGAACAGGGCACCGACGCTGTCGAGCGCGTCCGCGAAGGGACGGTCAAGCGGCCGGTCCGTGTCAGCACCACGGAAGGTCCCGACGGCTAATTCTGCAACGGAAGAAAGGTCATGCGACAGTCCATAATCGATCGATTCCTTAAAGACGAAGGGGCGGCCATCGCGCCAATCTACGCGGTAGCGCTGTTCGGCCTGATCGGAATTGCCGGTGTTGGATGGGACTATGGCCGGCTGATGGCGATGGACAGCGAACTGCAAAACGCCGCCGACCAGGCCGCCCTGGCAGCGGCGACGCAGCTCGACGGCCGCGATGGCGCGATGGTTCGCGCGCGCGCCGCAGCCAACGACTTCCTCGCAAACGCGAACAGCCAATGGGTCAACCGCACCCGCATGGCCAATGACGGCGATGGTCAGGCGATTTCCTCGCTCAGCTTCCGCTTTTTCGAAAGCTACGATTCCGCCAACGACACGTTCGGCACGGAAGTGACGGACGATGCCAATGCGGCCGACGCAGCTGTCGTTTCGGTAACCGTCGATGGCCGGGAGGCATTCTACGCCCTGACCCCGATCGTGGGTGCGATATCGTCGGGCGATATCGAGGCGAATGCGGTGGCCGGCCTGCAATCGGCGGCGTGCAATGTCCCGCCGCTGATGTTTTGCGCTCCACAAGGCAGCAACAATTTCCCAACCAGTGCAGATATCGGCATTGGGCTGGATTTACGCGAACGCTCCCAACAGACCGATTTCTTCGCGCCGGGCAACTTCGATCTGCTGCAAATCGACTATGAAGGCATCGCGTCCAACGAACAGAACCGCACGCTCGGACTCAATTCCGATCTGCTCGGTTGCACAGGCGCAGAAATCGAAACGCGTCCCGGCAATCGCACTCCCGAAACGCGGGCGTTCAACACTCGCTTCGATATCTACCACAACCCGCTCTCTTGCGAGTCCGGTGGCGACTTCTGCCCGGCGGAAATTACCCGCAGCAACCTGGTTCGGCGTGTAACCGTCAACGGCAACAACCCCAACGTGACCTGCGCCAGCGCGTCCGGCGGGGATATGGTGGCGATCGAAGATCTCGATCCGGCGCTTGGCATCGCAGATCAGGAGCTGCCGCTCGACAGTTGCCAGCTCAGTGGCGGCTGCGCGAGCTTCGGCGACGGCAACTGGAACGTCAACGCCTACATGACCAATGTCCATGGCGGCGCGGCGCTGCCGGCCAGCGCCGACTTGAACAACGACGGCGCCTTCTCGCGCTACGAAGTCTATCAATGGGAACGCGCCGATCCAGCGCGTCGACAAGTGGTGGAATTGGCTCGTGAAGTCAGCAGCCAGCCGCCCCGCACGACTCTCTATTGCTCCGCGCCGGAGCCGACGATCGGCACGCCGGTTATCCCTTCGAGTACGCAAAAGGACCGCAGAGTTGTCACCGTTGCTTCCGTCGATTGCACCAATGTCCAGGGCCGTGTGCCGATCAGCGTGATCAAGTTTGTCGACCTGTTCATGCTGCAGCCGGCCAACAGCAGCGGCAGCGACACCCAGATCCGGGCGGAAATCATCGGCCCCGCACAGCTTGCCGGGGGCGGCAGCGGCTTCCAGTTCTTCGGACGCAACAAGCCGGTGCTGCTGCGATGATGAAGCTGTTTGGCCTCGACACTCGCGCCACCGCCGCGACCGAGTTCGCTCTGGCGCTGCCGATGATGCTGGCGCTGCTGTTCGGCAGCATGGAAGCCGGCCACTTCTTCTGGACCGAACACAAACTGGTGAAATCGGTTCGCGACGGCGCTCGATTTGCATCCCGGATCGACGTCCGCGATCTGTGCAACGGTTCGACGTCGATCGTTTCGACCGCGCTTGAAACCCAGATCCAGAACCTGACGGTCACCGGAAACATTGCAGGCACAGGCCCGGCGAAAGTGCCGGGATGGTTGCCGGCAGATGTGCAGGTGACAGTCGGATGCCAGGCGTTTGTCGCAACCGGAATCTACACCGATCTCAACGCCGCCGGTCCGCTCGTCACCGTTTCCTCGGGCACCGTCGACTACCCTTCCATCCTGAACGGCCTCGGGGTGCTTGACGACACGATCGTTATAGGGGCCGAATCCAGCGCAGCGGTGAGCGGCATATGACGCGCCGGTTCATCTTTGTTTTCGCCCGCGACGATCGCGCTGCCGGTGCAGCCGAGTTTGCGCTTGTGCTTCCGCTGGCGCTGGCGCTTCTGTTCGGCATCATCGATGTCGGTCGCTACGCCTGGCAGCTCAACGAATACGAGAAAGCGACGCAGATGGGCGTGCGTTTCGCCGTCGTCACCGACCCAGTAACGAGCGAGTTGTCGGACGACACGATCACTTATGTCGGCGACACCAGCTGCGGGGATGCCTTGCGTCCGGGCGATCGGATCTGCGCTGCGGCGTTCCCGACGATAACTTGCACCACCGGTGGCTGCAGTCGGGGTACGTTGGACAACACCGCATTCGCCAACGTGGTCGCGCGCATCCAGCAGTTCCAGCCGCGCGTCGCACCGTCTCAGGTTGCGATCGAATACAGCGGATCGGGAATCGGCTTCGCCGGCGATCCCAACAAGCCCGAAGTGGCCCCGGTCGTCACAATTCGCATCAACAACGCGACCTACAATCCCATCACCCTTTCCCTGTTCGGCGGCACCGTTGGCATGCCGGACTTCTCCTATTCTCTCACGCTCGAAGACGCCGAAGGCGCGGTCTCGGGCTGACGGCGGCAATCTCGATGGACTCAATCCTCAACCTTACCAATGCAATGGGAGTATCGGTGCCAGCCGAATCTTACATCCTTTCCAGCGCGCATCATATCGAACACCTCAAGGTGAATTCGAACAACGCGCTCGATGGCATCAATCTCGTCGCGATCGAAGCGTCCGCGCCCGTTCCCGAAGACGTACTGGCCAATGCCCGCATCCTCGTGCTTGAAGTCGATCCTTCATCGCCCGCCTCGCTTGCCCGAATGAGCAGCGTTCGCAGTCGATGCCCGGAGCTGACACTGGTCGCAGCGATCCACAATCCCGACTTCTCTCTGGTAAGGACACTGCTGCGACAGGGATTGGAAAACGTCGTAGAGTTGCCGTTCAACGCCGACGATGTGCTTTCCGAGCTGATCGATATTCACGCCCGGCAATCGTCCAGCGAGAGCGACCTGTCTCCAATGATCGGTGTCATCGGAGCCACAGGCGGCGTAGGCGCATCGTCCGTACTGACGCACTTGTCCGCGGCTTTGATCGCAAACGAGCCGGATGCGAGTTGCTGCCTGATCGATCTCGACCTGCAATCGGGTCAATCGACATACCTGCTGAACGTCGCGCCGACGGTGACGGTCCAGGATCTTCTCGAAGCCAGCGAACGTCTCGATGAAGACATGCTGCGCGACGCCATGATCGAATCCGAAAGCGGAATCGCGGTGCTTGGGGCACCGGCGACGATCGGTCCACTGGAAGACGTCAATGTCGACCGACTGTTGCGGCTGCTGTCGGTTGCGCGCAGCGTTTACGACTATGTCGTCCTCGACCTTCCTGCGAACTGGACCAACTGGTCACTTTCGATCGTCTGTGCATGCCAATCGATTGCGCTGGTCACGGACCAGTCGCTCAGCGGCCTTCGCGGTGCCAAGCGCACGCTCGAATTGTTCGACAGCGTCGATATCGATCCTCAGGCGATCGGACTGGTGCTCAACAAGGTGGAAAGGAGACTGTTCCAGGCGATCGACAGCTCGGATGTCGCGAATACCTTGAACAAGGAGATCTGGGGCGAACTGGCGCTCGACAAGGAAGCGCTGCGTATCGCGCAAGAGAATTGCAGCCTCGTCTGGTCCGAAAGCAGGCGGAACCAATTTGGCAAGGACATCGTCGAGTTGGCCGCAGAAATTCAAGAGCGCGCTGCGGGAGGCAACAAATGAACTGGACCCTCAAACGAACCGAGGAGGTCGCCGGCCAGCCCGCCGACGAGCCTGACGAAACGATAGTCGTTCCATCGGAGCCAAGCGAAGAAGAGCAGAAGCGCAAGGGTTGGCTCGAACTGAAAGTCGACATCCATCGCGCCCTGCTCGACCGGATCAACCTTTCCGCGCTCGACAAGATGACCCGCGATGCGATCCGGACGGAAGTTTCGGACATCATTGCCGAACTGCTGACCGAACGACATCATCCGCTCAACCGCTCCGAACGCGAAGCGCTGATCGAAGACGTGCTCGACGAGTTGCTGGGCCTCGGCCCGCTGGAGCCGCTGCTGCAAGACGATTCAATTACCGACATCCTCGTCAATGGCCCCGACACCGTCTTCGTCGAGCGGTTCGGCTTGCTCGAACGGGTCCAGACCGAGTTCCAGGGCGAACGCCACCTCATGCGCATCATCCAGAAGATCGTCAGCGCCGTCGGGCGCCGGATCGACGAGTCTTCACCCTTTGTCGATGCCCGACTTGCGGATGGCTCGCGCGTCAATGCCATCATTGCGCCTCTCGCGGTGGATGGTTCGCTGCTTTCGATCCGCAAGTTCGCCAAAAAGCGGATCGATATCGACAAGCTGATCGAACTCGGCAGCGTCCCCGAGACTATGGCCGAAGTGATGCGCGCCATCGTTCAGGCCCGCAAGAACGTGCTGATTTCGGGTGGCACCGGATCCGGCAAGACCACGTTGCTTAACGCCATGTCTTCCTTCATCGACGAACGCGAGCGGATCGTGACGATCGAGGACAGCGCGGAACTCCAGCTCCAGCAGGAACATGTCGCCCGGCTCGAGACCCGGCCCGCCAATGTCGAAGGCAACGGCGAAGTCAGCCAGCGCGACCTCGTGAAGAACGCGCTGCGTATGCGTCCCGACCGGATCATCGTGGGTGAGGTCCGCGCCGGTGAAGCGTTCGACATGCTTCAGGCGATGAACACCGGCCACGACGGCTCCATGACTACGGTCCACGCCAATACGCCGAGGGATTCGCTCGCCAGGGTCGAACAGATGGTCGGCATGAGCGGAATCGAGATCGATCCGCGTTCGGCCCGCGCCCAGATCGCCTCCGCCATAGACATTGTCGTTCAGGTCGGTCGGCTCGCGGACGGACATCGCCGCGTGATGAGCGTGTCCGAGATTACGGGGATGGAAAGCGAAACCATCACGATGCAGGAAATCTTCCGGTTTGCGATCTCCGGCCGCAAGGAAGACGGCACGATCATCGGCAAATTCGAAGCGACCGGGATCCGACCCAAATTCCTCCACGACACGCATGCGGCCGGGATTGAGCTTCCCGCCGACCTGTTCCGTCCAGAATACGAGTTCGATTGATCATGCCCGATATCGTCCTTCGCATAGGCGTCTTGCTGGCCGTATTCGGCTCGATTTTCGTCGTGTCGCAATTGGTGCTCAACACCGTCTGGACGCGCGGTGCCCAATCGCAGGCGATCAACAAAAGGATGCGGATGATCAAGCAGGGTTCGTCGCGCGAAACCGTGATCGCAACCCTGCGCAAGAACACCCCTTCGGAATTCGCAAACTGGCCGCCATTTCTCGTGTCGTTCCTGCAGGACCTGCAACGAACGATCATGGCCGCTTCGCTCCCAATCACGACCATGCAAGTGCTGCTAGTCGTGGGAGTCGCCTTTGCGCTGTTGCTGGCGCTGACGCTGTTCGGGATCGTCGCGACCGGCTTCGCCCTGACGGCCGGCTCGGTTCTGCTGGCCGTGATCGTGGCCTTTTGCGCCGCCTGCCTGCTGCCGGTCCTGATCATCGCGGCGATCGGGCAAAGACGCCGTAGGAAGATCGAAAACCAGTTTCCCATCGCGCTGGACGTGTTCGTCCGCGCCTTGCGGGCAGGACATCCCGTCGCTTCGGCGATCGACCTGCTGACCAAGGAGATGGAAGACCCGATCGGGTCGGAGTTCGGGCTGGTTTCGGACGAAATCTCCTACGGTGCCGAATTGACCGACGCGCTCACGGACATGGCCGAACGATGGGACCTTGAAGACATCAGGATGTTCGTGGTTTCCCTGTCGGTGCAGAATGAAACCGGCGGCAGCCTTGCTGAAATTCTGGAGAAACTGGCGGTCGTTATCCGCGCCCGGCACAGCCTTTACATGAAGGTGAGGGCGCTGAGCTCCGAAGGGCGCATGACCGGCTGGATGCTCACGATCCTGCCGATCGCTGCCTTCATCGGGATGTTCATGGTGAACCCGGGATTCTATCTCAGCGTGGCCGACGATGGGCTTTTCATGATCGGAGCCATCACCCTGATGGTGCTGTACATAATCGGCTTCATCATGATCCAGAAGATGGTGGACATAAAGGTCTAGTCACATGATCGAACTCCTCGCCACCAGCTCGACCGCGCGCCTAGCGACCTTGCTCGCCGTTTTTGCGCTCGTTGCGCTCATCGCGTTCGTCGCGATCAACCTGATCCTGCGACGGCGCGCCGCGCAGAACCTGCTGCAGGACTTTGCCGGCGGCCAACCGGGCAACACCGGGAACGCGCCGACTCTGCGTGCAAAGCAGAACCAGTCGGCCTGGGCACAGCTGGCCCGCCGGATCGAGGAAGCCGGTCTCGATCTGAGCGACTCGCGGGACGAGCGCTTGAGCGAAAGAATGCGTCAAGCGGGCTTCGAATCCCCAATGGCGCCGCGGATCTACACCATGGTTAGGCTGGGAATGATCTTCCTGCTGCCGGGCCTCTACCTGCTCATCGCGCTCACTCGCCCGGAACCGCCCAGCTTCCTGCAGATGTATATCGTCGGCTCACTGCTCGGCCTGCTGGGACTATTCCTGCCGACGCTTTTCATCCAGGCCCGGGCCGATCGGCGCTATGAAGAGATCGTCAACGGCTTTCCCGATTGCCTGGACCTCATGCTGGTCTGCGTCGAAGCGGGTCTCGGCATCGAGGCTGCGATGGACCGCGTGGGCCGCGAAATGGTGCAGTCGCATCCGCTCGTCGCGCAATTGCTGTCGATTGCGACGCTTCAGTTGCGCGCGGGTGCCAGTCGCGAAGAAGCGTTCCGCAAGCTCGCCGATGCGGCGAGTGTTGATGAAATCCGCTCCTTTTCCACGTTGCTGATCCAATCCGACAGGCTGGGCACCAGCCTTGGCAGCACGCTGCGCGTCTATGCCGAGGAAATGCGTGAAAAGCGCCGCATGCGGGCCGAAGAGAAAGCGCACAGATTACCGGTCCTGATTTCCGTGCCTCTGGTCGTTTTCATGCTGCCGACCATGATCGGCGTGATGATGCTGCCGGCCAGCATCCGGATGGTCCGCGAAATTTTCCCGATGATGACAGGGGGGTAGAACCATGAAACACCGCTTGATGACAGCGACCGCGATTGCCGTGACCTTGCCGCTCGGTGGGTGCGCCGGGATGTTCGACTTCGGTTCATCAAAATCGGCATCCGCCGCTCAGGAACGCGGAACTCTCGACATGACTGCCTATTTCGAGCGGCGGCTTGCGGATGGCAAGCGGCACCTGTCGGCCGGACGCTTGTCCAAGGCCGCGACCGCATACCGCCAGGCTGCCGGCAACGAGACGACTGCGGCAGCGGCATTCAACGGACTTGCAATCACATACGATCGGTTGGGGCGCACCGATCTTGCCGAGCGCTACTTCAAGCATGCTGTCGCTTTCGCCGAACCCGATGATTTTCGCTACGCCCGCAACCTTGCTCGGTTCGAGGGCAAACAACTGCGTCGGAAGCTTCAAAGGGAAGAAGCGCAAGAGGTTCTGCTCGCAAAGCGCGCGGTTCCCGCTTCGGTCAAAGAGGTGACCGCAGCACCCACGCCCAAAACCGGTGGGAAAACACCATTTGAGATCGCATTCGCCGATTTGGCACAAGACGCGCCAGCAGCCCCGCGTCCGGCGCCAAGCCCGAAGCGGAGCCTGCCGGAAACGCCCGCACCTGCTTCGATCGCAGTGTCCGCTCCAGCCCCGGCTCCGGCACATCGACGGGTCACCTCGGTAGCGCGACCCGCCGCCGCGGCACCGGCGGCACAGATTGCGAGCGCCGCTCCGCGCATTCGCACGACAGGTCGCCTCATCGCGCCTGCCCAGTCCGAAACACCGACACGCCGCGCTGGTATCCAAATCGGAACCCGCCAGGCGAGGCTTGTCAGAGTTTCGCAGAACGAAGTGGTGATCGGTCGTTCCGCATACGCTGCACAAGCCGGCATCCCGGCCCCGACCGTTTCTGCGCCCACAGCAGATCCATCCGAACCGAACGCGCAATCCGATGGAAGCGATCAAACGGAACTGGATGGTACAGGCTTGACCGACGCTTCGCAGGCTTCGTCGCCGGACACTTTCGAACGCACCCCTCTCGCTTTGGCTGACGCATGGACCAGTTTTCAAGCGGGCAGCTGATCCTTGCGATCTGCATGATCGTCGGAGCGGTCGCCGACCTCAGGTCGCGTCGCATCCCCAACTGGCTTAGCCTAGTGACTGCGATCGGCGGACTCGCTTTCGCGGCCATCGACGGCTGGAGTTCGACCTTGCTGTGGCACCTCGCAAGCATGATCCTCGCCCTCGCAATCGGGATGTTGTTGTTCGGGCTGAAGATGTGGGGTGGCGGCGACGGGAAATTCTTTGCCGCGAGCGCGGCGTGGTTTCCGCTCTCCGACTTCATTTTGCTGGTCGTAGGCATTTCGATCGCGGGACTGGCACTTGCTCTATTCTGGCTCGCACGCGGCGCGCTGATGCGTCGCCCCGACAAATCGAAATCGAAGCTCCCTGCGCTGCCCTATGGCGTCGCTATCGCGCTCGGAGCCATCGCCGTAGCAATCTATTCGTCCCCAGTGGCCCCGGCAACATACACGATCTGATCCCGCGTCGGGTGCGCGCCGCTTGGTCGGTCATTTCTGACCGCCGGAAGATTCTCATTTCCTCCGGGCTCGAACGCGCGTATTCGGGCCGGCTTTATGCGCGAGACAGCAACTCTTGATACCCCGGGCTGGGGCAAGGAAATCCGGGCAACCCTGTTGCTGGCCGGACCGCTGGCGGCTGCCAACATCCTGCAGATGGCAACCTACACCGTCGATGTGATTTTCATCACTCGGCTGGGCGAGCAATCGCTGGCGGCTTCGCAACTGGTGCTTGGGGTCTTCGGCCTGATCGTGTGGTCGCTCAACTCGCTGACCGCCGCCGTTGCCCCGGTTATCGCGGCGGAATTGGGAGCGAATCCCAGAACCGTCCGGCCCGTACGGCGCGCCACGAGAATGGCGCTGTGGCTGGCGGTGTTGACCGGAGCTGGCGGGATGGCGCTGGCGTTCGCGACCATACCGATCATGCGCGTCACGGGGCAGGACGAAGCGCTGATCGCGCTGGGCTTTCCCTACCTCGTCGCGATCGTATTCTCTCTGATTCCGATGGTGGTCGGCAATGTTCTGCGAACTTATGTCTCCGCGCTCGGTCGTCCAATATTCGCGACTGCAATCACGGCTTTCGGCATCGTCGTCAACGCCATCGGCAACTATGCCCTGATCTTCGGGAACCTTGGCGCGCCGCGACTGGAGCTGGTCGGCGCGGGCATTGCGACGGTTATCACCACCACGACCGTGATGTTGGTCTACGTTCTCGTGATCCGGCTCGATTCCAAGCTGCATCGCTATCGTATCTTTGCGCGCTGGTGGAGCCTGGATTGGGACCGGATGCGCGAGATCGTCAGGATCGGGGTGCCCATTTCGCTGACCGTGATCGCCGAGGCCGGAATATTCAGCGCCGCAGCGTTCCTGATGGGACGGATCGGGGCTTCGCAGCTCGCCGGTCATGCGTTGGCGTTGCAACTGGCCGCGCTCGCCTTCCAGATTCCGTTCGGCGTGGGACAGGCGGTGACGATCCGGGTCGGCTATTTCTATGGCGCGCGCGATCTTGTCGGTATCGGCAGAGCTGGGTGGGTTGCCTTGGCGATGGGTGCAAGTTTCATGGCGTTGACGGCGGTGACCATGATCCTCGTGCCGAACGCGCTGCTGTCGATCTTTGCCGACGTGAATGCGCCGAAGAACGCCGCGATGATCGGCTTTGCACTGCAATATCTGATTTGGGCAGCTGCGTTCCAGTTGGCCGACGGGATTCAGGCGGTCGCGCTCGGCGCCCTGCGCGGACTTCAGGATACGCGAGTGCCCATGTGGATCGCCACCTTCAGCTATTGGGTGCCCGGATTCGGAGTGGCGGTTGCGCTCGGTTTCTACACTCCGCTTGCAGGAAACGGGGTCTGGATCGGCCTTGCGACCGGCCTGTTTTTCGCCGCGGCCTTGCTGACCTGGCGCTGGATCCGCCGCGAAGATCTTGGCTTGGCATATCGGCCAGCCAAAACCGCAGAAATTTTGTCTTGATCATCCCTTGACTCATGTGGTTCCCGCAACCACATGCGCCGCGTTGGCACTCTCAGGAGGGGAGTGCCAAGACCAACGTAAACTCATTCGGAAAGGTCATAGACTATGGCATTTCGTCCGCTGCACGACCGCGTTGTGGTCCGTCGCATCGAAGCCGACCAGAAGACTGCTGGTGGCATCATTATCCCCGATTCCGCACAGGAAAAGCCGAGCGAAGGCGAAATCGTCGCTGTCGGCGAAGGCGCTCGCGACGATGACGGCGATCGCATTCCGCTGGACGTGAAGGCCGGCGACCGCGTGCTGTTCGGCAAGTGGGGCGGCACCGAGGTCAAGATCGACGGTGAAGACCTGCTGATCATGAAGGAAAGCGACATCATGGGGATCATCGGCTGATTGGCCGAACCCCTCGCCCCTAGCAAAACGTAAAAATTCCAGGAGAAACACCAATGGCTGCCAAGGACGTGAAATTCTCGCGTGACGCACGCGAAGGCATCCTTTCGGGCGTCGACACGCTCGCCAATGCCGTCAAAGTGACGCTCGGCCCGAAAGGCCGCAATGTCGTGATCGACAAGAGCTTCGGCGCACCGCGCATCACCAAGGACGGTGTCACCGTCGCCAAGGAAATCGAGCTCAAGGACAAGTTCGAAAACATGGGCGCCCAGATGCTGCGCGAAGTCGCCAGCAAGGCCAATGACGCCGCCGGTGACGGCACCACCACCGCCACGGTCCTCGCTCAGGCAATCGTGACCGAAGGCATGAAGTCGGTCGCCGCCGGCATGAACCCGATGGACCTCAAGCGCGGTATCGACCTTGCGGTCGGCACCATCGTCGAAAACCTCAAGGGCCGGTCCAAGGACGTTTCGGGCTCCGAGGAAATCGCCCAGGTCGGCATCATCTCGGCCAACGGCGACCAGGAAGTCGGTGAGAAGATCGCCGAAGCCATGGAAAAGGTCGGCAAGGAAGGCGTCATCACCGTTGAGGAAGCCAAGGGTCTCGAATTCGAGCTCGACGTTGTCGAAGGCATGCAGTTCGACCGCGGTTATCTCTCGCCGTACTTCATCACCAATCCGGACAAGATGACCGTCGAACTCGAAAACCCGTACATCCTGATCCACGAGAAGAAGCTGTCGAACCTCCAGTCGATGCTGCCGATCCTCGAAGCGGCTGTGCAGTCGGGTCGTCCGCTGCTGATCATCGCCGAGGACATCGAAGGCGAAGCGCTGGCGACCCTCGTCGTCAACAAGCTGCGCGGCGGCCTGAAAGTGGCTGCCGTCAAGGCACCGGGCTTCGGCGATCGTCGCAAGGCGATGCTGCAGGACATCGCGATCCTCACAAAGGGCGAAATGGTCAGCGAAGATCTCGGCATCAAGCTCGAGAACGTCACGCTCGGCATGCTCGGTGAAGCCAAGCGCGTTACGATCGACAAGGACAACACCACCATCGTCGACGGTGCCGGTGCGCAGGAAGATATCCAGGCGCGCGTCGGTGAAATCCGCACCCAGATGGAAAACACCACCAGCGACTACGACAAGGAAAAGCTGCAAGAGCGCCTTGCCAAGCTCGCCGGCGGCGTTGCCGTCATCAAGGTTGGCGGTGCAACCGAAGTCGAAGTGAAGGAGCGCAAGGACCGCGTCGACGACGCGCTGCACGCCACCCGCGCTGCCGTCGAAGAAGGCATCGTCCCTGGCGGCGGCACGGCGCTGCTCTATGCCACCAAGGCCCTCGACGGGCTCGAAGGCGGCAATGACGACCAGACCCGCGGCGTCGACATCGTTCGCCGTGCGCTTCAGGCACCGGTCCGCCAGATTGCCGAAAACGCAGGTCACGACGGCGCGGTTGTTGCCGGCAAACTGATCGACGGCAACGACGAAGCCTTGGGCTTCAATGCGGCCACCGACATTTATGAGGACCTCGCCAAGGCCGGCGTGATCGACCCGACCAAGGTCGTCCGCACCGCGCTGCAGGATGCGGCTTCGGTTGCCGGCCTGCTGATCACCACCGAAGCGGCGATCGTCGACCAGCCGGAAGACAAGGCGGCTGCCCCGGCCATGCCCGACATGGGCGGCATGGGCGGCGGCATGGGCTTCTAGGCCCCCGCACCTGCCAGAGTTGAAAAGGCCCCGTCGGAGCGATCCGGCGGGGCTTTTTGTTTGTTTCCACTTCAAGAACACGGATAATGACATCCGCAACGGAAACAGGGGGCGAACGAGTGCTGGAAGTTCTTGCGGCGGCCGCGCAGCCCTTGTCGCTTTGGGAAAGTGTAGTTGCGTTCGATACATTAATCAGCCTCGGCTTTGCGCTGGTTGCGGTTGGAGCATGGCTGAGAACGCGCTGGAAGCTGCGCTCCGTCACCAAGACACAGCTCCGCATGTCGGAGGAATTGAGCGAACTGCGCTTGAACCTGAGCGAAACGGAAAAAGAGAACGAAGAGCTGGCCGAAGAGCGCGACCAATGGATGCCGCGCAAATGGCTGAGCGCGGCGGACAAGGAGCGCAGCGAAGGCAACGACGCGGTCGCGATCGACATTCTCGATCAGGGCTATCAGCGAGTGCGCGGCGAGCTGGGCCTTGTGGCCCACCAGCTAAGCGAGTTTCACGCCAGCCGGATGATCGGCTTCGATGCGACCGGGGAGCTCGAAGCGGCACAGCGCCTATCGGCGGTAGCGAGCGGCCTGGCCCCAGACGATCGCGACGTGGTGGCACTCGCCAATGACCTGCAAGGGATTGAAATCCTCGACGGCGAACCGCTTCAGATCGCCTCATCACGATTCGATGCGGCTGATCCGGCGGAAGCGGAACGGGTGATAAATGCGGTGTCGATTGCCAACCAGAACTTGTTCGATAAAGGGCGATACCGCGCTTGTGTTTTGCTGTGTCAGCGCGCGGTTAGATTGGCCATGCGCCATGATCTTGGCAGTGAGCCATTGGGTTTTGGTGCGCGGTATGCGCTCGCGCAGGCGCTTTCGTTTTCCGGTCGATATGAAGGGGCCTTTGCAGTGGTGCAGGAACTCCTGCCGATACGCGAGCGTGTGCAAGGCAGCGAGCATCCGGGTGTGTTCACCACACGATGGCTCGGAGCGCAGATACTCTCACTACTTGGTCGTTATGATGAAGCGCTAATGGCCGTGCAGGAGCTCCTGGCAATCCGCGAACGGCTGCTAGGCAGCGACCATCGAGATGTGCTCACCACACGATGGCTCGAAGCGCAGATACTCTCACAACTTGGTCGTTATGATGAAGCGCTCATGACCGTGCAGAAGCTCTTACCGATCGAAAAACGTGTCCGAGGCGATGAGCATCCCGAAGTGCTCAGCACACGATGGCTTGAGGCGGGCATCCTTTCAGACCTTGGCCGTGTTGATGAAGCCTTCAAAGCCGTGCAGAGTCTCCTGCCGATCCGGGAGCGCGTGCAAGGCAGCGAGCATCCAGCCATGCTTGACACAAAAGGGCTACAAGTACAGATACTTGCAAACCTTGGGCGCTATGATGAAGCGTTGAAAGCTGCGAAGGAGCTCCTGCCGATCCAAAAGCGCGTGCTGGGCAGGGAGCACCCGCATGTGCTCGTCACTCGATACCTCGAATGCGATATGCTTAGCAGTTTGGGCCGCCACGAAGAAGCCCTCATTACCTTGCAAAAGCTCCGACCGATCTGCGAGCAGGTTCTAGGCGCAGAGCATCCGCATGTGCTCAGCACACGATGGCTCGAGGCAAAGATCCTGTCGGACGTTGGGAACAAGGACGAAGCGCTGAAAGCTGTGCAAAGGCTTCTGCCGATCCGGGAGCGCGCGCAAGGCAGCGAGCATCCGCGCGTACTCACCACACGCAGGCTCTTGGCGGAAATTCTCCTCGGTCTTGGCCGCCCTGACGAAGCGTTCGAGACAATCGAAGCGACCTTACAGCTCCAGATCGAACACATCGGGGCAGATCATCTTGGTACCCTCACAAGCGAGCTGGTCCGCTTGGAAGTTCTCGTGGCTTTGGGTCGGCCTGAGGAAGCCCGCGCCGAGATCGACAGGGTGCATGATGCGCTGCTCGCGGCCACCGGTCCGGGGCATGTCCGGGTCAAGCAAGCCGCCGAGTTGCGAGACAGGCTGCAAAGCTGATCGACGGCTGGCTGCGAGCACGCTGAACAGCAGCACTTTTCCGGGCCTCACGCCCCCGATTTTCCTACATGCGCCAAACCTGCCATGTTCGGCTCGTCATGATAGGACAGTCTCAACTCTCACCCGAAAAGCGCGCTTAGCGTTGGCGAAGTGTCAAGCGGCATTTTCTCTTATATTGGTATATTATTCAATCGTTTACGCTCAGAATGGCGGGTTGACACCGTGCCAACTCTGTCAACTTCGCAGGCCGAAAGCAGAAAAGCCGTTCACGCGCCTTTGCAGGTCTGCTCAACGGATTCGACGGCCGGCTCGATCAATGCAATGGCGGCCGACCCACGAGCAAAGCCCGATAACGCGTTGGTCAAGCGAAGTGATTTGTTGGTCGAATAGACGGCTTCCCTTTCGCACTGCGCTGTCGCATGACGGGGCCAAGAGTTGAGGAAGGGAGCCTACGTGAAGATCAGACTTGCCGCCGTTTTGCTGGCCTCGGTCGCACTCTCCGGATGCGATGCGCTGTCGAGCCAGCCCGTCGCTGTCATCGAATGCACGACCACGCAAACCGAATGCATCAACGACTGGTTCGAAACGAAGTTTGAAGAAGAACTGCGCTTCAGCCCGCTGCGGCAGACCGCGCTGGGGATGAAGAGCGACTACGACAAGATCGATGATTTCACGCTCGAGGCAGTGCAGGCCCAGCTCGAATGGTGGCAGCAGGCGACTGCCGAGATGGAAGCCAATTTCGACTACGACGAACTGTCCGACGAAGCGAAGCTTTCGTGGGACATGTGGCAATTCCGCAGGGAGCAGGCCGAAGCGGCAGCCGGATTTCGCGAGCAGGAGTACATCCTTACCCAGATGAACGGGCTGCACACGGCGCTTCCAAGCTTCCTGCTGACCCAGCACAAAGTCGATAATGAAAGCGACATGACGGCCTTCATTGCGCGGCTTGGCGGGATCGGGACGGCTATGGATCAACTGCTCGAACGGGCACGGGCCAACGCCGCCGCCGGAACCCGCCCGCCCCGCTTCGCCTACGACGCCGTGATCGAGGAATCGGGCAAGCTGATCGGCGGGGCCCCATTCGCTGACGGCGAGCCATCGGCTCTGTGGCAAGCGAGCGAAGGGCATCTGGCCAAGCTGGTCGAGGACGGCACGATCACGCAGGAGCGAGCCGATTTGCTGCGCGAACAAGCGCGAACCGCGCTCACGGGCCAGATGGCGCCGGCGTATCGGCGCGTGATCGATTGGTTCACCGAAGACCGGCCCAATACGAGCGAACAGGCACAAGGCGTCAGCACGCTCGATAACGGGTCCAACTTCTACAATTACCGCCTCGGGATGATGACGACTACCGAGCTGACCGCCGACGAGATTCACGAGAAGGGTCTGGCGGAAGTGTCCCGGATCCGGGCCGAGATGGAAGCGATCAAGCAACAGGTCGAGTTCGAAGGGAGCCTGACGGACTTTTTCGCCTTCACCCGTGAGGACGACCAGTTCTTCTTCTCGGACGACGAGGCCGGAGCGCAGGATTACATCGACCGCGCCAAGGACCATATCGATACGCTGACTGCCAAGCTGCCCGATTATTTCGGCACCCTGCCGAAGGCTCCGCTCGAAGTGCGCCGGGTCGAACCGTTCCGCGAACAGGACGGCGCAGCCCAACACTATCGTCCCGGCACACCGGACGGCTCGCGTCCGGGCATCTACTACGCGCACCTTTCGGACATGCGAGCGATGCCTATCCCGGTGCTCGAAGCGATCGCCTATCACGAAGGCAATCCGGGCCATCACATGCAAGTCTCGATCGCACAGGAACTGCCGGACATGCCGCGTTTCCGGTCGCAGGGGGGCTTCATCTCCGCCTATGGCGAGGGCTGGGCACTGTATTCCGAGTTGCTGGCGAAAGAGATGGGCGGCTACGAAGATCCGTATTCCGACTTCGGAAGACTGGTCAACGAGATGTGGCGTGCGATCCGCCTCGTGGTCGATACCGGCATACACTCGAAGGGGTGGAGCGAGCAGGAAGCTATCACCTACTTCCTCGAAAATTCACCGATGCCGGAAACGACCGTCCGCTCAGAGGTGCGCCGCTACTTCGTGCTACCGGGACAGGCAACGTCCTACAAGATCGGCATGATCCGCATCCAGGAATTGCGCGCCAAGGCCGAGGAAGAACTGGGCGACAAGTTCGACATCCGAGGCTTCCACGACACCGTGCTCGGCGGCGGAGCGGTGCCGCTATCGATCCTCGAAAAGCGGATCGACCAGTGGATTGCTAAGACCAAGGAAGCCTGATCCCAACAGGTCCTGCAAAGGGAAAGGGGCGGGATGGCACTGCGCCGCCCGCCCCTTATTTTCAGTCTTGAAAAGGGCCTCCCTTACCCGCCCTTTCGGCTTTCCTCTGCCGCTTCGATGACCGAAGCGTCCCAGGTCACTTGCGTCTGGGTCTGCGGGTTGAAACGCGTATTCGCATAAGATGCTGCCTCGGCTGCGGCGATCTCTGCTGCAGTCAAATGCTCGCTCGGCTCGAGCGCGAAGACATCGATGCCCCGCGTGATTTCGGTCCCGTAGATTCGACCATTGTACCAATAGGACGACCAGAACCCACCAACCACCAACTGCTTGTCGCTGATCGATCCGCGATCGAAGAACGCGATCTCTTTGGGGTTCGCGCTGTCGGTGAAGTCCATGACGCTGATCCCGCCCTGATACCAGGACTGGACGAACAGATCGCGGCCGGGGACCGGGATGATCGATCCGTTGTGCGCAACGCAGTTTTCGTACTCGCTCTGCGGTCCGGGCATCTTATAATGGCTGCGGAATTCGAGCTTGCCGTCCTTGATATCGTATATCGCGTTGGCGCCCCAGGTCATCGGGTCCGATGCCTTGCAGCGCGGGCGACCGCCCCCGCCCCACTCGTCCGTGAAGATCACTTTCGTTCCGTCATTGTTGAACGTGGCCGAGTGCCAATAGGCAAAACCCTTGTCGAACACCGCGTCGATCCGCACCGGGTTCATGGGGTCCGAGATATCCATCAGGATGCCGTTACCCGAACATGCGCCAGCGGCCAGGTTCTTGGACGGGAACACGGTA
>JASJDE010000126.1 GCA_030065195.1 Erythrobacter sp. | reverse complement strand
GCAATGGAAGGTTGGCAGCCTGACGCCGGGGACGCCAGCGTCGCAAGCGGCTTTGGCTGGCCTGCAGACAGGATCTGGATCAACCCATCTCCCAACGCCGCGAGCGTCAACATGGCACGATGCTATGCCGGGACAGTGATGCTTGAAGGGACGACTTTGTCGGAGGGCAGGGGTACCACGCGTCCATTGGAGGTGCTGTTCGGTGCTCCCGACGTCGACGCAAAGGCCGTTGCGAGCGAGATGCGCGCGCTTGCTCCCGAATGGTGTGGTGGCGTGCAGATGCGTGATTGCTGGTTCGAACCGACTTTCCACAAGCACTCAGGAAAGCTCTGCAATGCCTTGATGTTGCATGCAGAAGGCCCCGCTTACGATCATGCAGCGTTCAAGCCATGGCGAATGCAGGCGCTCGCATTCAAGGCAATCCGCAGGCTCTATCCCGATTACGATTTGTGGCGCGATTTTCCCTATGAGTACGAACTCAACCGCCTAGCGATCGACGTGATCAATGGCGGTCGGAGTTTGCGCGAGTGGGTGGATAATCCGAGTGCCGGCCCCGATGATCTGGACGCATTGGCGTCAGCCGATGAAGCCGCATGGGTGCAGAATGTGCGCGAGCATTTGCTCTATTGATTGCCGTCAGCCGGAATGAGCCCCGGCGCTCCCTCGCTCGGCAGAGGAAGCGGACGGATATCGTTCGGATTCCCCATCATCACCATGACTGAGCAGCCATCCTGCTGGCGGTCGACCGCGTAGATCAGGAAAGGCTTCTCAGGCGAAGCAGGTGCACGCTCGAGCAATAGAGGCAGGCCGGAGGCTTCACGCGCTTGCATGATCCGGTCGCGGCACTGTGCGGGGTCAATCACTTCAAGCGGCAGCGTCGCATTGGCGGCGTCCGCAGTGACCGAGGCAAAGCGCTCTTGAAGTGTTGTAAATGCAGGACTCCCTTGCACCTCCGGAATTGGAGAAACCTCAGCAGGCTCGCTCGCAGCTACAAGGGCAAATGGCAGAAGGCAAACGGCGATGACGCGCATGACAATCTCCTTTGATTGTCAGCGATATAGCACGATGGAATTAACTATGCGAGACGCACCTAGTGCCCTTGCTTCCGGCTCAACTCCCGCATTGCGTCGTCCAATCCGTCCAATGTCAGCGGGTACATGCGGTCGTTGACCAGTTCCTTCATCATCTTGGTCGATTGCGAGTAGCCCCATTGTTTTTCGGGGACGGGGTTCAGCCACACGGTTGCGGGGTAAGTGTCGGTTACGCGCTTCATCCAGGTGACGCCGGCTTCCTCGTTCATGTGCTCGACCGAGCCGCCTGCATGGGTGATTTCATAGGGGCTCATCGCCGCATCGCCGACGAAGATCACCTTGTAATCGTGCCCGTATTTGTGGAGCACGTCCCAGGTCTTGGTGCGCTCCTGCCAACGACGGCGATTGTCCTTCCACACACCTTCGTAAAGGCAATTGTGGAAGTAGAAGAATTCGAGGTTCTTGAATTCTGCGGTAGCGGCGCTGAAAAGCTCTTCAACCAGCTTGATGAATGGATCCATCGATCCGCCGACATCGAGGAACAGCAGCAGCTTTACCGCATTGTGCCGCTCGGGCCGCATATGGATGTCGAGCCAGCCCTGTTTGGCGGTGCCGTCGATCGTCGCGTCGAGATCGAGTTCGTCCGCAGCCCCTTCGCGCGCAAACCGCCGCAAACGGCGCAGCGCCATCTTGATGTTGCGGGTGCCGAGTTCCTTGGTGTTGTCGAGATTCTTGAACTCGCGCTTTTCCCACACCTTGATTGCGCGTTTGTGCTTGCTCTCGCCGCCGATCCGTACGCCTTCGGGGTTGTAGCCTGAATTGCCGAATGGTGATGTGCCGCCGGTGCCGATCCACTTGCTGCCGCCCTGGTGGCGTTCTTCCTGTTCCTCGAGCCGCTTCTTCAGCGTCTCCATGATCTCGTCCCAGTCGCCAAGCTTTTCGATCTCGGCCATTTCCTCCTCACTGAGGAATTTTTCGGCAACGGCCTTGAGCCAGTCCTCCGGGATATCAACAGGATTCTGACCGTAATCGGACATTATGCCTTTGAAGACTTTATGGAAAACCTGGTCGAAGCGATCGAGCAGGCCTTCGTCCTTCACGAAGGTTGCGCGCGAGAGATAATAGAACGCTTCGGGCGACTGCTCGATCACATCCTTGTCGAGCGCTTCCAGCAGCGTGAGGTGTTCCTTGAAGCTTGCCGGAATCCCGGCTTCGCGCAGTTCGTCGACGAAGTTGAAAAACATCGGTCCCGTTTAGCGTTGCAGCCTGCAACTGACCAGCCCACAAAACTGCGGGTTTGGAGGCGTTCCTTAAGTCTTCGCTAACCATCCCTGCCTAGTGCTTCTGCGCGAGAGAACAGGGGCCGCACTCATGAAACCAATCGCGATCGACACTGCCAACGCAACGGCGCTCGACAAGATTCCGGAAAGCTGCGGGGCGGTGACCGTGGGCTGCACCGATGTCGCCGGGGTTGTCGAAGCCGTAATCCAATCTTCGGAAAAGCTCCGCGAGGAACACGAGGCGTTGCGCGGCACGGTGAGCGCCCTCGAGGCCGATCAGGTCAAAGTAGCCGAGGCCAGCGACGAAGCGCGCTTGCTTTCCGAACGGGCGATCGAGCGCCTGGGCGAGGGCACATCGCTGATCCAGTCCTCTCTCGGACAGATCAATTCGGTGCTGGAACTGGTCGATGCACTCGGCCAGCATGTCACCAGCTTCTCGGCGGCGATCGAGCAAGTGCGTCGCAGTGCGCAAGACATCGACAATATTGCGGAAACCACCAACATTCTCGCGCTCAACGCCACGATTGAGGCCATGCGGGCGGGCGAGGCGGGTCGAACCTTTGCCGTCGTCGCCAACGAGGTAAAGAGCCTCGCCAACGACACGCGCAAGGCCACCGAAGAGATCACACAAACGGTCGAGGCGTTAAGCGAAGAAGCGGGCACGGTTATCGGCCGGATCGAGGAAGGTGCCCTAGCGAGCGGCGATGCGAAGGCTTCTGTCGCGCGGATCGAGAACACTATCGCCAATGTCGGTGAGTTGGTCGAGGAAGTCGACAAGCAGAACGACGTGATTGCCCGGTCGACCGGCACGATCAGCGGCCATGTCGATGCCGTCCAGCGCGTGCTCACCACATACGATGCAGCTGCACGTGAAAACGAGACGCAGCTTCAAGGTGCGCACGAACGCATGGGCGAGCTTGAGATGACTGCGAGCGAAATGTTCGACCGGATCGTGCAGGCGGGACTTAGCCCCGAAGACAGCGCCATGGTCGAAAAGGCGCAGGGCATCGCGGCCGAAATCGCCGAAATGACCGAGATTGCCTTGACCGCAGGCGAGCTGGATGAGGCAGGGGTATTCGATCAGAATTATGTTCCGGTGCCGGGCAGCAATCCTCCGCTGTTCAGGACCAAACTATCGGATTGGTCGGACGATCATTGGCGTCCGATCTTCGAGGCGACCAAGAGGGACGATCAGCGCGTCATCGCGTCGGCTTGCACCGACATGAAGGGCTTCATCCCGACGCAGATCGGCGAATATTCGCGCAAACCGACCGGGGATCTCGCCCACGATACGAGGTATTGCCGAAACGGGCGGATCATCCTCGAAGCGATCGACCGCAAAGCCAAGGAAAGCTCCGCACCATACATGATGGCGGTGTACCGGCAGGAAGGCGATGGCGAACGCTATGTCGTGGTGCGCAACGTCTACATTCCGCTCATGATCAAGGGTCGTCGCTGGGGCGACCTGGAACTGGCCTACAGTTTCGACTGAGCAGGCGGGTTCGCCTGCTTCCCGATTGCAGTCTATTCGGAAGTGCAGGGCGGCTTCGTGCCGTCCGGGCAGACCGCGCGGTCGCTGATCGACCAAAGCGCGTCCGTCCCGATCAAACCGTCAAAGATGCTGTTTCCGTCATAGGAAAAGACATCGAGCGCGCCCGGTCCTCCGGTTTGGAGGTAGCTGTCGGATTGTCCCGGAAAGGATGCCCTCTGGTGACAGTTCTGGCAGTTTGTCTTGATCGGATGCGCTGCTGCAAGCTCGATGTAGGGATTATAGGCTATCGGCCAGGTCGAGCCGCCTTCCACTGTGGGCCAGCCATAGGTCGAAGCCATCAGGTAATTTTGCCACGGGCCGGTAGCCCCCGGAATGTCGGGACGATCGGCCGCGTAGGGTCCTTGGTCCGGACGATCGCTCCACCAGACTGACTGGAACGTCCAGCTCGGCTGCTCCTTGGTCTGGATGTGCATGGCGACCAGCGCGAGCCTGTCTCCCTGCTCGAACAGTCGTCCGTAGGCATAGTAGGCCGACATATCGACGATTGCTTGGTCGCACGGATCGAGCGAACTGTAGTTGGGCGCATAATTGTAGAAGTCGTCGATGCTCACAGGCGTGGCTGCGGCGAAAGTGTTGGGGCCTAGTGCCTTCGTGCCCTCTGCGGTGGGTTGGGTGACCCCCGGTTCGGTCAGGAAGCTGACTTCGACGGTTTCCTGCGGCACATCTCCGATCGTAACCGCCACGGCACGTGGCCATTGGGATTGGATCTCAAAGCCTGAATACCTGCCGTAGTCCTCGGACAGGTCGTCCCAGACCGGCACCGCAGTGAAGCCGTCGCTGCGGATCGGCCACAACATCGGCTTGAGTGCGACGGCTTCGCTAGGGAACGGATCGATCTGCCTAGTCTCGTCCGCTGCAGGCCGAAGACCCTGAAGGACCTCGGCGTTGTAAATCTGCGTCTCGCGGATCCAGTTGAATGCGGCGTCGTTGTAGATGACACCTGCGATCAGGATATCGCCGTTGTTCTGGAATGTCGGGCCATTCGCGAGTTGGATGGAGCCGTTGGACTTTGTCACAAGGCAAGCGGAATTCGCATACTTGTCGAGAATCGGCTGTGGCACTGCGTAGGTTGGCGCGTCGCTGAAATTGATCGGCTCTTCGCCGGTGGTCAGGCCGTTATTGAGCTTGAAGCCGCGCATCGGCAACTCCGCCTGGGCGGCGAGCATTGCAGCCTTGCCGGTTCCGCCTTCCCCCGGCGGATTGCCGTCACCCGCCGCAAATGCTTGTGTCTCGGTGCACCAGCTGCGCCACACCCATCCAGCCGAAGTCTCGGATTGCAACCCGGCGAACAGATTCCATCCATGCTCGCGAGCCGACATTTCATCGCGATTGGCGACCCACTCCGCGATCTCGGATGCGGCTGTGGGAAATCCAAAGCCGTCGGGGATCGGGGCAGGGGACGAACAGAAAGCGATATCGCCGGTTTCGGCTGTCCCTGCTTCGTTTGAATCGGCACATGAAGGCAGTGCAGCAATTGCAGCCAAGGCACCACAAGTTAACGTCAGACGCTTTCCGTCTCGAGTGAATAAAGCCATGATCCCACTCCCCCTAGAGTTGGATCAATAAATACCCATATTAGGCGGATGGCAATACTCGGCTCCGCTTTATTCGATCTTTACTGAATTCAACTGGGATTGCGGCGTGCCATGAAGGCGAGCCGCTCGAACAGCATCACGTCCTGTTCGTTCTTCAGCAGTGCGCCGTGCAACGGGGGGATCGCGCTGTTCGGATTGCTGTCCTGCAGGACTTCCAGCGGCATGTCCTCGTTGAGGAGCAGCTTCAGCCAATCGAGCAACTCGCTGGTCGATGGCTTCTTTTTCAGGCCCGGCACTTCGCGCAGCTCGTAGAAGATATCCATCGCCTTCTTCACCAAGGCTTTCTGGATGTCCGGGAAGTGGACGTCGATGATCGACTGCATGACGTCACGATCCGGGAACTTGATGTAATGGAAGAAGCACCGGCGTAGGAATGCGTCGGGCAGTTCCTTCTCGTTGTTGGAAGTGATGACGACGATCGGGCGCTCCTTTGCCTCGATCCGCTCCTGCGTTTCGTAGACGTCAAAGCTCATCCGATCGAGTTCCTGGAGCAGGTCGTTTGGGAATTCGATGTCGGCCTTGTCGATCTCGTCGATGAGCAGGACGGGAAGCTCCGGGCTAGTGAAAGCTTCCCACAGCTTGCCTTTCTTGATGTAGTTGCGAATGTCGTGGACGCGCTCTTCGCCGAGCTGGCCGTCGCGCAGTCGCGCCACCGCGTCGTACTCATAAAGGCCCTGCTGTGCCTTGGTGGTCGACTTCACATTCCATTCGATCAGCGGTGCACCGATCGCACTGGCGACTTCGTGCGCGAGCACGGTCTTGCCCGTGCCGGGCTCGCCCTTGACCAGCAACGGACGACGCAAGGTCACTGCGGCGTTGACCGCGACCTTGAGGTCTTCGGTCGCGATGTACGAACTTGTGCCTTCGAAACGCTGCTGCTGTTCGGTCATGGTTGTCCTGTGAATAGTCTGGATACGAAACTGATTTTGTGTCGGCTCGCGATAGGGCGCGACAGGACGCTGCGCAAGGGGCCGCGGGCTAGCGGATTAGCGAGTTCAATCGCGGGGTAGGGACAGGATGCGTTGGGCGATCAGTTCCAACTGGGTCTGCTCGACGTTTGCGTCGGGGTTGCTCCAGCTGAGCGCAAGAATGTGGGCGTTGTCTTCTTCGTCGACCAGCAGCCAGGTCAGGTTGAGCACACCCGGCTCCGACCCACCCTTGTAGCCCACATACTTCCATTTGGAGCGCATGGGTGGCGGCATCGAGGGATTGATTGCCATGATGTCGTAGGTCGTGTCGTCGGCGTAAGATCCCATGAAGAGCAGCAGGTTTTCCAGGTCGCGCGCGCTCCCGAACCATTCGACATCGATCGCAACCGGGCCGCTGGAAAATGCGCGTTCGATCTGTGCGGCCGACGGGGGATTGTTCTCAAGACCGTCCAGGATTTGACGTCGAAGATCCGGATCGGCGGTGGAATAGGCCGCTAGCCGATCCTTGTCCCCGCCCTTGAGAAGAAACATTTCGCGCGTGGACATGAACGGGTCGTTGAGCTCGGCTGCGGACTGCCCGCTTTCCCTGAGGACCTGCGCGAGGCGCTCGCGGCCGACAATCGCCATCAGCTGGTCGGTAGCGGTGTTGTCGCTGATCGAGATCATCATGCTTGCGAGCGTGTGAAGCGTGACCGGGGATCCCTGCGGCCAATCCTGCATCATACCGCTGGGGAAACTCTTGGTGTCGAGTTCCACCGTGTCGCCCCAATTTCGCTCGCCCTTCGCAATGTCCTGCGCCAGCGCAGCGAGGACATAGAGCTTGAAGGTTGAACCCAGCGCCATGTGTTTGTCCGGGTCGATCGCGATCACCGGGTCAAGCCCGCTCAAGGGAGCGAACAGGGCGCTGACCTGGCCCGGCAGCGCTCTAAGATCGGCCTCTATCTTTTCCGGCGTGTCGTTGACCGGCTCGAATTCCTGAAACAGAAGCTCGCTGATCCGATTGTCGTCGTTTGGGTCGATTGCAATGCCGCCCTTTGCGATCGCTCGCTCCATACGGATTTGCAGCCCGGCGCGGGTTTCATTGATCGGATAGAGCCCCTCGACCGAAAGCGCCCTGCCGAATTGCGTTGTCAGCTGCTGCGAGATGGCTGCAAGTTGCGAAGGTGGAACGGCGGCGAGAAACCCTTGCGTAAACAGCTCGCCGGGTTCGCCTTCTCCGTTGATCAAGACGATCACCTGTTCGCTGCGGATTCTCAGCGCGCTCCTTTCTTCTTCGGCCGGCTCTACGGCAGGCTCATCAGGTTCCTGCGCCGTCGCCGGAGAGGTCGCCGCGAACGAAGCCGCTATCATGGCGATTGCGAATACTGCGTCGCGGATCATCCCATTTTCTCCTTTTGTCATACACTTAATGACCCACACAGCGTCACGCCAGCGAGTCGAGTTCTTCGATCTTGCGCTCAATCGATTTGGCCGCCCAGTGATTGAGATAGGCGATGGCAGCGAAGATCAGAACACTGATCAGTGCGCGCAATGCGATCTCCTCGATACCGGCAAGCCATCCGGCCTGCTCCGCGACACCCGATGCCTCGGCGAAATAGAATAGCGCCAGACCGGGAACGAGCGGACCGAGATACCAGAGGGGGACGGCTCGCAACGCCCGGTTTTGGTGTTCGAACTGCCGCCTCAGGTGAACGAGGCAGGCATCTTCGGCGCGGCGCACAAGGTTGCTGGCGCGCTTCCAAAGTCCCCACGCCACTACAACCGCGCCAATCACCGTCGAGAGCAGCGCGAATGCCATCAGCGTATCGCCGTCACCCGCCGCGCGGAAAGCGCCGAAGCCGAACACTCCGATCACGAAGGCACAGGCGAGATACTCGAATAGATTGCGGCGCGAGACGGTTCTTTCGAACTTGCTCGCCTGCGCGGCACAATCGACCGGATCGGTGAAGGCTGCATCCGGAGCTGCATCGCACCAAGCAGGCAGTGGAGGTTTCGTCACGATTCTACCCTTTCGATTTCCGGCAAGGCGAACTCTTGGGCGAGCAGGGCCTTGATCCGATGCACGCGAACGCTGACCGCGCTAGCGGAGAGACCTGTTATCTGGGCGATGTCCGTTCCCTTTTCGCCTTCGAGCCACAGAACGATGACTTGCGCGTCGAGCGGCGGCAGTTTGCGGATCAACTCGGCAACCTGGGCCAACGCATGTGCCTCTGCCGCTTCGCTTTCGGGATTTTGCGCGGCGGGCAGGGCCTCGATTTCGTCGAGTGGAACCTGTCTCGGTCTGCGCACCGATCGCGAGACGTGATCGGCAGCGATGTTGTGAGCGACGCGATAGACCCAAGTCTTGAGCGCAGATTGCCCTTCAAAGCGGGCAAGGCTCGACCAGATTGCGCAGTGGATTTCCTGCTCGAGATCGTGCGCTTTCTCCGGGTCGCGTTCGACGGCTCGGGCGAGCCGCGCGATTGCCGGCGCAAAATTGTCCCCCGCCTGTCGGTAAAGCTGTTCCTGCCGCGTGGTCATGTCCCTTTAGTCTCGCCCCGCGAGGATTTCTTACAGCTTACGCGAAAAAAGTATGTCTCCACTGCAGGCTTCTATGCCATCGATGCCAGAGATCCTGGCGAGGAGATTTCAGTATGCCTATGCAAAGCCTCTCGGTTCCGACACATGGCGGACACACTCTGGATGGCGCCCTCGAAATGCCGACCGGCCTCGTCCGGGGGGCAGCGATCTTCGCGCACTGCTTCACCTGCACCAAACAAAGCAAGGCCGCGATAAGCGTGTCGAGGGCTCTGGCAAGGCAGGGAATCGCCTGTCTACGATTCGACTTCACCGGTTTGGGCGGAAGCGAGGGAGACTTCGGTCGCGCGGGCTTTGCCACGGACATTGCCGATCTTGTCGCTGTTGCAGATTATCTGTGCGAGCGTTTCGAAGGAAAATTGCTTCTGGTCGGGCACAGCCTCGGCGGCGCGGCCGTGCTGGCGGCGGCATCCGAACTGGGAGCGGAGAAGGTGGCGGCAATCGCAACCATTGGCGCACCGTCGGACGTTCCCCACGTGCTCCATATCATCAAAGGCGATCATGAAGCGATCAAGCACGACGGGGACGGTCCTGTAACGATCGGCGGACAGAGCTTTACGCTGAGCCGGGAGTTCCTGGAACGAACCGAAGCGGTCGACTTGCTTGACATAGTGAAGCAGGTGCGGCTGCCCTTTCTGGTGCTCCATTCCCCGACCGATGCGATCGTCGGGATCGAACATGCCAGCGCCCTGTTTGGCGCTGCTTTCCATCCTAAGAGTTTCATCAGCCTCGCAGGCGCCGATCACCTGTTGACCGATCCTGCCGATGCCGAATTCGCGGCGGAGGCGATCGCGTGCTGGGCACGGCGATACCTCCCGATGCGCGAAGATTGGCCCATGCCGGAAGAAGGCGTGGTCGTGCAGACCGGCCATGGCAAGTTCGGGACGGAAGTCCACACGGTCTCTCACCGCTTTGTTGCAGATGAACCGCGCAGTTATGGCGGCGACGATACGGGGCCGACGCCATACGATCTGCTCCTCGGCGCGCTCGGGACCTGTACCGCGATGACGATGAAGATGTATGCCGACAGGAAAAAGTGG
>JASJDE010000014.1 GCA_030065195.1 Erythrobacter sp. | reverse complement strand
AACCTGCTCGAAAGCGAACTGTTCGGGCACGAGAAGGGCGCTTTCACCGGAGCGGTGAAAACCACCGAAGGCAAGATCGAAAGCGCCAATGGCGGAACTCTGTTCCTCGATGAGGTGGGCGACATCCCTTTGCCCTTGCAGGTCAAGCTATTGCGTTTCCTGCAGGAGCGCACGATCGAACGGATTGGCGGGCGAAAGACCATTTCCGTCGATACGCGGATCGTTTGTGCGACGCATCAGGATCTTGAAAAGATGATCGGCGAGAACACCTTTCGCGAGGATCTGTTTTATCGCCTGGCCGAAATTATCGTGCGCATTCCGACGCTTGCGGAACGCCATGGCGATGCCGTGCTGTTGGCGAAGGCGTTTCTTAAGCGCTTTGCCGCAGAAATGAATCCAACGGTGACCGGGTTTGGGCCAGACGCCTTGGCAGTGATCGATGCGCACGATTGGCCCGGAAACGTCCGCGAACTGGAAAATCGGATAAAGCGAGCTGTCATCATGGCGGATGGAAAGCTTGTCAGTGCGGACGATCTCGATCTCGGCGAAGCCGAAGACGAGCCGAACGAAGCGCTAAATCTCAAATCGGCACGCGAGCAGTCTGACCGCCGGGTCATCCGGCATGCCTTGGCGCGCAGCGACGGTAACATATCCAGCACCGCCAAACTGCTCGGTATCAGCCGACCGACACTTTACGACCTTCTCAAGCAATACGATCTTCATGCATAGTCGAAGCCTGCTCTGGTTTGTGGCAGCGACTGCGCTTGCTTTGGCGGGTTGTTCTGGCTCGGATAACGCGGATGACAACACCGGGATTTCAGGAAGCGCAGAATTCGTTCGCCTCGTCGAAGATGCACGGTTTGAAGCCGACCGCGGCAATCTCGCGCAAGCCGGGCAATTGCTAGACGAAGCACGCGAGATCGAACCCGAGAATCCCGGACTCTGGGTCGATATCGCTCGATTGAGATTCAGGGGCGGCGAACACCTGACAGCATTGGAGGCTGCGGACTTTGCGCTCGAGCTGGGGCCGCAATACGCTCCGGCATTGCTGATGCGGGCGCAGCTGGTACGCGATGCCCATGGCTTGTCCGCTGCATTGCCATGGTTCGAGGCGGCCATTCGCGCCGATCCAAGAAATCCCGAATTGCTTGCCGACTACGCGGCGACCCTGGGTGATCTCGGGCGCTACAAGGACATGCTGGCCGTGGTCCGCAAACTGGCCGGAATTGAACCGCGGCATCCGCAAGTGTTTTATCTTCAGGCCGTGTTGGCGACCCGGGCGGGGGAGACGGTCCTTGCGCGCAGCCTGCTTTCGCGATCGGGTCTGGTCGAACGAGAAGTGCCTGCCGCGATCCTGCTCAATGCCCTGATCGACATGCAGCAGGCGACACCGGACAATGCGGTGCAATCACTCCAACAACTTGCAAATCGGCAACCGGGCAACATTCGTCTGCTGGAATTGTTGGCAAAGGCGTTGTGGCTGAGTGGTCGCGATACGGAACTGATCGAACAATTTGGCGAGCGCGCTCGGGCTGGGGATGCATCACCGTATCTTGCCGAACTCGTCGGTCGTGCGCATGAGCGAATGGGAGATCGAATTGCGGCAGCTGCATTTCTGGACCGCGCGGCCTCTAACCGGGAGGTCCGATGGGCAGTGCTAGGCAATACCGTTGCTGGTGGTTCGACATTGCCTGGTCCGACCGTGCAATTGCGGCAGATGATCTCGGGGCAGGACCCGTCCGGGGCCGAAGCGTTCGCCAGGGAACTGCTCGACCGGTTTCCGAAATCATCCGATGTTCGCGCCCTGGCTGGTGATGCCATGCTTGCTGGCGGGGATGCCGAATCCGCGCTTGACTTCTACGGGACGGCAGCATCGGTGCGGCGGCCCTGGCCTTTGACACGCAAGATTGTCGCAGCTTACCGAGCCTATGGAGACAACCGGGCGGCGGATACCCTGCTCATCCGGCACTTATCAGGCGAACCGAACAACACCGAGGCATTGGCGATGCTGGCCGAGCGTAGCGCGCTGGCAGAGGATTGGTTGCGAGTTGCTGTCCTGCTGGATCACTCCATCTCCATGGGGGCAGGGCATGATCCGCGATTGCTGACAATGCGGGCTCGGGCGGCAGAAGCGCTCGGCAACGACCAGGAAGCAGAGCGATTTCGCGACCGGGCGCAAGCGCTGCAACCTGTTGGATTTGTCGCCAACTAGGTAAGACATTCTCGACATTGACGGCTGTGCCGGGCAGGGGCCATTCGATGTCGGCAATCGCTCGCCTGTTCGATCCAATGGTCCGCCTGTTGATGCTGGCACTGCTGCTCGCAATCGTCTTCCCTGTACCTGAAAGTCACGAAGCGATCGGCCAACTCGTCGCCAATGGAGCGGTATTCTTCCTGTTCTTGCTCAACGGATTGAGACTTCCGCGCGACCAGGTTCTGCGCGGGGTGCGCGACTGGAGATTTCACGGCGCGCTTGCCCTATGGGTGTTCGGCGCGATGCTGTTGGGCGGTTGGGGCTTATGGCAAGCGACTGGCTTGATCATCCCCCCGCTACTGGCGCTCGGATTCCTCTACCTGGGTGCGCTTCCGTCGACGGTTCAATCGGCGACGGTCTACACTTCGATTGCCAATGGCAATGTCGCGCAT
This sequence comes from Erythrobacter sp., assembly GCA_030065195.1. Taxonomy (GTDB): domain Bacteria; phylum Pseudomonadota; class Alphaproteobacteria; order Sphingomonadales; family Sphingomonadaceae; genus Erythrobacter. Next base: position 38,596 of record JASJDE010000014.1, on the reverse strand, counting down.
GCAGTCGTTGCGGCAGCATTGCTCAACGTCCTCGGTGTCTTTCTGAGTGCTCCCCTTTTCGCCCTTTTTGCAGGGGGAGAATCTGTTCCTTTCGATACCAGCGTGCTGGTGCGTATCGCGGTCATTCTGCTGCTGCCTTTTGCCATCGGGCAGGTTCTTCAGCCGAGATTCGGTGAACTCGCCACGAAAAACCCTGCACTCACCAAATGGACCGATCGCATTCCGATTGCGTTGGCCGTCTATGTCGCGATGAGCGCAGCGGTGAACGAAGACATATGGAGAAACATCAATGGAGTGGAATGGACGTTGATGCTGGCGGGAGTGCTAGCTTTTCTTGCCTATGCAAATGTGGGATCTTGGCTGGCCGGCGCGGCGCTCGGCCTCGATCGCAAGGATCGGATCGCATACTTGTTCGGTGGATCGCAAAAGAGCTTGGCCATGGGCGCACCACTTGCGACTATCCTGTTCGATCCGGCTATGGCTGGCATTATTCTGCTGCCACTGTTGGTCTATCATTTTTTGCAGCTGGTTCTCGCCGCCCCGCTGGCTAGTCAGTTGGCTCAGCCTGGCCCTGGTTGACCGCATTTTCCGCACGATTGTGGCGGATGGACCACCATAGGGACAACCCAATGAGCACCGCGCCGATCAATCCCGTGAAGGTTTCGGGTACGTGATAGCGGGCCGAAACCAGCATGATGATGCCGAGCACGATAATCGCCCAGAACGCCCCATGCTCGAGATAGCGGAACTGCGAAAGTGTGCCCGCGCGCACCAGGTGGATCGTCATCGAACGCACGAACATCGCACCGACCGAAAGCCCCAGCGCAATCACGATCATGTTGTTCGAGAGCGCAAATGCGCCGATCACCCCATCGAAACTGAAGCTGGCATCGAGCACTTCGAGATACAGGAAACCCCCTAGCCCGGAACGGACGATTTGTCCGGCAGCCTTCTTGCGCGCTTCCGCCTGTTCGATCAGGGCGCCTAGCGCGTGAACGCCTATGAAAGTCAGCAATCCGAGAACGCCTGCCGTCAGGAACGTGAGTGCATCTTCGGGCGCGAGCAGGGTCGAGACGCCATAGAGCAAGGCAAGGACGAAACCGATTTCGACCGCAGGGACGTTAGAAAAGCGATTGATCGTCTGCTCTAGCCTATGGATCCAGTGCACATCCTTCTCCTCGTCGAAGAAGAACGTCAGTCCGACCATCGCCAGGAATGCTCCGCCGAATCCAGCGATCCCGATATGCGCAGCGGAGACGATCCGCTGGTACTCTTCCGGATTACCTAGCGACAATTCGACCGCTTCCCAAGGTCCGATATTGGCGGCTATCGAGACGATGGCGATTGGAAACACGATCCGCATACCGAACACCGCGATCAGGATACCTATGGTCAGGAAGCGCTGCTGCCAAACCGGATCCATCTCGCGCAGGACGGTGGCGTTGACGACTGCATTGTCGAAACTGAGTGAGACTTCGAGGATCGAAAGGACGATAACGATCCAAAGCAGCGACAGCATTCCGACAATGCTGCCCGTGCTGGCCCAGCCATACCAGGCGGCAAGGCCGAAGCAGATCGCCGTAAAGCCGAGCGAGAAGGTATAGTAACGCAGCAGCGTTTGCATCGGTGATCAGTGCCCCGGCGTTCGGTCAGTCTTTCGGCTGATAGGTTTGGTCTTTGCTCGGGAACGTACGCGCGCGCACTTCCTCGGCATAGGTGGCCACCGTCTTGTCGATCACGCTGGCGATGTCCTCATAGCGCTTTACAAAACGCGGGACGCGCTCGAACATGCCGAGCATGTCCTCGGTGACGAGCACCTGCCCGTCACATTGAGCAGAGGCGCCGATCCCGATCACCGGAATCTCCAGAGTTTGCGTCATGGCAATCGCGATCGGTTCCAGGACTCCTTCCGCAACGACGGAGAATGCGCCTGCATCCTGAACCGCTTGAGCATCGCGCAGGATCTTCTCGTGCTCCTGCTGGCTGCGACCGCGCGCGGCATATCCGCCCAAAACGTTCACTGCCTGCGGGGTCAGACCCACGTGGCCCATGACGGGAATTCCGCGGTTCGTCAGGAAGGCGATCGTTTCGGCCATCGCTTCGCCGCCTTCGAGCTTGACCGCCGCACAGCCGGTGTCGGCCATGATCCTGGCCGCGGTCTCGAATGCGGTTTCCTTTGAGGCCTCGTAAGCTCCGAACGGCATGTCGACGACGACCAAGCTATGGTAGCTTCCCCGCACCACCGCTGCGCCGTGCGCAATCATCATTTCGGGAGTGACCGGAAGCGTAGAGTCGAGCCCGTAGATAACTTGTCCTAGAGAATCCCCGACGAGCAGTATGTCGCAATGCGTATCCAGCAATTGCGCCTGACGTGCGGTGTATGCCGTCAGCATCACCAACGGTTCCTTGGTTTGCCCGTCCTTCTTGTGATCGCGAATTCTCGGCACCGTCAGCCGCTTGCGCGGCTTGGGTGTGGGGGTAGCGCGGCTGGTGCTCGTATCGAGTTGAAAGGTAGTCGACATGGCGACGCGTCTAGCGCCCGGATTTGCATAAGGCAAAGCTTGCCCCTTGGCGCGGGCGGATTTTCATTGCAGAGAGGTGACATATGGGACGGCGCGCTGGGAGCGCGCAGCAAGAGGGCATCTTTTCAGACATGGTAGCAGCAACCGGTTCGACCGAACGCGAAGGTTGGTCTTCGCGCAGCGCATTCATACTGGCCGCGATCGGCGCAGCTGTTGGGCTCGGAAATGTCTGGCGTTTCCCTACGCTCGCGGGTGAGAATGGCGGCGGGGCATTCGTTTTGTTTTATGTCGCCTGCGTCTTCTTGCTCGGCCTGCCGCTCGTCATTTCTGAAATCTTCCTTGGCCGGACGGGCCAGGATGATGCGGTTGGCTCGATCCGCAAGGTCGCGGAGCGATCGGGTGCGTCCAAAAATTGGTCGGCCTTCGGCGTTATGGGGGTGGTCGCTGCCTTCCTGATCGTCTCGTTTTACTCGGTCGTGGCCGGTTGGGTTCTGTATTATGTGGGTGTGATGGGTGCCGATTTCGCCAGCGCGGTGTTGTCGGGCGATCCCCTGCGCGGCGCGCTTGTCGGACAAAGCCAGGAAGCGATCCAGGGTCGAATGGGTGACCTGTTTGGCAATCCCGGATTGCTGCTGGCGATGCATTTTGCCTTTATGGGCGTGACGCTGTTTATCGTCGCGCGCGGGATCGGTTCGGGCATTGAAACGGCCGCTACGATTCTGATGCCGATGTTCTTCGTTTTGCTGGTCGGGATTACGATTTACGGTGCGTTCGTCGGCAATATGGGCGATGCGGTAGCGTTCCTGTTCACGCCCGATTGGTCGAAACTCGATCCGCCCGCGATGAATACGGCGCTGGGTCAGGCATTGTTTTCCCTGTCGCTCGGCGTGGCGGGGCTCATCACTTACGGTTCGTATATCAAGGGTCCCGCGGGACTCGGCCCGACCTCGGTGACGATCGCCTTTGCCGACACGGGCGTGGCTTTGCTGGCGGGCCTCATGATCTTCCCGATCGTGTTCGCAGTCGGCCTCGACCCGGCGGCTGGCCCGACACTGGTGTTCCAGACCTTGCCTTTCGCGTTCCAGACCATGCCGGCGGGCGCTCTGATCGGGCTGCTGTTCTTCCTCCTGATCCTCGTGGCGGCGGTGACGAGTTCCATTTCGCTGCTCGAAGTCCCGACTGCCTGGGGCATCGGTGAAATGGGGTGGAGCCGTTTGACGTCTTCGCTGGTGTTCGGAGGCGGGGCGTTCCTTGTCGGGATTGCCTGCCTGCTAGGCTACAATGTGTGGTCGGAAGTGCGCCCGCTCGGTTTTTGGTCCTTGTTTGCGGAAAAGGACATTCTGGATACGGTCGATGATTTCACCGGCAAGATCATGCTTCCACTGGGTGCGTTCTTCACGGCGGTATTCGTCGGATGGCGCGCGGACCGCAAGCTGGTTCAAGAGATGACTGGTCTGAGCGGTTTCTGGCTTTCGACCTGGCGGTTCCTGATTGCGTGGTTGTGTCCATTGGCTGTTGGCACGATCCTGATCACGGGCCTGTTTCCGCAAGTTCTCGGAAGCTGAGTTTTCACCGGAGCGATTGCGCGTTGCAATTGCTCCACAAGTGTGGAACATAAAAGGAACAAACGAGACTCGCGTGAGTCTCTGTAAGTGTTCCTATGCCGAATTTAGCCTGTTCCTCCAGCGCTACAGCGCTCCAAGCCCTTTCCGTCCCCTCACGCCCCAAAGTGAGCGGGGCGGCTGCACATCTGTCCGTCAAGGATATTGCCGCGCTGTCGAAAGCGCGCGAAGCGCGATGGCGACCGGGTCTCGCCGAGCAGCCGTTGCATAGCGAGATTTTCGCCGACACCGACGATGCCAGTGGGGCTGGGCTAGCGCTGGCCTTGGCGCGCGATGCCTTGCGTGTGGCGGGAGAGGTTGAGGATCCGCTCGCGGAAACCGATGATCGTCGTCAGGTGCTGTGGGTGCAGGACAGCCGGGCTATCCAGCGCAGCGGCCGTCCCTATCGCCACGGTCTTCCGCGTGAGCTTCGACATCGTCTGATCCATGTCGAAACCAAGACCGCCGAAGATGCACTGTTCGCGCTGGAGGAAGGGCTGCGTTGCCGCGATCTCGCCTTTGTGATCGGGGAGATTGTGGGCAATCCGCGTGCACTCGATTTTACCGCCTCGCGTCGCTTGAGCCTCACGGCGGAGAAATATGGCGTGCCGCTATGGCTGGTACGGCTCGAGGCTGGGCCTGATCTGTCTTCGGCGCGGATGCGCTGGCGAGTCGAAGCCGCTCCCTCCGCGTGCCCGCACTGGAACGCCGATGCACCGGGCACACCTGCGTGGAAAGCCGAACTGTTTCGTGCCCGCAGCCATGCCCCTGGAGAATGGATGGTGAGCGATGACGATGGACGCCTCCGTACCCGAAAGCCGCCAACACGATCTGCCGCCAATGCCGCCGCGCCGTATCCTCGCGATCTGGTGCGCGCGACTGTCGGTCGATCGCTGGCGGCTTGCGCACGGGCTTGAGCCCGGCGAAGGCGCGGACGGAGAACCGACCGCGCTGATCACCGAGACCGCGCATGGGTCGCGGATCGATGCGGTCAATGACGCCGGTCGCACTGTGGGCGCGCAGCCGGGCACGATGCTGGCCGATGCGCGGACTGTGTGCCCTACAATCAAAGTCGCACCGTCCGATCCGGCGGGCGATCTCGATTTCCTTGAAAAGCTCAGCATCTGGGCGCAGCGCTGGGGACCATGGAGCGCGCTCGACCCGCCCGATGGCGTGCTCGTCGATGTAACAGCGGTGGCGCATCTGTTCGGCGGCGAAGTTCGCTTGCTGGAGGATGTCGAGGCCGCGTTTGCCCGACGCAAGCTGGCGGTGAGGACTGCTATTGCGCCGACTGCCGGAGCAGCCTGGGCGCTGGCGCATTATGGGCCGATGCGGAGTATTCTTGGTTCGCGGGACAGCGCCTTGCAAAAGCTCGCCGATCTCCCGATTGCAGCATTCCGGCTCGATCAGGATGTGCTAACCGTCCTGCGCCGCCTTGGCCTCAAGCGCCTTGGCGACCTTGCGGGTATCGCCACCGGGCCGATGGATCGCACCGAAGCGGCTGCGCGCGACGCGCTCCACCGCCGGTTCCGCAACCGCAAATCGCCTTCTGCCAATCCGCTTGTCCGGCTCGACCAACTGCTGGGCAAGGTGCCCGAGCCACTGCTCCCTGTCGTCCCACAGCAAGCACCGTTGGTCCAGCGCCGTTTACTGGAACCGATCCGCCATCGCGACCTGCTCGATCGGGTGCTTGCCGATCTTGCTGCGGATATGGCGCGCGAGCTCGAGGCGCGCGCGCAGGGTGCCAGAAGGCTCGAACTGGGCCTGTGGCGCGTCGATGGCGAAGTTCTGGTGCGAAAGCTCGAACTCGCCGCTGCGACCCGTGAATCGCAACATATTACCCGGCTGTTCACCACCAAGTTTGACGATATCGATGCAGGATTTGGTATCGAAACCGTGCGCCTGCGCGCCAGCTGGGCCGAACCATTGGCGTTGAAGCAGGACGATATCGATGCAGCGGCCGAGCGACACGGCACTTCGCTCGCGGCATGCATCGACCGCTTGACCGTCAGGCTTGGAGCTAAAGCCGTGCGCCGCCCTGTACCGTTCGCCAGCCATTTGCCCGAACGCGCGCAACGTTGGCAGGCCGCACTCGATCCCGAACCAGTCTCCCAAGGCAATCTGGAGTTTTCAAAAAGACCGCTAAAACTGTTCGATAAAGCGGAGAAAATCGCGGTTCTCTATGCTTCACCCGATGGATTCCCGCAGCGTTTTCGCTGGCGCGGCGATGTGCGTGAAGTGGTCCGCGTCGAGGGACCCGAGCGGATCGCGCCCGAATGGTGGCGTTCGAAATCGACCGTGCGGCTACGCGACTACTTTCGCATCGAGGATGCGCTTGGTCGGCGCTACTGGATTTATCGCCATGGGATTGCTGGCGATGGAAGGGGCGGTGCGCCGGATTGGTATTTGCAAGGATTGGGTGCCTGAACGCTTTAACCAAACCCTTAGGCAAAAGTCAGCTTTCGTTTACGACTTTTCGCTAAGCCCTCGTTCTACGATGACTATGCAATCGATCCCTCGCTCGGATAACCGCCGCCCGCTTGGCCTGATGGTCAAGAGCCGGGTCCAGTCGCGCGTCGTCTTTGTCGACCTGATCGACATTTCCGAAGGTGGCTGCAAAATTAAGGCGCGACCGGGTTTCGCGAGCGTTGGCGACCGGGTTGTGATGAAAGTCGGCGGGATCAACGCGCCGCTGGGAATCATTGCCTGGGTCAACGGAGAATTCGCCGGAGTCGCCTTTGAAGGCGAAATGCACCCGGCAGTGATCGATCACCTGTGTGAGCAGAACGGCAGCAAGCTTACTGCAGCTCGTCGTCGAGCCTACGAGGCCCACCGCAGCGTGTCGTAAAAAAGGGGGCGATGCCCCGCGGCACCGACCCCGATTTCAGTCAAATATCGCGTATCAGCTCGCGCTAAAAGGCAGCGAGCTGTGATGTAGGACGATCTTGAGATCGCCATTCTCATCCTTCTCGTAAGCGAACGAATACTCGACCTTGGTCTCGTTGCCGTCGGTCCCGGTGAAGAAATAGTTGCCCATGGCAACCGCCATGTCACCGCTGTCCGAGATAACCGTACCGTTGTTTTCCCAGCGAACCGCAGTGTAAGGAGCGATCGCGAAACCGCCATCTTCGGTGCCTTCGGTGCCGACGAAGTAGCTCAGAGCCTCTTCCGTGGTCTCACGGAACTGATCTTCGGCTGCGAGCGTCGGCTTGAACAGGATCGTTGCGTCTTCACCATAGGCATAGTGCGTTGTGATATGCTCGGAAGCGCGTGCGCTGAAATCGCCCTCTTCGGTGAAGACCTGTCCGATAGCGACGATGCCTTCTCCCCAGGCCTGCTGGGCGGCGGTGACTTCCTCTGCGGTAATCGGGTTGGCAGCGCTCTCCGTTGATGCGGCTTCATCGCTGCCGCAAGCAGCCAGCGCCAAAGCGCTCACACCAAGAATCGAAACAGTTGCGTACTTATTCATTGCATTCTCCTTCGGTGGCGTGACTTCGCCCCGTTTGATTGCGCGACGCGTGCGGGATACGTTGACCATACGGCAGGGGATATTCCCCGATAAGCGTAGGCCAAACGGCCTATGCCTCGTTCGCTTGGACCTCCTGGCAGAGCGTGGCCGCTTGCTTGATCAAATGAACGCCGGTCCGCCGGCCAGCGCTTTCCAACCGATCACCGACAACCAATGCAGTATGACTGCCGGCCAAAGTGAACCATTCCGCCAATAGGCCCGCGTGCAGGCCAGGCCCAAGGCACCTACGGCCAGCAGGAACCACGGGTCCAGAAAGATTGTCGCGCGTTCATCGGTTGTGACGAGAGCTTGCAAGGGATGCCAGAGTACGAATAGCGCGATCGCCGTCGCGGCCCGCGGTAGCGGCATCTGTTGGCCTGCCTGAGGCGTCGGCAATAGTGCAGCGCGAAATAGCAATTCCTCTCCAAGCGACGGAATGACGAGAGCGATCAGGGCAAGACGCAGGGTCGCAGAGTCGAATTCCGGGTTCCACCGCATCGTGTCGCTCATCGCCACGCAGAGAGCCAGCGCGGGGGTGAGCCATGCAAGTTCGCGCAAGAGGATCAACGCGTCATACCGCGTTGGCCGCTTGACGATCGAGTCCCGAAGTTTGTTCGCGAATGCGCGCATGACTTTCGATTAGCGCTGTTGGCGGTCCGATGAAATCTTCACTTGCAAAGAAAGCACTGGAGCAGGCGTCATTGAGAACATATAAGGAACATGCAGGTTGCCATGGTCCAGAAAATCACCACGCAGACGCTCCGACAGAAACTGGAAATCCTCGCCGATGCGGCGAAGTATGATGCCTCCTGCGCGTCTTCGGGGACGGTGAAGAAGAACTCTCTGGGGGGTAAAGGCATCGGCTCGACCGAGGGGATGGGAATCTGCCACGCCTATGCGCCCGATGGCAGGTGCATCTCGCTGCTTAAGATACTGCTGACCAATCACTGCATTTTCGACTGTCACTACTGCATCAACCGCAAGAGCTCGAATGTCCGCCGTGCGCGCTTCTCCCCTCAGGAAGTCGCCGAACTGACGCTCAATTTCTATCGACGGAACTATATCGAGGGGCTGTTCCTCTCATCGGGCATCATCAAGAGTTCGAACCACACAATGGAGCAGTTGGTCGAATGCGCGCGTATCCTGCGCGAGGAGCATGACTTTCGCGGCTACATCCACCTCAAGACCATCCCCGAGGCCGATCCCGAGCTGATCCATCAGGCGGGATTCCATGCCGACCGGGTCTCGATCAATGTCGAATTGCCGACCACGAGCGGGCTGATCCGACTCGCGCCTGACAAGGACGAGCGCCAGATCGAAGGCGCGATGGGCAAGACCAAGGCGCGGATCATTCAGGCGCAGGATGAGAGGAAGCGTTTCCGCCACGCACCGCGTTTTGCGCCTGCGGGTCAGTCGACGCAGATGATCGTGGGTGCGGATAATGCTTCGGATGCCGATATCGTGGGCAAGGCGAGTTCGCTCTACAATGCCTTTGGCCTACGCCGGGTCTATTACAGCGCCTTTTCGCCAATCCCCGATGCGAGCGCCGTGCTGCCGCTCAAGCGCCCGCCGCTGATGCGCGAGCACCGACTGTACCAATCGGACTGGCTGATGCGGTTTTATGGCTATGCTCCGAGGGAAGTACAGCAAGCGACCGAGAAGGACGGCAACCTTCCGCTAGATATCGACCCGAAGCTCGCCTGGGCGCTCAAGTTTCGTGAGCAATTCCCGGTCGATGTGAACCGCGCCTCCAAGGAACAATTGCTGCGCGTGCCGGGGCTGGGGACGACAGCGGTTGCGCGGATTGTGAAAGCGCGCCGGCATCGGACCTTGCGGTTGGACGATGTGGCGAAGCTGACGCAGTCGATTGCCAAGGTGCGTCCGTTCATGGTCGCGCTCGACTGGCGACCGACCATGCTCACCGACCGTGCCGATCTGCGCGCGCTGCTCGCGCCGAAGCAGGAACAGCTGGAGCTGTTCTGATGACGGCGATGCAGAAGGTCTCGCTCGGTGCGCATTACGTCGTTCACCTGCAAGCTCCCGACGACTTCGCCTTTTGGCGTGAGCGGGCGCGGGGTCTGATCCAGTGCGACGTACCGCCCGACCGGTTGAGCTGGGTCGAGCCGGGCGGGATGGGAGACCTGTTCGCGACTGAGGGGCCATTTCGAGGCGAAAGGCGCCTTCCGGTTCCAGATGACGACGCGCGGCCCGTGCGCGCCTCCAAACGCTTCATGAAGCTCGCGCGCAACGCCGCGCTCCACTCCGATCCACAGCGTTTCGGCTTGCTCTACCGGATGCTGTGGCGGCTTCAATCGAACCCGCGCGCGATGGAGGACAAGGCCGATCCGGACGTCCGCCGGATCGAGGAACTCGACAAGGCCGTCCGTCGTGACAGCCACAAGATGCATGCCTTCGTGCGATTCCGCGAAGTTCGCGTTGAGGACGGGAGTAGGCACTATGTCGCGTGGTTCGAGCCCGATCACCACATCGTGCGTGCCAATGCCGGGTTCTTCATACGCCGCTTTGCCAATATGAACTGGTCTATCCTGACCCCGCGCGGCTGCCTGCATTGGGATGGCGTTACGATGCGCGAGAGCGGTCCCGCTCGGCGTGAGGATGCGCCTCAGGGCGACCCGATCGAGGAACTGTGGAAGTCGTACTACGCTTCGATCTTCAACCCGGCGCGGCTGAAAGTTGGCGCGATGCTGGCGGAGATGCCGAAGAAATACTGGAAGAACATGCCCGAGGCGGAGCTGATTCCCGACCTGATCGCCGGGGCGCAGGCGCGCGAGGTGGGTATGGTCGCGGCGGGTGCGCGCGAGGAACGCGAGCGGCCCGCGTCGCTGGCGGCTATCGCTGAGGCGATCATCGGTTGTCGTGATTGCCCGATTGCGGAATGCGATACCCGTGCGGTGATGGGGGAGGGGCCTGCCGATGCGACGTTGATGATCGTCGGTGAGCAACCGGGCGATCGGGAAGACCGGGAGGGCCGCCCATTCGTGGGGCCGTCGGGGCAGTTGCTGGATGAATGCCTTGCGCAGGCCGGAATCGATCGCAGCGCAGCGTACGTCACCAATGCGGTCAAGCATTTCAAGTTTGCCCAGCGCGGCAAACGGCGGCTGCACCAATCGCCCTCCGCCAAGGAGATCGACACCTGCCGTTGGTGGCTCGAATCCGAACGCACGCTGGTGAAACCGCGCCTCGTGCTGGCTCTGGGCGCGAGTGCGGCGCGGGGGCTGCTGGGCAAGACGGTGAGCATTTCACAAGCGCGCGGGAAGCCGATCGCGCTGGAGGATGGGGCTGAGCTGTGGGTGACGGTGCACCCATCTTACTTGCTGCGTCTGGAGGGAACCGCACACGAAGAGCAGGGCGCACGGTTTGCAGCGGACCTCGCAGCGGTGAAGGCGCGGGTTGCGGAACTGGAGGGGTGAGATGCCCGAAAACGACCTCCAGATACCCAAGCGAAGGATCGAACTCGATCCCAAGCTGATCGAAACGCCATCGCGCGCGGCGTTCGTCGAACTAGGGCTTGTCAGCTGCTTCAGCTTCCTGCGTGGAGCTTCCGACGCGGTCGATCTCGCTATGACGGCGCGCGCGCTCGGCTATGATGCGATCGGGATTGCCGATGCGAACTCGATGGCGGGGGTGGTGCGCATCCACTGCGAAGCGAAGACGCTCAAACTGCGACCGGTGATCGGGACGCGGATCGAGACGGTCGAAGGGCTCGCATTCCTCGCCTACCCTAAGGATCGCGCCGCCTATGGGCGGTTGTGCCGCCTGATCAGCGCGGGGCGGATGCAGACGTTGAGCGGGGGATGGCAGGAAAAAGGGGTGTGCGAGATCGACCTCGGCATGCTCGCCGAGCATGCCGAAAATGTGCACCTGATCCTGCTTCCGCCGGAGGATCTGGAGTCGGAACTTTCGATCCGTGTACTCAGCAATATCATTCCTTTCCATCGTCCCGGCGCTCGAGCCGGGACCCCGCTGTCTTCGACTGAGACAGGAGGAAGCGAGGCCCTGGATCAAGTTCGGGGTGACGGAAGGGTAGAACTCACAGCCCCATTCCCCGACATCCTGCCGCACCTGACGCGTCAACTTCCGACGCTCAACCATCTTGCTGCATCTTACCTTTATCGCGGTGACGATATTGCACGGATCGACCGGCTCGATGCGCTTGCTCGTGCCAACGAGCTCACCCTGCTTGCCACCAACGACGTGCATTATCATGCGCCCGAGCGTCGCCCGCTGCAGGATGTGATGGTCGCTATCGCGAATAGGACCACGGTGGCCGAGGCCGGCCACCTGCTCCACGCCAATGCCGAGCGGCACCTCAAGTCTGCGCAGGAAATGCAGCGATTGTTTGCGCGCTGGCCGCATGCCATTGCCGCCGGGCGGGCAGTGGCGGATGCTTGCGATTTTTCGCTCGACGAACTGCGCTACGAGTATCCCGAGGAGATCTACCCCGACGGGATGGCCCCGCAGGAATATCTGGAGGTCGAGACTTGGCGAGGGGCCGAGCGGCGCTATCCCGGCGGTGTTCCCGACAGCGTCCAGCAGACGCTTGAACGCGAGTTGGCGCTGATCGCAAAACTTGAGCTTGCGCGGTACTTCCTCACGATCAAGGACATCGTCGATTTCGCCCGCGGCGTCGATCCACCGATCCTGTGCCAAGGCAGGGGAAGCGCAGCGAATTCTGCGGTGTGCTACTGCCTTGAAATAACCAGCGTCGATCCGGCCAAGCACCAGCTGTTGTTCGACCGCTTCATCTCCGAAGAACGCCGCGAACCACCCGATATCGATGTCGATTTCGAGCACGAACGGCGCGAAGAGGTGATCCAGTACATCTATAGCAAATATGGCCGTCATCGCGCCGGACTGACTGCCACGGTGATCCACTATCGCCCGCGTATGGCCATCCGCGAAGTGGGCAAGGCGATGGGGCTCAGCGAGGACGTAACCAGTGCGCTTGCTCGCACGGTGTGGGGCGGCATGGGTCGCGAGATCGGTGAAGCGCATGTCGAGGAAATCGGCATGGACCTCTCCGATCCGCACCTGCGCCGGGTGCTCAAGCTCACCGAGCAAATGATAGGAATGCCGCGCCATCTCTCGCAGCATGTTGGTGGGTTCATCCTGACCGAAGGCGCGCTGACCGAAACTGTCCCGATCGGCAACGGTGCGATGCCCGATCGCAGCTTCGTCGAATGGGACAAGGACGACATCGAAGCGCTCGGCATTCTCAAGGTTGATGTACTGGCGCTCGGCATGCTGACCTGCATTAAAAAATGTCTCGACCTGCTCGAAGCGCATCACGATCGCTCCCTAAGCTTGGCTACCGTCCCGCGAGAAGATCCCGAAACCTACGCGATGTTGCGCAAAGGCGACTCGCTCGGCGTGTTCCAGGTCGAAAGTCGCGCGCAGATGAACATGCTTCCTCGCCTGCGTCCGCGCGAGTTCTACGACCTCGTAATCCAGGTTGCGATCGTGCGGCCCGGACCGATCCAGGGCGATATGGTGCATCCGTACCTCAAGCGTCGTCGAGGCGCCGAGCCGGTGCGCATTCCCGCCCCGTCGCCGCAGCACGGGCCACCCGATGAGCTTTCGAGCATCCTCGAACGCACGCTGGGCGTGCCGATCTTTCAGGAGCAGGCGATGAAGATTGCGCTCGATGCGGCGAAGTTCACCTCGCTGGAGGCTAACCGGCTGCGCAAGGCGATGGCAACGTTCCGTTCGCGTGGGATGGTTCACGAGCTCGAAGACCTAATGGTCGGTAAGATGGTTGAGCGCGGATATGACGAGGATTTTGCCCAGCGCTGCTTCAACCAGATCAAGGGTTTCGGCGAATACGGTTTCCCCGAGAGCCATGCGGCAAGTTTCGCGCACCTGGTCTACGTCTCAAGCTGGCTCAAATGCCATTTCCCGGCGGCCTTTGCGGCGGCGTTGCTCAATTCCCAACCGATGGGTTTCTATGCCCCGGCGCAGATTGTCCGCGATGCGCGCGAGCACGGGGTGGAAGTGCTGCCGGCGGATGTGAATTGCTCACAATGGGATTGCACGCTTGAGGAGATCGGTGCGGTGGAGCATGCGCGGGAAGGACGGCTGGACCGCCATATCGCGCTGCGCCTCGGATTGCGGCAGGTGGACGGGTTTCCTGAGCACGTGGCCGCTCAATTGATCGCCGAGCGTGAAGAGAATAGCCCTTACCGCGATGTGACCGAATTGCGCCAGCGTGCCGGTCTCTTTCCAGCGCATGTTGAGCGATTGGCCAGCGCGGATTGCTTTACTTCGATGAATCTGTCGCGGCGGCAAGCGTTGTGGGATGCGCGCAGCCTGATCGGTGAGCCGGACCTACCGCTGTTTCGCGCAGCGGCCGAGCGGGATGAGGGAGCAGAACGCGTTTCCACTCGTCTTCCGAAAATGCCTTTGTCCGAGGAGGTGGTCGCCGATTACCAGACCACGCGCCTGAGCCTCAAAGCGCATCCGATGGCGTTCCTGCGCCCGGAACTCGCCGAACGCGGGTTTGTAAGAGCCTGCGACCTTAGGGACCGCAAGTTTCGTTCGATGGTCCAGGTTGCAGGGGTGGTGCTGATCCGCCAGCGTCCGGGCAGCGCCAAGGGAGTGTGCTTCATCACGCTCGAAGATGAGACCGGAGTGATCAACCTCGTCGTCTGGCCCGATCTCAAGGAGAAACAGCGCAAGGTTGTGATGGGCGCGCGACTGATGGAAGTGAGAGGCCGCGTCGAATACGATGACGAGGTGATCCACGTGATTGCCCAGCATATGACCGACGCGACCGGTCGGCTTTATGCGCTGTCGGACGACATGCTCAATGCGCCGGTCGCGCGGGCCGACCATGTGAGCTCACCGATTACGAGCCACAAGATGCCGCCTGCAAAGGACGCAGTGAAACCGCGCGAGATCATCGACGAACTGCCTCCCGATAACCGTCCCAATGTGACCGGCCATCCACGCAATCACAGGATCATTCCGAAATCGCGCGACTTCCACTAGGCATCGTGCATGGGTCGAAGAAGCACCGCGCCAAGATACGATCGCAAGCTCGGCCGTCTGATCGCAAGACGGCCAGCGACATTTTTAGCTGTCGCTGCGCTGCTGTGCGGTGCGGGCTGGATATGGCTGCAGGACCATCCCGAACACAATCCCTGGGCTCCGCTCGACCTGCGGCATCCCGTGGGATGGGCGACGACACAAAAGCTTGTCGCCCTGCGCGGCGATACGTCGCTATGTCGAGCCGTGCTTGAGCGTAGCGGCGTCCCCTATGCGGTGCTTCCGGCTACAGGGGAGGGGCCGTGTGGGCGGCCGGACCGTACCCGGCTTTCAGCATACCCGCTTGCTCCCGATACGCCGGCGACCACCTGCCAGGTCGCGGTCGCACTGGAGATGTGGCGCACGAAAACCGTCGAACCCGCCGCACGCGAAATTCTCGGCAGCGAACTGGCCGGGATCGAACATCTCGGGGCTTTCAATTGTCGCAGGATGAGGGGAACCAACTCCAACGCGTGGAGCCAGCATGCGACCGCGAACGCGATCGACATCGCCGCTTTCGTCCTCGCCGATGGTCGAAGGGTAAGCTTACTTGAAGATTGGGCAGGGGAAGACGCCGAAGCACGCTTTCTGCGAAGGGTCCGGAATGGCGGGTGCGGCGTGTTCTCAATCGTGCTTTCGCCCGATTTCAATGCGGCGCATGCCGATCATTTCCACCTTGACCAGACCAGTCGTCGGTCAAATGTCTGCCGCTAACAGCTAGGCAGCTTCAAGAGCGTATCCGGCCGAACGCACGGTCCGGATGGGATCCTTGGCGCCATCGATACCGATCGCCTTGCGCAAACGACGAATATGGACGTCGACCGTGCGGAGTTCGATGTCAGAGCCCGTCCCCCACACTCCATCGAGCAGCTGACCCCGGCTGAAAACCCGGCCTGGACTCTCCATGAAAAATTTGAGCAAGCGATACTCGGTCGGTCCAAGCTGCAGGGAGCGACCGCGCCGCTGGACCTTGTGAGCGACCGGATCCAGCTTGATGTCGCCGACCTCGATAGTCTCACCTGCCAAAGCGGGGCGGATTCGGCGCATGACAGCGGCCACGCGAGCCAGCAATTCGCGAGGACTGAATGGCTTGGTCAGATAGTCATCGGCCCCGGTTTCGAGCCCGCGCACGCGGTCGTCTTCGGCTTCTCGAGCGGTGAGCATTATGATCGGAACGTGCGCAGTTTCCTTGTCGCGACGCAAACGGCGACAAACCTCGATCCCGCTGGTGCCTTCGATCATCCAATCCAGAATAATCAAATCCGGGACGTCTTCGCTGGCCAGGACTAGCGCATCGTCTCCGTCACCGGTGCATCGGACTTCATATCCTTCATTCTGGAACCGATATTCCAGCAACTCGGACAATGCCGGATCGTCTTCGACAAGCAGCAATTTGGCAGCGGACATGGCTATCCTAGCCTCCCTAACCCGCGATAATTCGCAGCGAGCTATGTTTCATTTCGGCTACAGTTTGATGAATCACATCAGGCTACTTTTCCACAGCGCGTCTACAGTTGGCACAAAGGTCGCAAATCCTACGCTATCGGTCTTCTTCTGGAGGGTACGCCCCGGTTGCAGCGAAATGCACCATCTCTGCGACATTGGTCGCATGATCGCCGATCCTCTCGAGGTTACGCGCGACGAATAGCAATTGAGCGGCACTCGAAATGGTCGCAGGATTCTCAACCATGTGACTCACAAGATTGCGGAAAATGCTATTGTAGAATGCGTCCACCTTGGCGTCGGTGGCAATCACTTCGCGGGCCAAATCGGGATCGCGCGCGGCGTAGGCAGTTAGGACATCGTGCACCATTTCGCTCGCCAGTTCGCCCATCGCCGGCAGCAGGGTGAGTGGCTCAAATCGATCGCGCCCTTCAATCATGCCGACGCGTTTTGCGATATTCTTGGAATAATCGCCGATCCGTTCGACCACACCAGCAATCTTCAGAGCCGCAATCACTTCGCGCAGATCGTCCGCCATCGGAGCGCGCAAGGCGATTATGCGGACGGCAAGCTTGTCGACCTCGGTCTCCAGCGCATCGATCTTCTTGTCTCGCGCGACAACGCTATCGCCGAGCTCTTCGTCGCCACGCACCATGGCGTCGAGCGCTTCCTGGATTGCGACTTCGGCAAGCCCGCCCATCTCCGCGATCAATCCGCGCAGTCGGGTAATGTCTTCGTCGAAGGCTTTGACGGTGTGATCGGCCATCAGCCGTAGCGCCCGGTAATATAGTCTTTGGTGCGCTCTTCGATCGGATTTGTGAAGATATCGGAAGTGCGGCCGTATTCGACGATCTTGCCGAGGTGGAAGAACGCGGTACGCTGGCTGACGCGAGCTGCCTGCTGCATCGAGTGAGTCACGATCACGATGGCATAGCGGCCAGAAAGCTCGTCGATCAGTTCTTCGATCTTGGCGGTCGCGATCGGGTCGAGCGCGGAAGCGGGCTCGTCCATTAGAATCACTTCCGGATCCACGGCGATGGCGCGGGCGATACAAAGACGCTGCTGCTGTCCACCCGACAGGGCCGTACCCGAATCCTCCAGCCGATCCTTCACTTCATCCCACAATCCTGCCCGGCTGAGAGATTTCTCGACTATCGCATCAAGATCGGCCTTCTTTTCAGCAAGACCGTGAATTTTCGGGCCGTAAGCGACGTTTTCATAGATCGACTTGGGAAACGGGTTAGGTTTCTGGAACACCATTCCCACCCGGGCGCGCAGCTGGACCACGTCCATGGTGTCGCCGTGGATGTCTTCCCCTTCGAGCTCAAGCAGGCCCGTTACCTTTGCCGAGGGGATCGTATCGTTCATGCGGTTGAAGCACCGGAGGAAGGTCGACTTCCCGCAGCCCGAAGGACCGATGAACGCCGTAACGTAGTCCGGCGAGATGTCGATCGACACCTCGTCGATGGCTTTCTTGTCGCCGTAATAGACCGAGACGTCGCGAGCCTTCATCTTGGCTTCGGTCTCTTCGAGGTTTTCGTGAATGACAGTCACCAGGTCTTCTCGAATTTGTTGCGGAGATAGATGGCAAGGCCGTTCATCAGCAGGAGGAACAGCAATAGCACGATGATTGCGGCACTGGTGCGCTCGACAAAGCCGCGATCGATTTCATCGGACCATAGGAAGATCTGAACCGGTAGGACGGTAGCCGGCGAAGTGAAACCGTCAGGCGGCGTCGCCACGAAAGCACGCATGCCGATCATCAGGAGCGGGGCGGTTTCGCCTAGCGCGCGAGCCATCCCGATAATGGTACCAGTCAGCATTCCGGGAAGGGCTAAGGGTAAAACATGGTGGAATACGACCTGGATCGGCGAGGCTCCCACCGCGAGCGCGCCGTCGCGGATCGATGGTGGCACCGCCTTGATCGCGTTGCGACCCGAAATAACGATCACCGGCATGGTCATCAGCGCGAGAGTGAGGCCGCCGATAAGCGGCGCCGACCGGTAATTAGGAAAGATCGCCAGAAAGACGGCAAGGCCCAGCAGACCGAAGATGATCGACGGAACCGCTGCAAGGTTGTTGATCGATACCTCGATCAGATCCGTCCAACGGTTCTTTGGCGCATACTCCTCTAGATACAATGCAGCCAAAACGCCGATCGGGAAGGCCAGTGCCAGTGTGACAAGCATGGTCAAAATGGAGCCCTTAAGCGCGCCCCAAATTCCGACTTGCTGAGGACTGGTCGCGTCCGAACGCGACATGAAACCCATATCCCAGTTTTCAGAAAGCTTGCCATCGCTTGCCAGCTGTCCGGCCAGCGCCTGCATTTCGGCCGAACCTTCGCCGGCCAGACCCGCAGCGAGATCGGAAGATGCCGGAAGGTGGAAGGTCTGTGACCTTTCCATCAGGGAAGGATCGGCTGTGAGCGCCGATGCCACGTCGCGCCAGGCATCGTCGCTGAGCTGCGCTGCCCCTTCTTCGCCGAGCGCTTGCTCTGCAAAACGCTGGACGATTCCCGGCATACCCTGCATCTCAAGCGTCTGGATCGCGCTTGGCGCTGTCAGGGAGATTTCGTCACCGGTAATTCCGCTCTCGGGGAAGTCGACCGGAACGGCAAGCTCGGCACGCTGGAATCCGCCAATGCCGTTGATTAGCATGTTGCCGAGGAGAAACACGAGAACGGCAACCGAAAACACGATTGCAGATTGGCCGAGTAGCCTGAAGTTGCGTTCGGCCCGATAGCGTTTCTTGAGGCGCTGGGCGAACTCATCGGTGCGCGTCGGACCCTCGGATCGTGCCAGTTCGGCGCTAGTGTTGGCGACCTTATTCATACGCTTCACGGAACCGTTTGACGACGCGCAAGGCGACGAAATTGAGAGCAAGAGTGACCAGGAACAGCACGAAACCGAGTGCGAAAGCGCTCAACGTCGCCGGATGATCAAAACTGCCTTCACCCGTCAGCATCTTGACGATCTGCACCGTTACCGTGGTCATGCGTTCAAGCGGATTGACGCTCAAGTTGGCAGCGGTCGATGCTGCCATGACGACGATCATCGTTTCGCCGATAGCGCGGCTCACCGCCAGCATGATACCTGCAACGATACCCGGCAGAGCGGCGGGGAAAAGGACGCGACGGATCGTTTCCGACTTGGTGGCACCCATAGCGAGGCTTCCGTCGCGCATTGCGCTGGGCACGGCGGCGATCGAGTCGTCTGCCATCGAAGAGACGAAGGGGATAATCATCACCCCCATCACGATCCCGGCCGCGAGCGCGCTTTCGGTTGAGGCATTGGTAAGGCCTATGGCAACTGCCGCATCGCGGATCGCCGGTGCGACTGTCAGCGCAGCAAAATAGCCGTAGACCACAGTCGGCACACCAGCCAGGATCTCCAAAGCGGGCTTCACCCAAGCTCGCAATTTCGGATCGGCGTATTGGGTGAGATAGATCGCGCTCATCAATCCGAGGGGAATTGCAACAATCATAGCGATGATCGCGCCGATGAAGATCGTGCCCCAGAAAAGTGGAATCGCGCCGTAACGCGAACCATCGGGATTGTCGGCGCTGCTCATAGGGTCCGGCCCCCAGAACGTCCCGAACAGGAAATCGATCGGTGAGACCATTCCGAAGAAGCGAATGGTTTCGAACACGAGGCTGGCGAAAATTCCAAAGGTCGTCAGGATCGCAACGAGTGAAGCGAGCAGGAGCACAATCATCACCGTGCGCTCGACCTTGGTCCGTGCTCGGAAATCGGGGCGCAGTCGCAGGAACGCGTATACACCTCCGCCAAATGCAATGAGCAGCGTCAGCACAAGACCGACCAGGCCATATTTCCCGATCGCTTCGCGGAACGGCTCGACCAAAGGTTGAGCTTCATCGTTGAATACGCCCGACGCATTTCCACTCGCCACCGCGCGCGCCTCGGCGAGCCACGCATCGCGCTCGAAACCGAACGCGGGAAGGTTCTGGGCTCCGGGTGATGAAAGCACGCTCTGCGTAATCAGTTGTGGCGAAATGAGGGCCCAAAGCACCAGAAACGACAAAACCGGTATGACCACCCAAAAGGCGACGTACCACGCATGATACGTCGGCCGTGCGACGGGGCGGACGTCGGGATTGCCTTTCTGGAAGCTCCAGGCCTTGGCCCGACCGGCCAACCATCCGGCAAGGCCAAGCCCGATAGCAATCAGGATGAGCGTTATCGGCGACATGAATTAAGAGTTATTCCCCTGAGAAGGCTCCGCGTGGTCAAAAACGACGAGGATCAGAATTGAGCGGTGCCCTTATCCTTGTGCATTACCGGGAAGGCAGGTTCCAAGAAAGCATCTCACAACGATTGCAGCAATTTTGCCCCCGAACGATTTGAACCCGAATCCGCCAGCCGATTGATCAATGGCTGGGCCATGTTGGAAAAATAAGACACCCTTAAGACAATGGCTCTGTCTCTGCCTCACGATCTTCGCCATCGCTTCGGGTCGCGGGCCTCTTCTCGTCTTCGGCCTGCGGTATGCGGACTACGGCTTCAGTTCCGCGGCCAAGTTCGCTGGTGATATCCAGCCGGCCGCGATGACGCTCGACGATGTGCTTCACGATTGCCAGGCCCAGTCCCGTTCCTCCCGACGCACGACTTCGGCCCGGGTCGGTCCGGAAAAAGCGCCGAGTCAGGTGAGGAATGTTTTCGGCAGCTATGCCTTCGCCTTGGTCGACTACGGAAATGCGTGCCTGATCGTCCCGCGTGCGATCGACAATGACTCGGACCGGCGTGTCCGGATCGCCATATTTCAATGCGTTATCGACGAGATTGCGGACCACCTGTTCGATCTGTTGCATGTCTCCTTGGACCTTCGAAGGTTTTATCAGCTTGAATTCAAGGCGATCGACCCGGTTCGATCCCGCAGCATCGCGAGCAGCACGTTCGGCAAGCGTCCCCAAATCATGGATATCGCTGGGAAGATCGTGCTTTTCGGCTTCGACCCGTGAAAGGCTCATTAGGTCGCTGATTAGGCTTTGAAGGCGGTTCGCCTCGCGTTCGATGGTACCAAGGAATTTTTGGGAAGTAGGAGAATCGAGGCTGTCGCCGCTTTCGCTGAGGGTCTCAACGTAGCCGATTATCGCCGCCAGCGGCGTCCTCAATTCGTGGCTGGCATTGGCAACGAAATCGGTGTGAGCTCGGCTCAAATCCGCTTCTGCGGTTTGGTTGATCAACTCGATCACAGCCATGCTTTCGTCCACCGACTGTCGATTGATCTGCCAGATGTCCTGTCGCCTTACGAGCCCACGGACAATGGCTTTGCCATTGCGCTCTTCGTTGATCAGGGAAATCGCCTCCGGTTGCCGAAATGCGACGCGCGCGTCCTGACCGATAATATGCTGCCCCAACATGCGCCGCGCGGCGTTATTCGCAATCGCGATCGTGTTGCGCTCGGTCACCAGTAAGGGAGTGGAAGAATTCTCGATCAGCTGACGCATCGATTCGATACCGATCGGTTGATGCACCACGACGTCCTTGGGTTCTGGGGGGCGACCTGCCGACAAGAGCAGGGATCCGATCCATACGATCAGGACCGACACGCCTATGATCGGATCGAGGTCGAGCAGAAGCAGTGCGACAAAGGTCACCAAGGCCAGCAATATGCCAGCGAGGGGGATCGTTTGCCTCATGACGACGCCCTTACCGCCAACTTTCCCCGCAGGAAAGGGCGCCTGCACAAAGTCACGCGCGACGGCGGCATAGCCAAAGACCGGATTGTAGGGAGGTGGTGACCCCTACGGGAATCGAACCCGTGTTTCAGCCGTGAAAGGGCCGCGTCCTAACCGCTAGACGAAGGGGCCACGCTCATAAGCGAGAGGGCGCATCTAGGGACGTGGGCAGGGGCGGTCAAGCCCCGTGTTGTTCATACCCCTTTTATTCTATTCCATCGCCCGATTCAGTCGGCGAAGGCAGCGTCTTCCAGATGCAATTCTGCGGCGGGACGGCTTCCCCAATCGTCCAGTTTCACACGGCCTGCGAGATGAAAGGCTCGTCCCGCGCTGCGATGGAGCAGCGTCTGGGCCATCTCCGTTTCGGCTGAACGAAACGCAATTCCCTTGAATGAACGACCATCATTGCCGCTCGCGATGATTCGAAGATGATCCTTCCCAACTATGTCGGCTTTGACGATGCGCACCGGTCCTACCGCAACCCGCGGTGCGGGCCAGCCAACGCCGAATGGACCGGCAGCGTCGAGTGACGCAACCAATTCCGGTGTGAGCCCCCCAGGTGCCAGTGCGAGATCGAGCTTCATGGATTGGCCCGTTCGAGCGCGTTCGACATCTTTGGCGAGACGTTCTTCGAGGAATTCCGTCAAATCCCCGAGCCTGTCCTTCGACACGGTCAATCCCGCTGCCATCGCATGGCCTCCACCCGCCACAAGGAATCCCGCATCGCGCGCCGCAATGATTGCGGCTCCCAGATCCACACCGGAGATCGATCGTCCACTTCCTTTCCCTATCCCTTCCTTGCCGTCCATGGCGACAACGATCGACGGTTTACCAGTCTTTTCCTTGATCCGGCCTGCAACAATGCCGATCACGCCCGGATGCCAACCGTCGCCTGACAAGACATGAACGCTCGAATTGTGCTGAGCCGCAATCTGCACTTCGGCGGCCTCCTGGACTTCCGCCTCTATCGCGCGACGCTGTTCGTTGAGCACTGATAGCTGCTCGGCAATGCCTCTCGCTTCTTCCGCGTCATTCGTCGTCAGCAAACGAACCCCGAGTGTGGATTCGCCGACGCGTCCCCCCGCATTGATTCTCGGACCAAGCGCGAACCCGAGGTCGCTAGCCTGGGGTGCACGTTTGAGGCGGCTTGCATCGATCAAGGCCGACATGCCGATGCGCTTGCGCCTTGCAAGCACCTTGAGCCCCTGGGCGACGAATGCCCGATTGAGTCCGTGTAGCGCGGCAACATCCGCCACCGTCCCCAGCGCGACGAGATCGAGCAGGCTCATCAGATCGGGCTCGCTGCGATGCTTGAAGTAGCCCCTTGAACGCAGCGTACGCACCAATTCGATAGCAAGAAGAAATGCGACGCCAACCGCAGCAAGATGCCCGTGGCATGCCGCAATGTCATTCTCGTCCAACCTGTTCGGATTGACCAGCGCCGCTGCTGGAGGCAATTCGGCCGCGCATTTATGATGATCGACGACGATGACGTCGACCCCGGCATCGCGCGCCATACCAAGCGCTTCGTAGGCCATCGCGCCGCAATCGACGGTAACAATTAGGCTAGAGCCAGCCCTGGCGAGCTCGACGAGCGCTTCGCCACTCGGCCCATACCCTTCCAGTAGGCGATCCGGGATGTAGAATTCGGCATCTGTGCCCAACATGCGGAGCAAGTCCACCAACAGCGCCGCACTGGTCGCTCCGTCGACATCGTAATCGCCATAAATCGTGATCTTCTCTTCGGAGAGAACCGCAGTTGCAATTCGCTCTGCCGCAAGTTCCATATCCTGAAACTCAGCTGGGTCTGGAAGGAATTCGCGCAAGGTCGGCTTGGCGTGTCTCCATACGTCGCCTTCGGCGACGCCTCGCGTCATCAGGAGTTGAGCCACAATATCCCGGTCCAAGGCCGTGTCGCCATCGGCCGGTTTCGTTCCGAGGTCCATATTGCCGCCGCGCCATTGCCAAGCCCGACCCGACAGCGACCGGGATACTCCAAGCACATGAGAGACGGTTTGGGTGACCATGGCTCGCACAGTTAACTCAAACTGGCCGCAGGCGACAGGCGCGCTGCATTGACAATCGACAGGCTCTTTGCCTTGCCTCTGGGGTATGACTGCAATTGCCGAAGAACGAATTCTCCTGGTCGTCTGGCACAGCCGAACCGGTGCGAGCAAAGCGATGGCCGAAGCGGCGGCCCAATCGGGCAACGCTGAACTATTGGCCGCCGACGCAGTTTCCGATGGCGATCTCTTGCGTGCCGCTGGTTACCTCTTCGTTTGTCCCGAAAACCTGGCAAGCATGAGTGGTGCGATGAAGGAGATGTTCGATCGCAACTACTATCCCGTGCTCGGAAGGATCGAAGGAAGACCCTATGCATCGATCATCGCTGCAGGCTCGGACGGAGAGGGGGCGCAGCGTCAGCTGGATCGGATCGCCACCGGTTGGCGACTGAAACGGGTTGCGGATCCATTGATCGTCAACTTCCAAGCGCAAACGCCCGAGGCGATTCTGGCTGAGAAAGAGGTGCCGGATAAGGCTTTGAAAGCATGTCGGGAAATAGGGTGTTCTTTGGCCGAAGGACTGAAGCTGGGCGTTTTCTAGCCCTTACCGAAAGTTTAAGGGCAAACCGGCAAAATGGGGACTCGACGCTGGGTACAAATGACGTCAAGGTTCGGACCTGTGGGTTGCAGGCAAGAACCGCGGGGTTAAGAGGGGTCGTTGAACATCGATCAATCGCAGCATGCCGACGCCAGAGGACTGCATCTCCTGTTTGCGACTGGCAAGCGGCCAACACGCGCTGCCATTAGGGAATTTGTCGATCATCAGCGCTCAGTGTCCATCGCGCACGACCCTTCGGATGATGCGCCGCTGCAATTGGTGAATTCCGATCAGGACCCAAGCCCATCGGCGGCTGAGATCGAACCGACCTCGGATAATGAAGCTTGGATCGAACTGTTGATCGACGGCCTGAGTTTCGATTTGCGCGGGATCGCGCCCGGTGCGGCTTGCGATTTTCCCGATGCCGAACACCGGTTTGACTTGGATCGGCCACCAGGTGCATTCCGTCTTGAAGCGATGCTACTGGAGCCGGGGCAGCATCTGGCGGGAGCAGAATCGAGCTTGCCGATCGTGAAAGGCCTGATTGCATTGGCGCGCGACCTGACACACCATTTTGACGATCTAGTCGCCATAGTCTGGCCCCCGTCCAAAAGCGCGATCGGTAGGCGATATTTCGAATCCATATCGACCGCCTGGTTGGAAGGTGGAGCATTCCCCGCCTTGGGTCTCACAGCGTTTCGCGAAGCGATCGACGGCGCCTTGCAGAGCGTGGGTCTAGAATTCTGGATCGGCCAGGAGCTTCGGATCGAGCCCCCCCTTTCGGTCGACAAGGTGAATGCAACCCGCCTGGCCGTGCGGATAGTCAACCAGCTCATCATCGTTGGCGGTCTTGATGAGAGCGAGCGTATTGTAGCCCCCGACGGCACCAGATTGGTGATGCGTCCGTCGCGCAATCGCAAGTTCATCAGGGTTTGGCGCGAATAGCCCATGTCTCGGTTGGGCGGCCATCCGGGAGGTATATGTATTGGCGCTGCGATGGCGTCGGCCCATCGCCGTGCCGCAATCCCCTTTCGCAAGGTCAACCGGCGTGGCGAACCGGACTACGATCCGGGGCTGCAAAGACATCACCTGTTGCCGCGACAGCTGCTCGGTCGTCGGTGCTTTGGCAGCCTGTTTGCGCAGATCGGGCGAGAGCCGGTGGGGTTCGACGATTTTCGCGCTAACGGCCTGCTGCTCCCGGCCACGGCGGATGCGACACTTCGCACCGGGATGCCGCTTCATCGCGGGCCGCACCGACACTACAACGAGCTTGTGATCGAGCGGGTCGGCAAGGTCGAGGAACGATGGCAGGAGGCGCGCCGGAGCAACGCTTCCGCCGCGCACGCCGAAGCGTTGATGCGATTGAAGCTGCTGCAGACGGCGCTTCGCCGACGCCTCCTTCACCAGCGTCGCAGGATGATCCTGAACCGCAAGGATCCGCTCGGCACCGGCTTCGACTTCTCCGAGCTCGACGCCATGGCCGAAGCGCTTTGGAAGGCAACCTGAGCCGCTACTCGGCTGCCTCCGCAAGCGTTTCCCAAGCGGTGTAGTTCGAGTTGTCGAGCAATTGCGCCTTGGCTTCGTGATATTCGCGTTCCATCCGCGCGACGAGGTCTTCGACAGATCCGACCGACTTGACCGCGCCGACGCCCTGACCAGATCCCCAAATATCCTTCCAGGCCTTCGCCTTCGTATTGCCGCCGCTGCCGAAATTCATCTTCGACGGATCGCTTTCGGGCAGGTTTTCTGGGTCGAGTCCCGCTTTCTCGATCGATGATCGAAGGTAGTTGCCGTGCACGCCGGTGAACAGGTTGGTGTAGACGATCCCGCTCGCATCGCCTTCGACAATGCCCTGCTTGTATCCCTGATCGGCGTTGGCTTCTTCGGTGGCGATGAAGGCGCTGCCGGAATAGGCAAAGTCGGCGCGCAAGCTTTGCGCAGCGAGGATCGAAGCACCGTGGGCGATCGAGCCGGACAGCGCGACCAGTCCATCGAACCACTCGCGGATTTCCTGCATCAGCGCGAAGGGGGAGAGTGCACCCGCGTGTCCGCCAGCCCCTGCAGCGACCGGGATCAGCCCGTCGGCACCTTTCTGGATCGCTTTTTGTGCGAAGCGGTTGTTGATGACGTCGTGCAGTGTAATCCCGCCCCAGTTCCGCACCGCCTGGTACACTTCCTCGCGCGCACCCAGTGACGTGATGATCATCGGCACCTGCCATTTCTCGCAAGTCGCCATGTCGGCTTCGACGCGGTCATTGGTTTTGTGGATGATCTGGTTGACTGCAAACGGCGCGGCCGGGCGATCCGGGTTCTCGCGGTTGTGCTTGGCCAGTTCTTCCGTGATCTGGTGGAGCCACTCGTCGAGCAGCGGCTGCGGACGGGCGTTCAATGCCGGAAAACTGCCGATGATTCCCGCCTTGCATTGTGCGATCACCAGCTCGGGGCCGGAGACGATAAACAGCGGCGATCCGATCAGCGGCAGGCGCAGGCGGTCGAACGGGGCGGGAAGCGGCATGGATGTCTCCGTCTGGATTGCAGAATTTCAGTTGCTGCTAGAGACTGGTTTCCAGTCAGGCAAGCAACTCTTCAATGCGATAGAACCGCGCCGCGTTCCCGGCATACAGAGAAGCCTTTTCATCCGCGCTTGCACCCACTGTCAAATGCTTGAAGGCGTTCCACAACACCTGGTAGTCCGCCCCCCAGTAATCGACCGGATAATTGCTCTCGAACATCGCGCGGTTTGGTCCGAAGGCCTCGATGCAGGTCTCGATGTAGGGTCGCCACAATCCGGCCAGATGCTCCGAGGTGGATCCCGCAGCCGGGCCTTCGTCCGGGAGGCCGCAGAACGCCATTGCCAGCCCGCCCAGCTTGACCACCACATTCTCACATAGCGCGAGTTCCTTGATGTTGTGCCGCCATATGTCGAAGCGCTCGTGCAGCTTTCCGCGATAGCTCGCGACGCCGAGCGGCGTGCCGCAATGGTCGAGGCAGATCGGCTGATCGGGGAAGGCACGGGCGAGGTCGATCACGTCGGGCAGCTGCGGTTCGAGAACCCAGGCATCGAAGCTTAGTCCACGCTTCCCTACCTCGCCAATGCCTTCGCGGAAGGTCGCGTCGCGATAGAGGCCTTCGGGCGCGTGGAAGGGTGGGCCGAGCACCTCCGGATCGGCATCCCAGGCTCCCTGGTGACGAATCCCACGGAAGCGCGGCGACGCCGCCTGCAAGGCATCGAGCACTTCGCCCGCGGCACTGCCCAGCATCAGGTCCGCATGTCCCACAATCCCGGCGCACGCCCGCAGGTCGCCATAGATGCCGCTGGCCGATTGCGCCGCTACGCCATTCACGTATTCGACTTCGCCGACGACCTTTTTCGCTTCGCCATGGGCGCCGTTGTAGAACGCCCCGCATTCCATGAAGACGGTTCCGACGATGTTGTGTCCGCCGGTGAGATGCGCGTGCAACTGATCGAAGGTGTAGTATGCGTTGTCGACCAGCGCGGCGATGAAGTGGTGTCGCGGTTCGGGGAACATCGGCAGCATGGGCCGCAGGTCCCACAGGTGGTGGTGCGGGTCGATGATCGGCAGATCGGGTTCGAGGATGGCTTCGGTCATCTGGCACACTCGCGTTTGGTCGCTTTTTCCGACAATGGGCGATTCCAGCACCTTAGTCGAGACATGGACCGCATGTTACACGGTCCAGAAGCAAATTCCCTTGCCTTGACAGCAAGCCCCTGCAGTCGGATGAATCCTATCTTCACTTCGCATCATTTCGCGATTCTAGACCAGATGATTGTCGGTAGGAAAACCCGGGATCGGATGGTTGGAACGTTGGGACTTGTGACTGGCTGCGGGCTGGACCGGCTAGGTTTCGCCGCCAAAATCGAACCCACGATCCGAAGGGCGGAATCCGTAGTCGTCTAAGAACTCGGTGAAACTCTTCTCCTGCCGAATTCCGTCAAAGTCTTCGTCCGTCGGAAGATCGCTTAGCGCCGTATCCGAATGCGAATGCCCTTTCTTAAGGCACTCGATTGACGCTTCTACATCTTTCAGCAACGCCCAAGCACAAGCCATGTTGTAATAGGCGAGACCGATCCTGTCTTCCTTACCCGGGAAGTCGGGTGCGTGAAGCAGATTGCGGATGACCATCTGGTACGCCTCGATGGCCTCTTCATTCTTGTCCAGATGCGAAAGAGCGTTCGCATGATTGATCAGGATTTTCGCTTTCAGCCGATGGACATCATCCGGCTTCAGGCCGTCGAGATGCTTAAGGGCTTCTTCTGCCAACTCTATGGCCTTTTCATAGCCGTCCTTGCGCAGATACACCACGATCAGGTTGTTGCGACATTTGGCGACCGTCAGCCGCACTTCCTGATTCGAAGAGCCCGAGAATTTCTCGATGGCAGCGAGATAATCGGCTTCCGCCAACTGCCGGTAGTCCATTTTCCCTTCCGAACGCTCGCGTTGCGAGGCGAAGTGGTTCTTTCCGGAATAGAAGAATCCCAGCGCCCTTATCTCGTCGTTCGCGCCACTCTCCTTCATGTAGTCGGTCAGTTCATCGACCGTATCCCAGTTCCGTTCCGCAAGGTGGTGGGCGATGACGGTCAGAAAATCGCTCCGCGTGTATTGCGCCACATGCTTTTCTTCGACGACCGCGGAAGATCGCAGTGACAGGTTCACCTTTGCTTCCCGGGAAAGCTCGGGTTTGGCCGCCAACAGCTCCACCATGTCTTCGATCCACTCACCGGATTTCATCTTGGCAAGAGTGCTGTCGAATTCCTTGGCCTTCGCCACAGCCTCGTCGACCGTCTGTTTGAGATTGTCCCTCAAATCGATCAATTCCTGCTGAAGTTCGATCTTCTCCTTTTGTGTTGCAAGCATCTGGTCCTTGAGCAGATATTCCAGGTTCTTGACCTCTTCGCGCGTAGATTTCAGCTCGGAATTCACCTGATCTTTGATGCTGTCTTTCAAGCCGAGCATATCGGTGCGCGCTTCGATCAGCTTTTCCTTTGCCTCGTTGACGGCCGTTGCCGCATCCGACTTGAGCTTTACATTCTCCGCACGAATATCGGCCATTTCGCCTTTGACTTCGGCGACCGCGGCTTCCTTGGTCTTCAAGGCAAAGAAGATAACGATAACGGTCAGAAGCGCGCCGAACAGCGCGATCACAATACCAAGTTGTCCGAAACCGAGCGCAAGGAAATCGGTCAATGGTATGATTGCATCGCCGGTTGAAACCGCAAGCTCACCGGCCGGTTCGTCCGCGCCGGTGGCACCCGGTTGGTCCAGTTGGGTGATGGCCTGTTCGTCCTGCACGGGAACGGGCGGATCCGCGGATGCGTCTGCGGCCGAATCTGTTGGCCGAGTTGGCACACTATTGGTCACGATCAAGTCCCCAAACTTGTTGTGATGATGTTATAGCCCCAGTAAACCACTCGGAATTGCGGTCTACTTCACTGTAGTTAGTCCAAATTCTCTTGGAGTCCACCGTGAATAGAGCGTGCCTTAACTTATCGCTCGCCGATAGAGATGCCATGTTGCGTGGCCAAGCACCGGTAGCGCGACCAGCAATCCCAGAAACGCCGGGATCATGGCGATGAACAGCAAAGCGGCGATCGCAAAGGCCCACACCAGCATCACGAACAGGTTTTCGCGCACGACTGCGAAACTGGCGATGATGGCGGTGAGGAAGCTGACCTTGCGATCGACCAGTAATGGCAGGCTGATCACTGTCATCGCGTAGAATGCGAATGCCATCACCGCCCCAATCGCGCTGCCGACGCCGAGCATGGTTAGCCCCGTCTGAGTGGTAAGGAAGGCAAGCGACTCCGATCCGGCACCCGCTTCGTTCATGAAAATGGCCACGACCGCATGCGCGACGATCATCCAGAAGCCGAACGCGACGAACACGATCACCCCCATGCTGAGGATCTGGTCGTCGCCATGTCCTTTGAGCGCGCCTAGCACATTGCGCCAGCTTAGCGGCTGCCCGGCTTCGCGCCGACGGCTGGCCTCGTAGAGGCCGACAGCAACGAAGGGGGCAACAAGTGGGAAGCCGGCCGTCGCGGGGATCAGCAGGCTGGTGTAGCCGCCGACCAAGGCCAGATAGCCGAGTGCAAGACCGGTCAGCACATAGATCCCGCCGAAGAACAGCCCGTATTGCGGAATGCTGCGAAAGTCGCCCCATCCTGCAGACAATGCCGCTTTCAAATCTGCGAGGCTCAGGTTCGTATCGACCTGGGGTTTTGCCGGTGGGGCCTGATCCAGAGTGGCCATAGACACGTCTCCCCTCCCAAGGATGCGTCAATATGCCCTATCATTGTGCGCGCGTCTTTGCGGTGCATCAAGAGAAGGGATTGCCGTCTTTTTCAATAAATGCGCGCTCGCCGTCGCTGGATTCGCGGCCAAGCAGGGGGTTGCGATATGGAAAGCGGCCGAACCTTTCGATGATGCTGTGGTGCATGCGCGCAAAGCCCACAATCTCCTGCGCCGATCTGGCCAGTGCTTCGTATTTCTCCAGAGCGAGTGCCTGCAAGTCTCGGTCTTCGGCGTGCATCAGCGGCATGTAGAGAAACTGGCGTTCATCCAATCCCAGCCTTTCATCGAACTCCTTCCTAATCGCCGAAACGGCGAGCGACTGCGCCTTCTCGTCGCATGCAAAGGCTTTGCCACTCGTTCGGTGAATGTTGCGGGAGAACTGATCGAGCACGATTATCAGGGCCAGTGTCCCGCGCGGGGTTCCCGTCCAGTCGTCAAGATCCCCGGATGCAGCACGTCCATGCAGGTCTGCGAAGCGTTGGGCTATCGTCTCGTCGATCGGTTCCGAAGTGGAAAACCAATTCTCCGGCATAAGGTCGACGAACCAGAACCGCAGCACCGAGCGTGCTTCTTCAGGCAGATCGGCATTGGGCAGAGCTTCGGTCACTGGGTACCAGCGCTGTTGGCCGCGCTCAAAACCGCTCTCACGCTCGCCGTTGCAACGTCTTCGTCGATACCGCAGCCCCAAATGATGCGGCCGTTGCTTTCGCATTCGAGGTAGGCGGCCGCGCGGGCGTTGCGGCCCGAACCCAGCGCATGCTCGGTGTAGTCGCGGACCTTGAGCTCGACGTCGAAATTCTCCTCGATCGTGGTGACCACGCTGGAAATCAGGCCATTGCCGCGTCCGGTGACGCTTCGTTCTTCACCGGCAACGGCAATGCTCCCGGCGAACAGCCGCGTGCCGTCGCTGGCCCGGCTTTCCTCGTAGCGGACCAGTTGGAAATGCTTGTCCTGCGTCTGCACGTGGTAGGTCCGTTTGAACTCGTCCCAGATGTCCGCGGCGTTCAGCTCGCGACCCAGCTCGTCGGCGAGGCGCTGGACCGATTTCGAGAAGTCGGCCTGCATCTTCTTGGGCAGCTTGAGCCCCTGATCCTGCTCCAACACCCAGGCGAAGCCGCCTTTGCCGCTTTGCGAATTGACGCGGATGACCGCTTCGTAGTCGCGTCCGAGATCGGCCGGGTCGATCGGCAGGTAGGGCACGCGCCAGTCTTCGTCGTTCTGGGTGCTGCGGGCCTCGAAGCCCTTCTTGATGGCATCCTGGTGCGAACCTGAGAACGCTGTGAAGACCAGTTCGCCGCCGTAAGGGTGGCGCTGGTGGACGGGCAGGTCGTTGCAGTATTCGACCGTCTCGATAACCCGATCGATGTCGGAGAAATCGAGGCCGGGGTCTATCCCTTGCGTGTACATGTTGAGCGCGACCGTCACGAGGCAGCAATTGCCGGTGCGCTCGCCATTGCCGAACAGGCAGCCTTCGACCCGGTCCGCCCCGGCCATCAAGCCAAGCTCGGCTGCCGCCACGCCGGTGCCGCGATCGTTGTGGGTGTGGAGCGAGATCACCGCCGCTTCGCGGTTTGGCAGGTTGCGGCAAAAATACTCGATCTGGTCGGCGTAGATATTGGGCGTTGCCGCTTCGACGGTGGCGGGCAGGTTGAGGATGATGGGCCGTTCTGCGGTGGGTGCCAGCACTTTCATCACGGCGGCACAAACCTCGATGCTGAAGTCGATTTCGGCGGTCGAGAAAGTCTCGGGCGAATACTGGAATTGCCATTCGGTGCCGGGACGCTTGGCCGCTTCGTCGCGCATCACTTTCGCTCCGGCGACAGCGATTTCGAGAACTTCGTCCTTGGACATCCGAAACACGATGTCGCGCCAGGCGGGTGAGACCGCGTTGTAAAGATGGACGATCGCCGAACGTGCACCATCGAGGCTTTCAAAGCTGGTGCGGATCAGGTCTTCACGGCTCTGGGTAAGCACCTGGACAGTCACGTCGTCGGGGATGTCGCCCGATTGCACCAGGCCGGAGATAAAGTCGAACTCGGTCGCGCCGGCGCTGGGAAATCCGACTTCGATTTCCTTCACGCCGATGTCGACAAGCAGGTCGAAGAAGCGCTTCTTCTTCACCGCATCCATCGGATCGATGATCGACTGGTTGCCATCGCGCAGGTCGGTCGACAGCCAACGGGGAGGGGTGTCGATCACCTTGGAAGGCCACTGCCGGTCGGGCAGGTCGATTTGCGGAAAGGGTCGGTATTTGCGGGATGGCTCTGTGAGCATGGTCATGAAAGAAGGC
The DNA here is from genome assembly GCA_030065195.1 of Erythrobacter sp. Classification (GTDB taxonomy): domain Bacteria; phylum Pseudomonadota; class Alphaproteobacteria; order Sphingomonadales; family Sphingomonadaceae; genus Erythrobacter. Next base: position 5,575 of record JASJDE010000014.1, on the reverse strand, counting down.
TCGTCGCGGATAATCGGGAAGTCGGGTGGCGGCTTGTCCCTTGAGCGTCAGGCCGCGTCCACTCGCACGCCGCCGATCACGCCCAAGGGCGTGTAAGTCGTAGCAGCAGTCCGAAGCGTTCAGTCATACCTGTGTGCATTGCCCAATTTCTGCCGGATGGCAAGACGGGGAGCAGCACCTATCCGGCGAAGCGAACCATGGTGCATCAGAAAAAGTGTAACCTTCTCATCAAGTGCCGCGAAACCACCAGCGTTGCCCCGCAACAAAGTTCTTTTAGGAGGAAATTATGAAGAAGTCCCTGTTTGCAATTGCCCTCATGGCCACTGTCGCCGCGTGCGGCACCCCGGCCGACAACGCCGCCGAAAGCGAAGCCGCTGTCGCCACCGACGTGGCAAACGAAGCTGCAACCGAAGTCGCCCTCTATCGCGATCTCGGTGGCGAAGCGACTGGTCCGATCTACACTCAGGAGCTCGGCGAAACCCTGGCCGTTCGCGGATTCGACGTGGTGAGCTATTTCGTCGGTGATGGCGTCCCCGTCGAAGGCGCCGAAGAATTCACCGTCCGCTATAACGGTTTCGACTATCGCTTCGCCAGCCAGGACAATGCCGATGCCTTCATCGAAGACCCGGCAAGATACGCTCCGGCCTATGGTGGCTATTGCGCATGGGCGATCGGCGCCAACGACCGGCTCGCTCCGGGCGATCCCAACGTGTACGAGATTGTCGACGGCAAGCTCTATCTGAACTTCAACGAAGACGTTCAGGGCCGTTGGGAAAAGGATATTCCCGGCTTTATCGCCAAGGGCGACGTGAACTATCCCAACCACTCGCCGGAAGAGCACTACAAACAGCAGTAAGCTGACGAATTTTCAGGCTAAAGCAGCCCCCGTCGCATGGCTCCGTGAGAGGGTCGGCGGCGGGGGTTTTGTTTATCCGCAACGCGCGTCGCGGATTACTCCCGTCGCATCGAGCATCAGGTTGAGGCGAGGGCTACGCGGATTGGGTTCGATGTATTCTCCCCCCGGCATGACGAAGCGCACTTCGTTGGTTCCAGCGATCACGCCAACGATTTCGCTGCGCGTCGCTTCGTCGGCTTGCCTGCCAAGATATGGGCCCATCACATTGGCGCCGCAAGCGACAGTCGGATCGGTGTGCGTACCGGGTGTGTAGGGTCCGGGTGCGGCACCGGGTTTGGGTTCAGCGACGGTCGGCTGAACGGTGCCGGGAGTCGCCTGGGCTTTGCCACCGTTGATCCGTGCTGCGAAATCCTCGGCGGAATTGCTGGAAGGCTGATCGCTAGGGCCTCCACAGGCGCTCAGCACGAGCAAGGATGCCACGGCGAGTGTCGCAGAAAGTTTGGTCATGGGTTCCCCGTTCGGCGCATATTCTGGATCGCGCTAAGGCGACACTTGCTTTGCAGGATTATGACAGTCAACGATGTCGCAGGCGATCGCTGGTGAGTTGATCGATCCGCCTGACGCCCATCAACCGCATGCCGCGTTCGATTTCATCCTTCAGGATACCCAGCGCCCGCTCGACCCCTTCCTGGCCCGCCGCAGCCAGCGCGTAGAGATACAATCGACCGCCGGAAGCCACGGTCGCGCCGCTGCACAGGGCCTTCAGCACATGCGTGCCTCGCCGCACACCGCCGTCGCAGATAATCTCGATCTCCCCGCCAACCGCTTCGACGATCTCCGGCAGTTGGTCGAAAGGACTGCGCGAACCATCGAGCTGCCGCCCTCCGTGGTTCGAAAGCATGATCGCATCCGCGCCGATCTCGACTGCATGCCGGGCATCGGCAGCGCTCATGACGCCCTTGAGCACGAAGGTTCCGCCCCATTGCTCGCGGATCGCTGCCGCGGTCGACCAATCCATCGAAGTGTCGAGCATGGTATTGAAGTATTCGGCAATGCTGACGGGCTTGCTCGATCCTTCGCTTACATGCGTATCGAGATTGGGCAGGCGGAATTCCTCGCGCAGCAGGTAGTCGAGAGTCCAGCGCGGGCGGGTGGCGTAGCTCCACACGCTCGCCGGAGTGAAGCGGGGCGGGGTGGTAAAGCCACTTCGCAAGCAGCGTTCGCGCTTGCCGGAAACGATCGTGTCTACGGTCAGCGCGAGTGCGTCGAACTGTGCAGCCTGGCAGCGCTCGATCATATGTGTGTTCAGGCCCTTGTCCTTGTGCACGTAGAGCTGGAACAGTTTCGGACCGTCGGTTAGCGCGGCGATCTCCTCGATCGAGCGGGTCGCGAGGCTCGAAATCCCGAACCATAGGCCAAACTTCTCTGCCGCCTTGGCGACCGCCGTCTCGCCCTGCCAGTGAAAGGCGCGTTGCACCGCCGTCGGGGACAGCATCAGGGGCAGGGCGCTTTCGCGGCCCAGTATCGTGCAACGGGTGTCGAGCTTTTCGACGCCTGCAAGCACATCGGGGACGAGATCGACCGTATCATAGGCTGCGGTGTTGCGTGCCTTGGTCAGCTCGTCGTCCGCTGCTCCGTCAATATAGTCGAAAACGGGGAAGGGCAGGCGCGCCTTCGCCAGTGACCGGAAGTCCTCGATGTTGTGGCAGTCTGAAAGGCGCATCGCGAATTCGGCTGTGGCCGATTGCGTCAAGCCTGTCGAGAGTTCGAGGGTGCGCGCGTTCCAGAGGCAAAATGCAAATTTTTTTGCAAGTGTTGAAACCATTTTCGCAATCGCCGCGAACCCCGTGATGTGCGCGGCCATTCAGCGGCTCTCGGGAAACCCAAGCCAGTCTCCCCTGCTGGCAATCCCCCTGACGAACCCCCGCCTGAAAGCCGATCGAATGGCCGCCGCACAACGCAGTTTTCAGGAGAACCCCGATGAACCTCAAATACCTCATGATCGCCGCCGCAGCCGTTGCAGCGCCGATCGCAATCACCGCACCGGTGCAAGCCGATGGCGGAGTCTTCGTTGGCGTGGAAGGCAGCAACATCGCTGTCAGCGGCTACGACACGGTAAGCTACTTCCAGGGCGACGGCGTCCCCGTCAAAGGCAGCGCAAGATTCATGGTGAAGCACAATGGTGCCGAGTTCCACTTTGCCAGCCAGTCCAACGCCGACAAATTCAAGGCCAATCCGGAAGCCTATGCCCCGCAATATGGCGGCCACTGTGCCTGGGCCATGAGCCGCGGTGCGCTCGCACCCGGTGATCCCACTCTCTACAAGATCCACAACGGCAAGCTCTATCTGAACTTCAACAATAACGTTCAGAAGACATGGCTCGGCGACGTCGAAGGCTTCATTGCTAAGTCCGACCCAGCCTGGACCAAGATCCCCGATGGCAAGCGCTTCGGCGACTGATCTTCAACCAGTTAGGCGCTCCGGCACTTCCCCTGACCCCCTGAACACCCGTGCCGGGGCGCCGCCTTACTCAGAAAAACGGATGGATGCCGAAAGGAACTTTCAAATGTCGAAGCCACAAAATCTCGCAAAAATGCTGATGGTCGCAGGCGGCCTCGCGGTCGCATCGACCGCGCCGATCGCACCTGCAGCCGCCCAATGTGGGCCGACGGCCTGTGCGGCGGCCGGCTGCGCGTCCGCCGGCTGTGCGAGCGCAGCCTGCGCCGCAAACGCCTGTGCCGCCAGTGCTTGCGCGGCGAATGCCTGTGCCGCCAGCGCGTGTGCCGGTGCCGCTTGTACCGCCGCCTGCGGTGCCAGTGCATGCGCCGCGAGCGCCTGCGTCGCCTCCGCTTGTGCCGCCAGTGCCTGCGCGGCGAACGCCTGTGCCGCTGCCTGCGATGCGAGCGCTTGCGCCGCAGCCGGTTGCGAAGCTGGAGCTTGCGCGCCGAAAGCCTGACGGCGCGCTGCTTAGGTGTGGTCGGGGCGACTGTCCTCCTAGTCGCTTCGGCCACACCTTTTTTCTTTGGGCTGTCTGAAGCGAACCCTTGTCGCTGCAGATTGCCTGAGCCCCAAGGGTTGCAATGGAGGGCTCGAAGAAGCCGTCCGCGGACTATCCGCGGGCGGCTTTCGGGTTTGGGAATGGCAGTTTTTGGCCTGCGCCAAGCGAGAATTGGCAGCTTAGCAATTGGCCTCGGCGACGGTGATCCTGGTTCTCAGCTCTGCCAGTGAATATTGCATAACCGGTCTGTCCGCAGGGCATGGGCGGTACTTGGGATCCTGTGCGAGGCATCCTTCCCCGCAAATCTGGATCGCGCGTTCGTTCTGCCAGTCGACGCGCCAGAACCGACCGCCGGGCGTCGAGACATAGCCGTCGATCCGGAATTCGATATCCTGTTCCATGTCGAAGATCGACGGGGCCTCGTCGTCGTATTGCGGATTGTAACCGCCATGGGTGTGATAGCCTGCGACGGGCCGGACATCGAGCGGCCAGCGATAGTCGTAGCTGCAGCTTGCGGTTTCGCCGACATAGACTTCGGTCGTGTCCAGATTACCGTTCTCGTCTTCGAATACGAAACCGCACAGTTCGATGCCTTCGGCAAAGGAACGCGCCTGCAGCGAGTCGAGCTGCGACCGGACGAAACTCTCGATCGCTTGCTGCGACGCCTTTGGCGGCACGTATTCGCGTTCCGTCGTCGCCGAATTGATCAGGAAACGCGCGCCGAGCACGACCCACAATATGGCGCACACGATCAGCACGAATCCGTTGGAGCGATAGTCGATCATGATGCGGCTTAGAACATCCGGAGGGTTTACAGAACCTTAGAGCGGAGCATCTCGCGCTCGGCCTAGCTGCGCAGGATGTTCTCCATCTTCTTCCCCTTGGCGAGTTCGTCGACCACCTTGTCCATATATCGCAGCTCGCGCATTAGCGGCTCTTCGACATTCTCCACCCGGACGCCGCAGACAACGCCCTTGATCAATTCGCGATCGGGATTGAGCTTGGCTTCTTCGATAAACCCGCGACAATCGACCTCGCGCTCAAGCTGGCTGTCCAGTTGTTCCTGCGAATACCCGGTGACCCAGCGCAGGACTTCGTCGACTTCGGCCTTGGTCCTGCCCTTCTTTTCCGCCTTCTGGACATACATCGGGTATATCTTCGAGAAGGCCATTTTGAAGATCGGGTGGTCGGCCATGTTGGCGGGCTCCTCGCTCCTGAGTGCCCGCCGATACTGAACCTAGTTCTTCGACTTGTCGACCAGCTTGTTGGCACCGATCCAGGGCATCATCGCGCGCAATTCGGCGCCCGTCTTTTCGATCGGATGCGCGGCAGCGGCCTTGCGCGAGGCCTTGAGCTCGGGTTGGCCGGCGCGATTGTCGAGCACGAAATCCTTCACAAAGCGACCCGACTGGATATCGGCGAGAACGCGCTTCATCTCGGCTTTCGTCTCGTCGGTGATGATGCGCGGACCGGTCTTGATGTCGCCATATTCGGCCGTGTTGCTGATCGAGTAGCGCATATTCGCGATGCCGCCTTCATACAGCAGGTCGACGATCAGCTTGGTTTCGTGGAGGCATTCGAAGTAGGCCATTTCTGGCGCGTATCCGGCCTCTGTCAGCGTCTCGAACCCGGCCTGGATGAGGTGTGTGATACCGCCGCACAGCACCGCCTGCTCGCCGAACAGGTCGGTCTCGGTCTCCTCGGTGAACGTCGTCTCGATC
>JASJDE010000013.1 GCA_030065195.1 Erythrobacter sp. | reverse complement strand
CGCCGACGTTGCGCGCATTATCGAGCTTTACAAGCGTCAGGGGCGCTTTGCCGCGACCGTCGAACCGAAGATGGTCCAGCTGCCCCAGAACCGCGTCGACGTGGTTTTCGAGATTAGCGAAGGGCCGAAGTCCAAGGTTCGCCAGATCAACATCATCGGCAACGAGCAATTCTCCGATGGTGAGCTGCGTGGCGAAATGGTCACCAAGCAGGCGCGCTGGACGCGCTTCTTCAGCTCAAACACCAGCTATGACCCCGATCGCCTAGCCTTCGACCAGCAGAAACTGCGCCAGTTCTACCTGACCGAAGGCTACGCCGATTTCCGCGTCGTTTCGGCCGTCGCCGAGCTTACGCCGGATCAGAAAGACTTCATCATCACTTATGTGGTGGAGGAAGGCGAGCGCTACAAATTCGGTGATGTCGTGGTCGACAGCCAGTTGCGCGACTTCGACAGCGATGCGCTGGGAGCCAACCTGCCCATGGCCACCGGCGATTGGTACGATGCCAAGTCGGTCGAGGACACCGTCGAGCAATTGACCGAACTCGCGGGCCGGTTCGGCTACGCATTTGCCGATGTGCAGCCGCGTTTCAGCCGCAACAAAGACGACCTGACGATGGATATCACGTTCATCCTTCGCCAGGCTCCTCGCGTTTACGTCGAGCGCGTCGATGTCAACGGCAACACGTTGACGCAGGATAAGGTGGTCCGTCGCGAATTCCGCCTGTCCGAAGGCGATGCGTTCAACTCGTTGGGTGTGCAGCGGACGACCGCCCGCATCAATTCGCTGGGATACTTCCAGGAAAATTTCGAGGTCAACCAGGTCGAAGGGAGCGCCCCCGATCGGATCGTGCTCGAAGCGAATGTCGAAGAGCAACCGACCGGCGAATTACAGTTCTCGGCCGGGTTTTCATCGATCGAGCAGTTCATCCTTGCGGGCAGTATCCGCCAGCGAAACTTCCGCGGCCGAGGCCAGACGATCGGGCTTAGTGTCAACTGGTCGCAATTCTCGCGATCGGCTCAAATTAGCTTCACCGAACCCTATGTGTTCGACCGGAATATCTCGGCCGGTGTCGATATTTATCGCCGGGATTTCAACAGCTTCAACCGCTTCGGCGGGGATCGCAACAACACTTTCGAGCAGGCGACGACTGGCTTCGGTATCCGCGTGGGCGTGCCACTGACCGAGTTCATGTCGCTCGTCGGGAGCTACACGCTCAACTACGACGATGTGAGCCTCGACGAAAACCTCTTCTTCCGCGACATCGATGGCGACGGCACGACCGAGTGCGACCCGCTCCAGGCCGGCCGGTTTCTCTGCGATGCGCTTGGTGAAAGATTGAGTTCGATCGTGGGGCTGAGCCTCAACTACAACTCGCTTAATTCCCGCTTGCGTCCCACGCGAGGTCGGACGGTTTCGTTGAGCGGTGAGTTTGCCGGCCTGGGTGGCGATGTGCGCTACCTGCGTTTCCGCGGCCGGGCGCAGCAATTCTGGAATGTTGCGAACAGCGGTTTCATTTTCTCGGTCCTTGCCGAAGGCGGGACGATCTTCTCGTTGCAGGAGCGCGCGGGCGAAGGAGTTGAAGATATCCTTCTCACCGACCGTTTCTTCCTCGGCGAGCCGCAGTTTCGAGGCTTCGATATTCGCGGCGTCGGGCCGCGCGTTTTGCGGCAACGGATCATCCCCGATCCGGATAACCCGGACAACCCACTCGTGGTCACCGATCGGCAGAACGTCGTCGACGACGCGATTGGCGGTCGCAACTACTACCTCGCTCGCGCCGAGCTGGAGATTCCGCTTGGCACGGGTGCACGCGAGCTTGGCCTCCGTCCATCGATATGGGTCGATGTCGGCGCGCTGTGGGGCGTTACCGAGCCGGTGCTGCAGAGTGCACCGTTCCCGGACGGGATCTTCCAGCAGTTTACCGACACAGACGGGAACCTGCTCTTCATCGATCCCGACGATAGCACTTTGACAACGACCGATCCTGGCACCGCCGATGCGCCAAACGTGCCGTTCGGTCAGCAGATTGCCGCTCCGTTCCAAGAGATATTTGTCGGCGATTCGCCCTCACCACGCATTACCGCCGGAATCGGCGTAAACTGGAACTCGCCATTCGGGCCGTTCCGTATCGATTTCGCCCAGACGATCCGCAAGGTCGAAGGCGATGATGATAAAACCTTCACGTTCAACGTAGGAACCCAGTTCTAATGAAACTCTTTGCCAAATCGCTTGCTCTTGCGAGCTTATCGCTCGGTGCGCTGGCCGCTGTGCCCGCGACCGCCCAGGTGCAGGGCAATATCGCCACCCTCGACATCGGTCGTGCAGTCATCGGAACCAGCGCGTTGCAGACCGCATATCAGCAGGTTTCGACCACCTATTCCGCTCAGATTGAAACGCGCCGTACCAAGGGCCAGGAACGTCAGACGATCCTTCAGGGCTTCGACACAAATGGCGACAACGAAGTCAACGATGCCGAGCTGCAGGCAGCCCAATCCAGTCCGCAATTCACCCAATTGCAGACGGTCGAGGCCGAGATCCAGCAGCTGACCAACCAGATCGACGCCGGTCGGATTTTCGCGATCGAAGAGATTCTGAAGCAGTACCCCGCAGCGCTCCAGGAGGTGGTGACGCAGCAACAGATCCAGATGGTGATGGCGCCCAATACCGTCCTTTACGCGCCCCCTGCGGCCGACATCACGCAGCAAGTCACGACGTCGCTGAACGCCAAGGTTCCGCAGGTGGGCATCGTTCCGCCGGCCGGTTGGCAGCCGTCGCGCCAGGGCGTGCAGCTGTTTCAGGAAATCCAGCAGACGCTCGTCGCCGCACAGGTCCTGCAACAGCGCCAGCAGGCCGCGCAGCAACAACAGCAGGGCAACCAGCAGGCGCCGCAGGGTCGCTGAGTCGATTGAGGTGAGCGAGGGCAGGCCATGAGCGACGAAACCGGCACCAAGGAGCCGATCGTGGATTACGACATCCACAAGATCCTCAAGGCGCTGCCGCATCGCTATCCGCTGTTGTTGGTCGACCGGGTGAAGGAGCTTCACCTTGGCGAGCGCATCCATGCGGTGAAGGCCGTGAGCATGAACGAGGAATTCTTCCAGGGGCATTTCCCGGGTGCCCCGATCATGCCGGGCGTGCTGCAGATAGAGGCGCTTGCACAGGCCGCCGCAATCCTCGGGATCGAAACACTCGAATTGGCAGGCACGGGCAAGCTGGTCATCTTCATGGGGATCGACGGAGCCAAGTTCCGCGCGCCGGTCACCCCGGGTTGCCTGCTCGATCTCGAAGTCGAATTTCTCCAGCAACGCCGCACGATCTACAAATTCAAGGGCAAGGCCAGCGTCGAAGGCAAGACGACCTGCGAGACCGAATTCACTGCGATGATAGCCGACCCGCCGGAAGGCTGAAGCCTTCCGGCTTTTGGTTTCCGCTCACCCGTCCGGATGACCGTCCCCGCCGCTGTTCTTTCTTAGCGCCGAGGGCGCCAGGATATCGCACCCCGGATTGGGGGTTCGGAACACAAGGACTCGCTGGTTGGGGTTGCCATTTATGACAAACCCAACTAAGCGCGCCGCTTTCCCGCAAACAGCTCGTCCGGTCGGTACCGGGCCTCAGCTAGCAAGGACAAGAACGATGAAAGCCGAAGGGCATCCCGATTATCACACCATCACGGTCAAGATGACCGATGGCACTGAGTTTCAGACGCGCTCCACTTGGGGCAGCGAAGGCGACACGCTCGCGCTCGACATCGATCCGACCAGCCACCCAGCCTGGACGGGCGGCAATCGCCAGGTGCAAGAAGGCGGCCGCGTTGCTGCGTTCAACAAGCGCTTCGGTGGACTTTCGCTGAAGAAGTAGTCGCGAAGTCGATGCGATCCGAAGAGGGCGGTCCGACGGGCCGCCCTTTTTCGTTCAGACCCGCTCCAACGGAATATGGGGACCTTTGGGCGGCTCTATTGCGATTGCGTCGCCCGGAGCGACATGACCGCCAGCAACCGCTATCGTCATGATGCCCGCCTTGCGAACAATCCCGTGCTCCGTCTTGATCGCGACCTCTTTGAGCAGCCCGGGAGCAAAGGCTTCGATCTGCCTGCACGGATTGCGCAGCCCGGTCACCTTCAGGACCACGTCGGGGCCGATCCGAAGCAATGTGTCGCGCCCAAGTCCCAGTAGGTCGATCCCGCTCGTGGTGATGTTTTCGCCAAGATTTCCGGGCTTTACAACAAAACCACTCGCAGCAAGCTCATCGAACAGTTCGGCATGCATCAAATGGACTTGTCGCAGGTTTGGCTGGTTCGGATCGGCGCGCACGCGGCTCAGATGCTGGACCTTTTCGCCTGCATGCGCATCGCCCTCAACGCCAATCCCTTGAATGATCCGAAGCCGCCTGGCGGGTCGCTTGGAAAAGCGGTGCTCGTGGTCACGATGGACCGACAGGACAAATCGAGGCGCGTTCATCCGCTCCACTCAAGCTGGCAATCCTGCGTCACAACGTAGCTTTGACCTGAGTAGCGTGAGACATAGCCGTCCGTGGTCACGGTTCCGTCGCGACATGTCACCTCTATCGCGCCCTCGAGGTCAGTATTCGCAACGAAGCCGCCCCAAGGCAGCGCGATCATGTCACTCGATTGGGCGGAGTTCGCAAGACGCGCCGAATCGACCACGCCATGCGGGTCACTGACCCATGTGAGATTGATCCATATCCCCATGGCGAATGGCAAACCAATGAACAGCAGGGCCACACCGAGGAAGCCGATCAGGCGCGTCCGTATCACCAACCCCATGGCCTCTCGCGATACCATTTGGTTATGACGTATTTCATCCCCTTGCGCACTTTCATTCCGTGGTGAAGCGTTGCTGGGTTCACGCTCCCATCGGGTCGACGATTGTTCCAACAAAGCAGTTTTCCTGCTTCGGGCTGGAAAGTTTTGCCGACCGCCTTGAAACGGGTCGCGCCGCCGGACTCGACTTCATTCAGATAGATCATGAAGGTCCAGGTGCGTTGGCCAGCGACAGAGCAATACTTTTCATAATCGGGGCCCCCAGGGGTGAAATAATCCGTGTGGGGTTTGAACTCCTGTCCCTCCGCATATCGTTGGCCCTGAAGCGGCTCGCCGTAGGCGGGATCGATCCCATTCAATTCCCGCAGGGCCGCTTCGAGCTCGATCACTGCGGCTTCCGTTGCATCCAGATCGCAGGTCTCGCTGGTGCGAAAATAATCGTCTCCATTGGGATCGGCGACGGTCGATGGTCTGCGATCCTTGTCGATCAGACGAACGAGCTCGGCCTGCAATTCCGGATCGACGAACCGCTTCAACTGGAACAGTTCGATCTTTGGCGTTGGCACGCGCTGGATTTGGCTGTGCATCAGCAGAAAATCGGCAGAAGAATCGCCTGGTGCCGCCATATTCCCGAAGATACGAGCGCACTGCGGCGGTGCAACCCACCATTGGGCCGCATGAAACAATCTTGCGCGCAGACCAATCTCAAGCAGTTTTCGCTTCCCTTGAAAGGCGCTTTGTGCAACAGGCTCGCGCCGCGAGAGAGCGCTCTTGACCGAGGCTTTTTCAAGCGTAAACCGCCCCCCTTGCGCGGACTTGGTTGTGACCTGACGGTTGCGCTGGGATGGGGCGTGTGGCGATCGTAGCTCAGTTGGTTAGAGCGCCGGTTTGTGGTACCGGAGGTCGGGGGTTCGAGACCCCTCGATCGCCCCATTTTCCCCAAGCAATCCAGACGGTCCTGTCGGTCGCGCCGCTGTAATTGTGAGGCGTTTGTCGTATGACCGCATTCTGGACCGAGCCCGACTTCGACGAGCATGAGATGGTGCATTTCGTGCATGATCGCGCAAGCGGGCTGACAGCGATTATCGCCGTTCATTCGTCGCATCTCGGCCCGGGCGCCGGTGGCACGCGCTTCTGGCACTATCCCAATCCCAAGGACGGATTGCGGGACGCTCTGCGCCTATCGCGCGGCATGAGTTACAAAAACGCCATGGCAGGATTGCCGATGGGCGGCGGCAAGGCTGTGATCCTCGCCGACAAAGCCAAGACCAAGACACCCGAAATGCTCGCGGCATTCGGCGATGCAGTCGAGGCGCTTGGCGGTCGCTACGTCACGGCCGAGGATGTCGGCATGAGCGAAGCCGACATGGTCGCCTTGGCGAGCCGAACGGCGCATGTCTCCGGCCTGCCGGCAGACGGTGAAGACGCCGCCGGGGGCGATCCCGGTCCGTTCACGGCCATCGGCATCTACCACGGGATCAAGGCGGCGGTGCGTCACAAACTGGGCAAGGATAGCGTCGCCGATGTCCACGTCGCGGTGCAGGGCACGGGCAGCGTCGGTGGCGGCGTTGCACGGCTGTTGGCCAAGGATGGTGCGAAGCTGACACTGGCTGATATTCATGCTGACCGTGCCGAGGCATTGGCTGCGGAACTCGGCGGCAAGGCGGTTGACGCCGATGCGATCATGAGCGTCGCATGCGACGTGTTCAGCCCCAACGCGCTTGGAGCGATCCTCGACGAGGAAGGTATTGCACGGCTCGATACTCCGATCGTAGCGGGCGGCGCAAACAACCAGCTTGCCCGCGCCCACCATGGCCAGCTGTTGTTCGAACGCGGGATCCTGTTCGCACCGGACTATGTGATCAATGCGGGCGGCATTATCTCGGTCGCGACCGAGTATCTTGCTCGTCGCGACGGGACGCCCGGCGATATCAACGAAGTGCGCAAGCGGCTCGCGCAGATTCCGGGCAGGCTCGAAGAGATCTGGCAGGAGAGCGACGTCAGCAAAACCTCGCCCGACGTCGTAGCCGACCGAATGGCGCAGAAGCTGATCGGACGATAGGCCCCCGGTTGAAACGGCTGCAGCACACCTTGCGTGCTTTGCGCCCTTGCCGAAGGCGGCGGGGACACTAAAACACTGCCCAAGGCCGCTGACAAATGCACATCTACGCCAATCCCAAACGCTTCCTGTCGCTTGCAAAGTGGCTGACCCCACTTTTCTTGTGGAGCGGGATATTGGTCACAGCGTTGTCGATTGGCTGGGGGCTCACCCAGGTCCCGCCCGATCGGCTCATGGGCGAAAGTGTACGGATCCTGTTCGTTCACGTGCCGAGCGCGTGGCTGGGCATGGGCGGTTGGACGGGTATTGCAATTGCCAGCGCGGCCTTGCTGATCTGGAAGCACCCGCTCGCCAGCGTTGCAGCACGTGCCATCGCCTTGCCGGGGATGGTGTTCACCGCGATTTGCCTCGCGACCGGGTCGATCTGGGGACGTCCGACCTGGGGAACCTGGTGGGTTTGGGACGGTCGATTGACGAGCATGCTCGTTCTGTTGTTCCTCTACGCCGGGTACATCGCGCTATCGCAGGCGACCGCACGCGAAGGGGGCGCGCCGAAGATCGCAGCGATTTTCGGATTGGTCGGTGCAGTCAACATTCCAATCATCAATCGATCCGTCGTGTGGTGGAACTCGCTCCACCAGCCGCCAAGCATCACAGCCGGAAAGAGCGCCATCGATTCGGTCTTTCTCGTGCCGCTGTTCGTCGCCGTGCTTGGCTTCACCCTGCTCTTTGCCGCGATCGTATTGATGCGGATGCGCGCGCTGATTGCCGAACAGCAGGTCGAGGCGCGTTTGCGGCGCAGGGCGCTGGATGACGACATGCCTGTCGCAACGTCGCGATTGGAGAACGCCTGATGCGTGAAGCCCTCGATCATTGGGATTTCGTAATTGCGGCCTACGCTGTCGGTCTTGGCGGGCTCGCGCTGCTAACGGCTTGGAGTTGGCAGACCATGCGCCACGCCGAGCGTCGCAGGGATGAGGTCAAGCGGCGATGAGTGGCTCCGTCCCCATGAAGGCGAAGCACCAGCGAATGGCGCTGGTGATCGTTGCGCTGATAGCGATCGTCGCCGCTGGACTCATCGCCACCTGGGCGCTGCGCAATCAGGCGAACTACTTCTACCTGCCGGAGCAAATCGCTGCCGAGCCTCCTGCAGTTGGCCAGGCCGTACGTCTTGGAGGCATGGTGCAACCCGGGTCACTCGAAACCGAGGCCGACGGCGTCACTGTCGCATTCGTCGTAACTGGCAACGAAGCAAGCAGCGTCCCGGTCAGATACAGCGGCATTCTTCCCGATCTGTTCGTTGAGGGATCTGGCGTCGTGGCCGAAGGGAGCCTGCAGGCCGACGGCACCTTCTTAGCGACAAACCTCCTCGCGAAACATGACGAGAACTACGTGCCCAAGGAACTGGAAGGGCTCGAAGGCCATCGCGCCGCAGACAGCGTCGCCGAGACCACGGTCGGGCTCGACTAGGACGGCCGGGTTTCATGATCGCGGAAATCGGCCTTGCCTCCCTTTGGCTCGCTGCGGCGCTCGCCGTGCTGCAGATGTTGTCCGGAGCGCTGGCGCTGCGCGCGAGCAATGGCGAGCGATCTTCGCTTGCGGTCTACGCCCGCCCCGCTGCCGTGGTTCAGGCAGGGTTGGCGACGCTCGCATTCTTAATGCTGCTTTACGCCTTCGCGATCACCGATCTTTCGATCAAGCTGGTTGCATCTCACTCCCACTCCCTGAAGCCGTTTCTTTACAAGCTGACTGGGACTTGGGGGAACCATGAAGGCTCGATGCTGCTGTGGGTAGCCGTACTGGCATTGTCGGGCGGGTTGTTGGCAGCGGCAGAAAAGCGCCTGCCGGAACGGACCATGCATGCAACTCTTGCGGTCCAAGGCTTCGTCGCGCTCGGATTCTACGCGTTCCTGTTGCTTAGCTCGAATCCGTTCGAGCGGCTGCCGGTGCCTGCCGCCGAAGGTGTGGGCTTGAACCCGCTGCTTCAGGATATCGGCCTCGCGCTTCATCCGCCGACGCTATACATCGGCTATGTCGGCCTTTCGGTGGCGTTCAGCCTGGCGATGGGCGCGTTGATCACCCGGCAGGTCACGCCCGAATTCGCGCGTGTGATGCGACCTTGGGTCCTGGGTGCGTGGGTGTTCCTGACCCTTGGTATCACGGCAGGCTCCTACTGGGCCTATTACGAGCTTGGCTGGGGTGGCTGGTGGTTCTGGGATCCGGTAGAGAATGCCTCGTTGATGCCGTGGCTTGCCGCGACCGCATTGCTGCATTCGGTCAGTGTGCTCGCCGCTCGCGACGCATTGCGGACCTGGACAATCATGCTCGGCGTTCTGGCATTCTCGATGAGCATGCTCGGCACCTTCCTTGTGCGGTCCGGTGTGCTGACGAGCGTTCATGCCTTCGCTGTCGATCCCGAACGGGGCACATTCATCCTGATCCTGCTCGCGCTCTACATAGGGGGCGCGCTCACCATATTCGCATTTCGCGCCAGTTCGGTGGCGGAGGGCAAGCGCTTTGCAGCGACCAGCCGTGAGGGAGCGCTGGTGTTCAACAACGTCATGCTGTCGGCCATCCTCGCTATCGTTCTGCTTGGCACGCTCTATCCGCTTCTGACGGAGGCCTTCGATGTGCGGGTGTCGGTGGGGCCGCCATACTTCAACCCGGTGGGCGCAATTTTCGCAATCCCGATGTTCCTCGTGATGGCCGTCGGCCCGCTGCTTCGCTGGAAGTCGGACAAGCCCGATCGGATCAAGCAGGAACTGGCTATTATCGGCGCGATCCTCGTATCGATCACGGTTCTCGTCGCAGTCCTGGGCACCTACGGACTGCTTCCTGTGCTGGGCCTTGCACTCGCTGCGGCGCTTGCCGTTGCGGCATTCTTGCCCCTTCGTGGGCGAAAACTCAGCCGCGTCCCAACTGCGGTTTGGGGGATGGTCTTGGCGCATTTTGGAGTGGCTGTGGCCCTGTTCGGCATGGCAAGCGAAAGCGCGTTCACGCAGGAGAAGCTGGCCGCGATGTCTGCTGGCGACAGCACTTCGGTTGGCGAATGGTCGATCACGCTCGACAGTGTCGATCCGGTTGCCGGGCCCAACTGGACTGCTCTGGAAGCTCGCGTATCGGCAAGCCGGGGAGGAGAACCGATGAGGCTCAGTCCGCAAGCGCGCAATTTCTGGGCACCGTCGCAAGCAACCAGCGAAGCGGCGTTGCTGACGCGGTGGGATGGCCAGCTCTACGCGGTGATCGGTGACACCGCCGGCGAAACGGCGGACGGAACCCAGAGGTGGCAGATTCGGGTTTGGTGGAAACCGTTCGTGACTTTCATATGGTATGGTGGCCTGCTGATCGGGCTCGGCGGAGTTCTGGCGATTATCGGCCGCGTCCGCAGTGATATGCGGCGCCGGATCGCTACCCGCCTCGGCGATGCAAGAAGGGCGGAACTCGAGCAGCTCGAAGCCGCCAAGACGGCGGAGAACGCGTGATGCGGCTGGCCTACGCGATCCCTTTGGCAATCTTCCTCTTCATCCTCGGTTTGGGGGGGTACATGCTCTCCCAGCCCAAAGACGATGCAGTGCCTTCGGCAATGATTTCCAAACCGTTGCCCGAATTCGAGCTTCCGCCAGCGACCGAAGGATTTGCCGGTGCATCGCGAGAGGACTTTGTTGGAGGTGAGCCTAAGCTGCTCAATATCTGGGCCAGCTGGTGTCTCCCGTGCATCGCCGAAGCGCCGCAGCTCGAAGCGCTCAAGGAAGAAGGCGTCGAGATCATCGGCATTGCGATTCGCGACAAGCCCGAAGATGTCGCACAGTTTCTGGAGCGCCATGGCAACCCGTACACGCGGATCGGCGCTGATGAGATTTCGTCGCTAATGATCGAGATCGGTGCATCGGGCGTGCCGGAAACCTACGTCATCGATGGCGCGGGCAACATCCGCTACCAGCATATCGGCGATATCCGCGAAGAGCATATTCCCCTGCTGCTTGCAAAGCTGGGGGAAGCGCGGTGATCCGTTCGCTGGTGTTCACCCTGATTGCAGCGTTTGCGCTCTGCATGCCAGCCTACGCGCAGGACGACATGCCTCCGGCTCCCTATGCCTACACTCAGCTTGATGACCCGGTGCTGGAGGCGCGTGCGCTGGAGCTGATGGAGACGCTGCGTTGCCTCACTTGCCAATCGCAGAGTATTGCCGACAGCGATGCGCCCATGGCCGGAGACATGCGGCACCAAGTCCGCAGCCGGATTGCGGCTGGCGAAGACCCCGAGGCGATCCGCGCCTGGCTGATCGAACGCTACGGCGATTACGTCAGCTATTCCCCCGATGTGAGCGCAACCACCTGGCCGCTTTTTGCGATCCCGGCGGTGCTGCTCTTGGCCGTGCTTTTCGCGTTGTTGCGCCGTCTTGGCCGTCGCAGCGGCGATGACGAGGCCGCCTGATGGGCTGGCTGATCGTTATCCTGCTTGCGGCGCTCGCCTTTGTGGTCGGCGCGCTGATCCTGCGTATTCCTCGCAATGGTTGGACGCTGTTTGGCGCTACATTGGTATTCGGCCTGGCAGGATATGCGTGGCAGGGTTCTCCCGATCAGCCTTCGTCACCCAAACCCGAGCAGGCCCGTTCGAACCAATCGGGCGAGGAAATGGTCGAGGCGCGACTGCAATTGTTTGACGAGACCCTGCCGAAACCCAATTACCTCGTCACGTCCGACGCTTTCGCGCGGCGAGGGCAATTCGGTGATGCCGCCGGTTTGCTTCGGCGAGGCCTGAATGAGAACCCGGATCACCTCGAAGGATGGCTCGCTTTGGGAATTGCGTTGGTCGGCCATGCCGAAGGGTTCGTCACTCCGGCGGCGAGGGAAGCCTATGATCGGGCGAGCGCAGTGGATCCCGCCAATCCCGCGCCGCAATTCTTCCTCGGCTTCGCCTACTTGCGCAGCGGCGAGGTGCGCGAGGCGCGGGCAGTGTGGGGCGAATTGCTCGACAAGTCGCCTGAAGATGCCCCGTGGAGGCCTGACATTGCACGCAGGGTTGAGGCGCTCGATCAGATGATTGCCAATGCGCCGATGCTGCAGGGCCGCTGAGCGGGGCGATGGGCTCGATATTGCAGGCGCGAAGACTCGGTGCTAGGGGCCGCGACCTTGCGAGGACTCGCAATCGGGGGCGCGATCCAGACCCAAGCATGGGCAGGCTCGTGAAGGGCAGTACCGGAGATCGGGAAATCCATTTGGCATGAGCGAAACGGCATCAACACCGGCACACCAGCCTCCCACAGGAGGCAAGAGCCACAGCGCATCCAAAACAGCACTGGCTGTCGGCGCGATCGGCATTGTGTTCGGCGATATCGGTACCAGCCCGCTCTACGCTTTCCGCGAGACATTCGTCGGCCCGCACCCGCTCGCGCTCGACCAGGCTCACGTGCTCGGAGTGATCAGCCTGATCTTCTGGTCGATGACGCTGGTGGTGGCGATCCAGTACGTCACGATCCTGATGCGCGCTGACAATAAGGGGCAGGGCGGTTCGCTCGCTCTCGTCGCGCTGATTTCGAGTCAGCTCAACAAGTCCAAATATGGCTGGGTGGCGCTCTTGCTCGGCGTCTTCGCAACGTCGCTGTTCTATGGCGATTCGATGATCACGCCGGCGATTTCGGTTTTGTCCGCCGTTGAAGGTCTCACCGTCGTGGATCAGGGGCTGCAGCGGTTCGTCATCCCGATCGCGCTCGGCCTGCTCGTATTCCTGTTCGTGCTCCAGAAGCGCGGGACGGCGAAGGTCGGTGCGCTGTTTGCCCCGGTGATGATCGTCTATTTCAGCGTTATCGCAACGCTGGGCGCGTGGCAGATAATCCAGACGCCCACGATCCTGTGGGCGCTCAATCCGTATCACGCGGTCAACTTCTTCGTGCTCGACGGCTGGCTGGCGTTCCTTGCGCTTGGCTCCGTGGTGCTGGCCGTCACCGGGTCGGAAGCGCTCTATTCGGACATGGGCCATTTCGGGCGTGGACCAATGCGACTTTCATGGTTTGGCTTCGTCATGCCGTGCCTGCTGCTCAACTACTTCGGGCAGGGCGCGATGGTTATCGGATTGCCGCCCGAGCAGGCCGCAGAAGCGATCCAATCGCCGTTCTTCTTCCTTGCCAGCGAGGAATGGCGCCTGCCGCTGGTCCTGCTTGCCACCGTTGCGACTTTCATCGCCAGTCAGGCGGTCATTTCGGGCGCGTTCTCGATCACCCACCAGGCGATCCAGATGGGCTACATTCCGCGCCTTTCGATCCGCCACACCAGCGAAACCGAAGGCGGACAGATCTACATTCCGGTGGTCAACTGGGCGCTAATGGTCGCGGTGATCATCCTGGTCCTGACGTTCCAGAACTCCTCCAACCTCGCCAGCGCTTACGGCATCGCGGTGACCGGTGCGGTGACGATCGACACGCTGCTGATGGCGGTGCTGCTGGTCGGCGTGTGGAAGTGGAAGTGGTGGTACGCTGCGCCACTGGTGCTGCTGTTCCTGATCGTCGACGGGGCATATTTTGCCGCGAACCTCACCAAGGTGCCCGATGGCGGCTGGTTCCCGCTGATGGTCGGCTTCATCGCCTTCCTGCTGCTCACCACGTGGGCGCGCGGCCGCAAGCTTATGCGCGAGCGGATGAGCGAAGTGGCCCTGCCGATGGAGATATTCGCCAAGTCGGCCAAGAATTCCGCCCTGCGAGTGCCCGGCACAGCGATCTTCATGGCCTCGAGCACGGCCGGTGTTCCCTCGGCCCTGCTGCACAATATCAAGCACAACAAGGTGCTGCATGAGCGGGTGGTGATCCTCACCGTCGACATCCAGGACGTGCCCTATGTCGATCCGGCGCAGCGCTGCGAGTACAAGGATATGGGGGACGGGTTCTACCGGGCGATCTTGCATTACGGATTCATGGAAGAGACCAACGTTGTCGAAGGACTCAAGAGCATGAACCAGTTCTGCGGCGGCGAGTTCGAGATGATGCACACCAGCTTCTTCCTTTCGCGCCAAACGCTGCTCGCGAGCGATAAGCCAGGTATGCCGATCTGGCGCGAGAAGATATTTGCCTGGATGTTGAGGAACAGCGCTAGCGCGATGGACTTCTTCAAGCTGCCGACCAACCGGGTGGTGGAATTGGGAAGCCAGGTGGAGATTTAGTCTAGGCTTGCTGCTGGATCTGGACGGAATTGCCTTGTCCATCTGGAAGAGACTTGCCCAATCGCATTGCGGCAGCATGATGCACAACAGGGACCAATTCGATTTCTGGAGACTTTCGTGCGGCAGCTATTGCAACCCCTCGCTTTGGTGTTCTTGCTGGTCTCGTCCCCCGTCGCATCCGGACAAGACGCTGGCCGCTTCGATGCAGTTCGGCCAGAGATCACGCAATGGCTGCAGCAGCCCGCGATCCTAGTCTTCTCGAAGACCTTGGGGTGGCGTCACAATGAGGGGATTGCAGGCGCCGACCTGTTCTTCGTGCAACTGGCGCGCGAACATCGATACGGCATCTTCACTACGGCAAATGCGGCAGTGTTCAACGAAACCGACCTCGCGCGCTTCGATGTCGTGGTGTTCAACAACACTACCGGCGATGGATTGACCGAAGGGCAGGAAAGCGCCTTCCAGATTTGGCTCGAAAAGGGCGGCGGCTGGATCGGTTTGCACGGGTCAGGAGACGCATCACAAAGCAACTGGGAATGGTATCAGGACAACCTGATCGGGCCGCGATTTATCGGGCATCCCGCAGAGCCGCAGTTTCAGGACGCTCGCCTCGAGGTGCTCAGCTCAAACCATCCGGTGACAGCCGGAATACCTGCGAGCTGGCTGCACAACGACGAATGGTACAGCTTCGACAGTCGTGCTCAGGATCATGGCATGCACGCCATCGTCGGTCTCGATGAAAGCACCTACAGCCCCCGCAACGATGCCTACGGCGACATTGCCGACCTGCGCATGGGCGAAGGCGCAATCAATCATCCCGTGATTTGGAGCCGCTGTCCGAAAAATGGGCGCGTTCTGTATTCGGCGATCGGCCACAGCGACAAGAGCTATTCCGATCCCCACTATGCGAGACTGCTTGAAAACGCATTTCTTTGGGTTGCGCGAAAGATCGATGAGCAGAGCGTGGGATGTAGAAGTCTCGGCGGGCTCCCGTCATCCGATCAGGAAATTCCCTAAGCGGTCATCGGCCTGACGGGTGCTGAAGGCGAATGCGCCGGAGAATTCTCGGGTCGGATCCACTACGATATCGCCACTAGTTGTACCGTGCCTCGACCTTCTCGCCCTGCTTCCCGGCGGCGACCGTTTCCAGGCTGATCCGCAGATCTTCCATGTATTCGTCGATGACTTCGGCATGTTTGGGAGAGAGCATCAGGTGCAGACTCGGCGGGTCGACGGTGATCGAGGTGAACCAGCCCTTGCGGTACATCTCGCCATAGATCGCGAAGCTGTCGTGCTCCGGATGGCGAAAAGCGACCAATCCGAGCAAGGGCTTTCCCAGAACCTCAAAGCCCAGCGCTTCGAAGCCCCGCTCAGCGCGCTCGCGGGTTTCGCACACCAAACCCTGTTTCTCGCAATAGCCCTCAACACCCAGAAAGTTCATTACCGCCCACGCCGCCGCAATCGCTCCGCCGGGGCGTGTCCCGGCGAGCGTCGGCGTGGTCATTGGCGCGCCGCTCCAATTGCGGGCATCGAAAGGCATATGGGAATAGAGTCCTTTCGACCGGAACAGGACGGTTGAGGCCCCCTTTGCAGCATAGCCGTATTTGTGGAGGTCGGCGCTGATCGACTGCACGCCGGGCACTTCGAAATCGAACGGCGGGACGGGGACGCCATTCATGCGGGCGAAGGGCGCGAAATAGCCGCCTACGCAGGCATCGGTATGCAGCCAGACCTCCTTGGCCAGCGCGATTTCCCCCAGTTCGGCGATCGGATCGATGATGCCGTGCGGGAAGTTTGGCGCGGAGCCGACCATCATGATCGTACTGGCGTCGCAAGCCTCGCCCATCGCGTCAGGGTCGGCTTCGTAACGGCCGTCCTGCTTGAGCGCGATCCTCCGCACTTCGATGTCCATCAGATGCGCAGCCTTGTCGAAAGCCGGATGGGCGGATTGCGGCAAGACGATATTGGCGGTGCCCTTCAGGCCCTTCTCGGCGCGGGCGAAATCGCGCGCGGCCTTCATTGCCATGGTGATGCTGTCGGTCCCGCCCGAAGTCATCGCACCAGTTGCATCTCCTGGTCCATGGAGGATCGAAAGCGCCATCTCGATCACTTCCTTTTCCATCTGCGCAAGCGATGGAAAGGCGAGCGGACCGAGACCGTTCTCGGACATGTACATCGAATAGGCTTCGTGCTGGACTTCGGCGACGTCCGGGCCTGCGTTGAAGACATAGACGGCGGTCTTTCCTTCGCGCCACTTGGCGTCGCCTTGCCTTCTGGCAATGAGCGTCTCGCGCAGCTCGGCCCAGCCTGTGCCGCTATCCGGCATCTTCATCAAATGGTCTCCCTGGCTTCCTCTGTGCTTCGGGGGAGTTGCATATCGCTATGGGCAAATCAAACCCGCGAATTCTTAGCCCTTGCGGGGAGCCGCTTGGTCGCTCGTACCCGGTGTGTCGTCTTGCGCGACGCTCCGTGCGCACCAACCGATCAGGATCGGGCACAAATGGATAAGGTGGCTAGCGTAGAATCTCACATCGGCGATCTCGAGGTAGGGACCGATACTAACATGGACGACCAGGAGTAGCACCCAACCTCGCGCGTAGGCTGCATCGCGCATTCTGAAATCGGTAAGGACGAGCAGCAGGACAATGGGGATTACGGCTGCCGAGAATTTGACCCAATCCGGCCCACCGACACTTCCGATCGCGATCATGGGACCGTAGATCAAGACGATCAGGACCGTCGACGCCAGGCGATAGAACTCTCGTCCGGAGTTGTCTCTGAACCAGTCACGCATCGCTTTCGGCTATCATAGGAGCCAGTCTGCCTCCATCGGTCATGGTCCTTTTTGTGCTTCGACCTTGATCTGGGTGGCTGGGTTCAGATCATTGTTCGGATCGATCAAGATGCTTGCGGGGAACGATACCGATATTGGGTGATCGGCGGTGTCGAGGCAAAGCACGTGATTGTTGTCGTTGTCGCCGAGATCGGCCAGCGCGTAAGGGGTGATCTCGCGTTCTCGTCCGTCCGGCGTTTGCACCGTGACTTTGTAAAGCTCACGCTCAGCATCGCCTGGTTCGTCGCCGTTTTCTAGTCGGACTCCGCCTGCCCAGATTGCCCGCACGGCTTGCGCAACGCCGCTGGCCGGACAGGGGCTTCCACTCGTCTGTGAAAGACCGAGACCCATGTCTTCGGCATCGTCGGAAACCAATTCTGCCATTACCAGCGCGGGACCTTCGTCGAGCGGGGTCACTTCGATTGTTGCACCCTTGAAATCAAGCGATTGGTCAATCGATGTCAGGTGGCCGACAATCTCGACCGTGGCGGGCGGATCGTCGGAGGCATTGCCGAACTCTCCGATCAGGAGCGCAGTGCGCAATTCGCCGGGATCGGTTGCGGGCAGCAGGGACACGCAGTGCATCGTTCCGAGCCTTCCCGATCGGGTCGTGACCTTGAAGTCGCCCGCCTGCAATGTTGAGTGATCGATCTCGGTCGAGAAGATGACGGGCATTCCGTCCAACCCATTCCCGCCTCGGCAGATACGATTCGCAAGCAATGGCAGTTCGTTGTCCAAGCCGAAGAAGGCGGAGAGCAACTCGGCGCGTTGTCCGTTCGTTTCGCGCGGCAGGCCCGGGTCGGATGTGGTGTCGACGAGTTCGAGGTTCGATGCTTCCGGCGAACAAGCGGCCAGGGCCAGGGCGATGAATACTGTTGCGGAACGGCTTCTTGCGGACATCGCGTCATTTCTCCCGAGACCGGATTCTCAGGGTATCAACCGGTCGGTGGTTCTTCCTTCACCGCGTCCTCCACATCGCCCAGATCCAGTCCATGCTTCAGCAACATCGGTATTTGGGTGAATGTGAACAGAAAACTCAATGGTAGGAAGACCCAGAGCTTCGCCCAAAGCCACCCCTCGAAAGACATATAGGCGCGCAGGCCTTCGTTTAGTGCCGCCAGGGCGAGGAAGAAGAAGCCCCAATTGCGCGACAGTTTGAGCCAGCCTTCCTCGGTTACGCCTTCAAATGCGGCTTGCAGCAGAATCTTGAGCAATGGCTTGCCGAGCCAAAATCCGATCAGCAAGGCAAGGCCGAGCACCGAATAGATGATCGTCGGCTTGAGCTGCACGAATACCGGGTCACCGAAGAAGATGGTCAGCGCCCCGAAACCGACGATCAGCGTGGTCGAAAACCACAGCATCGGCGAGATCTTGCCCAGTCGCCAGCGCGACACGAGCAATGCCACGATCGCTGCGACCATAAACGCGCCAGTGCCGTAGATGATCGCTATCAGCTCGCCGGCCGGATTGGGATCGTCGGGCGCGTTGAAGCGATACACTGCAAGGAAGACAAGCAGCGGTCCATAATCGACCATGACGTTCAGCCAGCTGGAACCGGCCTTTTTGGTTTCCGCGTCGGCCACTAAGCCACTCCTGCAATCACGCGCGCCACCAGGTCCGGATCGAACGGGCGCAAATCTTCCATCTTCTCTCCCACCCCGATCGCGTGGATCGGCAAGCCGTATTGTTCTGCCGCAGCGACCAACACGCCTCCGCGCGCTGTCCCGTCAAGCTTGGTCATGATCAAGCCGGTAACGCCTGCCACTTCCTTAAAAACGTCTATCTGGCTGAGCGCGTTCTGGCCGTTGGTGGCATCGAGAACGAGGACCACGTCGTGTGGAGCCTCTGGATTCAGTCGGCCCAGCACGCGGCGGATCTTGTCGAGCTCATCCATAAGCTCGCGCTTGTTCTGGAGACGTCCTGCCGTGTCGACGATCAGCGCGTCGATCCCGGTATCGGTTGCCTGCTTGACCGCATCGAACACGATGCTGGCCGGATCGCCGCCTTCGGGGCCGCGGACGAGGTCCACGCCAGCGCGTTCGGCCCAGGTGGCCAGCTGACCGATTGCGGCGGCACGGAAAGTGTCGCCAGCAGCCAGCAGCACGCCGTAATCGTCTTCCGTGAAGAGGTGCGCGAGCTTGGCAATGGTTGTGGTCTTGCCCGATCCGTTGACGCCGATAACGAGGATCACTTGCGGACGCGGAAAGGCGGTCACTTCGAGCGGTTTGGCTACCGGTCGCAGAATTTCCGCGATTTCCTCGGCCACCGCTTCCTTCAATTCGCTCTCGGTGATCTGCAAGCCGAAGCGCTTCTCCGCCAGCTTCGCGCGGATCCGCGCGGCAGCGGACGGACCGAGGTCCGAGACGATCAGCGCATCTTCGACGTCGTCCAACGTCGCATCGTCGAGCTTGGCGGTGCTGACGATACCGGAGAGGTTCGACGAAAGCCGGTCGGACGTCTTGCTGAACCCTCCAAAGAGGCGCTGGCTCCAGCTTTTCTCGTTCACTTGAGCAGGCCTTCCTCGACTGTGCGGATGGGTATATCGATGATGTCGCCCGGTTCTGTCCCGTTGGGCAATGCGACGCGAGCATAATGTGGCGTGTAACCGCTGCCGTCGCTCTCCGCGAGAACGCGATAGGTTTCGCCCACAAGGCTTTGCAGCCACCTTGCGCGCACGTGAGCCACTGCCCCGCGCAACTCGGCAGCACGGGTCTTCACCAGTGCGCGAGCGATTTGCGGCATACGTGCGGCGGGCGTGCCTGGTCGCGCCGAGAACGGGAAGATGTGGCCATGCACGATATCGAGTTCTCGGATGATCGAGAGATTGTCGGCGTGGTGATCATCGGTCTCGGTGGGGAAGCCAGCCATCAAGTCGGCGCCGAAAGCGATGTCGGGTCGGCGCGCCTTGAGCCGGTGTGCTAGATCGAGAGCATCGGACCGCAAGTGGCGGCGCTTCATGCGCTTGAGGATCAAATCCGAGCCGTGCTGGAGCGAGAGATGCAGGTGCGGCATCACTCTCTTCTCGCTGGCGAACAGTTCGAACAGCCTTTCGTCGATTTCGATCCCGTCGAGCGAGGACAGGCGCAGTCGCGCAAGGGCGGGGAAGGCATCCAGGATTGCTTCGACCAACACGCCCAGCGGCGGCGCGCCAGGTAGATCGTGACCCCATGACGTCAGGTCGACGCCGGTCAGCACCACCTCCTTCGCGCCGAGATCGATATGTCGCTCGATCTCATACAGCGCCTCGGCAATCGGCAATGAACGGCTGACCCCGCGTCCCTGCGGGATGATGCAGAAGGTGCATGCGTGATCGCATCCATTCTGCACGGCGATGAATGCGCGGGTTTTGGTCGGGGCGAGCGGTGCCCTGGCCGCCGGGATGTTCCATGCTCGCGGATCGAGCTTTCGCTCGTTGGCGATCAACCCGTCGACCTCGGGCATTGCCCCAAGCTGTTCTCGCTCGATATCGGCAGCGCATCCCGTCACCAACAACCGGGAATCGGGGTGCGCGCGCCGGGCCTTGCGGATAGCCTGGCGGGTCTGCCGCACCGCTTCGCTGGTTACGGCGCAGGAATTGACCACCACCACGTCGCCTGCGTCGGTGAGCATTGAGCGCATGCGTTCGCTCTCAGCGATATTGAGGCGGCAGCCAAGGGAGATCACTTCAGGAGCGCTCACGCGTAATCGTTCCATTCGAAGGTGCCGCGGAAGGCCTCGGTGGCCGGGCCTGCCATCTGGATACGGTCGTTGGCGTCCCATTCGATGACGAGGTCGCCGCCGGGCAGGCTGACGGTCGCCTGTCGTCCAACCAACCCCCTACGCATAGCCGCAATGGCCGTCGCACACGCACCGGTCCCGCAGGCGCGAGTGAGTCCTGCACCACGCTCCCAAACTCGCAGCTTAAGGTGATTCTCACCGACGAGGCTCGCAACGTTGACATTGACGCGTTCGGGAAAGATCGGATCGTGTTCGATCTGTGGGCCAAGCGTCGTGATGTCGGCCGCGTCTGCGTCCTCAACGAAGAATACCGCGTGGGGGTTGCCGACATTGACCGCCATCGGCGTTTCCAACCCGCTCCAGCCGACCGGCATGGCGGCGGTGTCCATCGCGTAGGCCAAGGGGATCGCATCCCAATCGAAGCGTGGCACCCCCATGTCGACCACGGCACCGCCGTCGCGCGGGGAAATCCGGATCGCGCCGCCCTGCGTTTCCACATCCGCCGAATCGCCGTGCAGCAGGGCAACCGCGCGCGACGCGTTGCCGCATGCCTCCACTTCACCGCCATCGGAATTGAAGATCCGCATCCGGAACGCGTGCGTTGCGCTCGGCTCCAGCAGGATCAGCTGGTCACAGCCTATGCCTTCCCTGCGATCGGCGATCGCCTTTGCGATCGCGGCAGAAATCGCGGGAACATTCTGTTCGCGCGCGTCCAGCACGACGAAGTCGTTGCCCAGGCCGTGCATCTTGATGAAGGGAACGCGCATGATGTGCGGGCATCTATGCACGCGATAGGGCCGCGTCCAGCCCCCCCGCTGTGGCGGGTTATTGGTTGGCGCTCATACGAGCGAGTGACGGCTCCGGGAATATGTGGGTCGTTTCTTCGGCTTGGATCGGACGCCGCCTTTCCACGAGCAGCCCAAGCGGGCGCAGGCGATCTCGAACCTGTTCTGCGGTTTCCGGACGACCATAGAGATAGCCCTGACCTTTGAGGCGACCCATAGTCTTCAAGGCGTCGAGGATGTTCTCGTCTTCGATTCCCTCCGCGGTGATGGGCATATTCAACCCGCGACCCAGAGAGATTATGGCGTCGACGATCTTCGACCGTCCTTCAGGATTGCCGAGCTCACCGATGAAGGTGCGGTCGATCTTCAGTCGATCGAATGGCAATGTGCGCAATTGTTCGAGGCTGGAATATCCCGTTCCGAAGTCGTCGAGACTGATCTTGACGCCCTGGTTGCGCAGCGACGTGATCATCGAACGAACCATACCGATATTGCTGTGTAGGCAGCTTTCGGTGATCTCGACTTCCAGTCGTTTCGGCGGGAGCCCTTGTTTCACAAGCAATTTTAGTAGCTTCTGCGCGAACCACGGATCGCGCAACTGGACGGGGGAGATGTTGATCGAAAGCGTCAACGCATCGTCCCATTCGCTGGCGTCGGCGAACGCCTGAGCCATCAACTTGTCCGACAATTCGCCGATCAGCCCCATTTCTTCCGCGATCGGGATAAAGATCTCCGGACTGACAATCCCAAGCTGCGGTGACTGCCAGCGCGCCAGCATCTCGAAACCCACGAGCTTTCCGCTGTCGAGATCGATCTGCTGTTCGTAGTACGGTACGAATTCGTTTTCGTGCAGCCCCCTGCGGATGCCCGTTTCCAGTTCGTTACGGAACCGAAGCTCGTTCTCCATCGTCGGTTCAAACCAGAAAAACCGGTTTTTGCCCTGCTTCTTGGCGTGATACATCGCGATGTCAGCGCGGTGCATGAGCTCGCTGGCATCGGCCACAAGCGGGTTGGTTCCGTGCTCGTCATGATCGGTCGCGATTCCGATCGACATCGTCGCATCGATGGTGATTCCGTCGAGTTCGAACTGCCCCGTTACGTGTTCATAAAGGCGGATGACGAGGTCGTCGATCCGTTCGGGGGTGGTGCCGTCAAACGGCGACACAAAAGCGAATTCATCACCGCCGAGCCTCGCCAATCGAGCCTGTTTGGGCAATTGTCCACGAATACGATCTGCCAGCGCTACCAGCACTGCGTCGCCAACACCGTGGCCATGCATATCGTTAATCTGCTTGAAGTTATCGAGGTCGATCATGGCAAACGCCACGGCCAGACCTTGAGCGTTGGCTTCGGTGCGTAGCTCCTCGGCAGCGCGGGCCATGCTGCGACGATTGAGGCATCCGGTCAGCGGATCTACCTCGGACAGGGCCTTTGCATGGGCCTCCGCGCGCTTTCTTTCGCTGATTTCGATGGTCAGCTGACGGTAGCGGCGCCATCCGAAAATCACCAAAGCGATGTTCAGCAACAAGGTTGTAACAAGGACGGAGTCCGGCCCGGTAGCACCCTGAAAAATGGCCTTGAGAGTGCCCGGCAGCACTGCGCTGCCGGTCGCGACGAAAAGAATGATTGCCGCGGTCGCGATGCCAAGTGCGATCAAGTCGCGTTCAGCAGCGCCGAAGCGGTCCGTTGTGTTTTCGTCAGCCACTTTGTTCGAAACGCGCCGCAAGCGGCCAGTCCCCCAGAAACAAATCAACCTGTACTGTTTGGATGTGAGGCATAAAAATCGGGTTAATTGCATACATTTGTGAACGCCGGGGCTGGCAGTACGGGGCAAGCCTGCGCTAGTTGGCCACGAGTCTTAGGTCGAAGGAGCTCCCGCGTGCCCAATTACTGGTTGGTGAAATCGGAACCGTTCAAATACAGTTGGGACGACCTTGTCGCCGAGGAGGAGGGTGTCTGGGACGGCGTGCGCAACCATACGGCAAAGCTCAACCTGAGAGCGATGGAAGTGGGCGATGAGTGCTTTTTCTACCACTCGCGCGAAGGGCTGGAGATTGTCGGCATCTGCGAGGTGACGGTCGCGGGCATTCTGGATCCGACCGATGAGACCGGCAAATGGGCTGCGGTTAAGGTCAAGCCCAAGCGTAAGTTCGATCATCCCGTGACGCTCAAGCAGATCAAGGCGGAGCCGAAGCTGGCCGACTGCGAACTGGTGCGGCTTTCACGACTTTCAGTCGCGAAGATCAAGCCTGCGGAATGGAAACTGATCTGCGAGATGGCCGAAGGATGACCCTCAAACCTTTGCCCGCAAACCGCTGATCGTCGCCCCGCTGGCGGCGAGTTGTTCGATATCGATCTTCATATGTATGAGGCGCAGGCCCGATCGGGATTGCGCCTCTGCCAGCGCTGTCGTGAACTCCCCCGTCGTCGAGACTGTCGTTGACCATCCCCCGAATGCGACTCCCAGTGCCGCAAAATCGGGATTTGCGAGTTTCGTGGCTGAAACACGGCCCGGATACTCACGCTCCTGATGCATGCGGATTGTACCGTAGGCGCTGTTGTCGACCACCAGCACCAGTAGGTTGGCTCCGTATTGCACGGCGGTCGCGAGTTCCTGCCCATTCATGAGGAAATCGCCGTCGCCGGCGACGGCCACGACCTGCCGTTCAGGATGGCGAAGGGCGGCTGCGACCGCTGCGGGAACGCCAAAGCCCATAGCGCCCGCAGTGGGGGCCAGCTGCGTCGGATACCCGGCATAGCGCCAGTAGCGGTGCCACCAACCGGAAAAGTTGCCTGCACCGTTGCAGATGATCGTGTCGGAAGGAAACGTCTCGCGCATTGTCGTCACGCAAGCAGCCATATCCAAAGCGGGAGGGGTGTCCGCAGAAGAATGGGTCGCCCAGGCCTCCCACTCGGCATGTGCCTCTGCACCGGCGTCAAACGGGATCACCGTATGATCTTCCCACAAGGCGGCGGCTTCGGCAAACTCATCGACCGAGCAGCACATCGCGAGCTCGGTGAGGTACACCCGATTCAGTTCTTCCGGATCGGGGTGGACGTGGATCAGCAGCTGTTCCGGATGGTCGGGAAGGGGAAATGCGTAGCCATCGGTCGTCGCTTCGCCGAGCCGCGCACCGACCGCAAGAACGAGATCGGCTTGCTTCACGCGTTCGACCAGCTTGGGATTGGGTCCGTAGCCAAGATTCCCGGCGAAAACCGGAGATAGAGGACTGATCGCGTCCTGCCGCCGGAAAGCGGTAGCAACCGGCAAGCCGATACTTTCGGCAAAGTTCTGGAAATGATCGCGCGCCTTGGCATTCCAGCCTGCGCCGCCGATGATCGCAATCGGGCTGGCTGCGTCCGCGACAAGAGCGAACAGCGCCTGCATTGCGTCCGGGCAGACCGCCTGCGCTGGTCGCGTGACGAACGGACGCGGCATGATCGACCGTTCTACCGGCTCGCGCAGCATGTCTTCGGGCAGCGCCAGCACGACCGGGCCCGGACGACCGCTGATGGCCACAGAGTAGGCGCGCGCGACATATTCCGGGATACGTGCTGCGTCGTCGATCTTCGCGGCCCATTTGCAAATCGGGCCGAAGAAGGCCGGAAAATCAATCTCCTGAAAGCCCTCGCGATCTTTCATTCCACGATCGACATCGCCGACGAACAGGATCATCGGCTGCGAATCCTGGTGGGCGACATGCACGCCAATACTGGCATTGGTCGCCCCTGGACCGCGCGTGACGAAGGCAATGCCCGGTCGACCGGAGCCAGCGGAATTCATGGCTCCGTCGGCGCAGGCCATGAAAGCCGCGCCGCCCTCCTGTCGGCAGGTGATTGTCTCGATATCGGTCCGCTCATGCAGCGCATCGAGCACCGCTAGAAAGCTTTCGCCAGGCACGGTGAAGATCCGGTCCGCGCCCTGTTCCGCCAGGCAATCGACCAGCAATTCTGCCGCGCTGTTCGTCAATTCCGCCAACTGCTTCCCTCCGATCGAATGATGCGCGCTTAGCCTCAGCCACGATGCGAGGCAAACCGTCTCGTACCGGTATTCGAGGTTAATCGTGGACGATTTGTCCCGCGTTGCGACAGGGGATCGGGCGAGGCTGCGCGGGGGTAAAGAAAGTGTTAATCCTTGCCGCCATGGCAAAGAAATTCGCGAAACTCACCGATCAACTGATCCTGGACAGCTATCGCTCCCGCAAGGAAGGGCCATTCAAACGTCGAGCGCTCGTCCTGACGGATGAAGGGGCGGCGCATCCGTTCCGCGCAAACCTTCCTCCCCATATCAAGAACGACCTGCATGACATTCCTGCGGAGAGCCTGTGGGCCTTGACGCAAGACGACGTCCGCGGCTTCGCCAGCACCTATGTCGCGGCAACCGCTGCCATACTCGTCTTCATTCTCTGATCATTCGGCTGGCTGGTCGGCGATCTTGCCCGCTGCAGGCTTCAGCATTGCTTGCTTCTCCGCCTTGAACAGCAGCCAGCCCAACCAAGCCGAGACGATGGTCATCGCCGCAGCGAACAGCAATTGATCGACCACCGGAATGCCTATGGTGGTGAGCGCGATAGCGAACGCCGAACCGATCACCATGGCCAGGGAATTGACGATATTGTTGGCGGCAATCGTCCGAGACGCAGCATCATGCGCGCATCGGGTTGTCAGGAAGGCGTAAAGCGGCACGACGAAGAACCCTCCCGCAGTCGAGATACCGAGAAGCATCAAGGACAGGGGAATGGCGAGGGGTTCGAGTATCCAGCTCTGGATCGGCAGCAACTCGCCTGATGGATTGGGAATCCAGGCTTTCGACACTAGGTAGAAACCGAGCACGAAAAGCCCCATCACCACCACCGATGCGGGCGAAAAGCGCGCCGATACCTCACCTTTGAGCAGCGCATTTATGCCGACCGAGCCGATCGCGATCCCGATCGAGAAGATCACGAGGAAAAGGCTCGCAACTTCCTTGCTGGCGAGCAGCTGATTCTTTGCCAGTGGTGGAAACTGGATGAACAGCACCGCACCGATGGTCCAGAAAAAGCTGATCGCGACGATGGCGAGCCATATTTCGCGATTGTGCATCGTGTCGCGAACGAGTTTCCAGCTCATCACGACTTGATCCGCGACCGCGACCAAGGGGTATCCCAACCATCGCAGCACCGGGTTCGGCGTTTTGTCCGCATAGGGTTCCAGCAGCGGGAAATGCATTTCGTAATCGCTCTGCGGCGGCGCGTCCGGGACGTAGCGGCTGACAAAGTATCCGACGAAAGCCGTCAGAACGATCAGCACCATCGCAATCTCCACGGCAATAAAGCCAGCGAGGATGGTTCCGGTCAGGATGGCAATATAGGTCCCCGCTTCGATCAGCCCGGTGCCCGGCAGCACTTCGTCCTTCCTGAGATGCTGCGGCAGGATCGCATACTTGATCGGGCCCAAGAAAGTCGATTGCGCGGCGGCCAAGAATACCACGAACAACAGCAATGGTATGGCCACAGTGTGGACCATGATCCCCTGCCATGCCATGAACAGGCCGATCGCACCAAGCGTAGTCCACCCGATCTCGCAGATCTTGACGGTGCGTATGATCATCGCCTTGTCGCGCGTGTCGGCTAGCTGGCCCGCAAGTGCCGACAGCAGCACGAACGGAACGATGAAAATCACGGAAGCGAGGCCGCTGAACAGTGCTTCCTGCTTCTCGTCATTGTAGATCGAGTAGACGACGAAAAGGACCAGCGCGGTCTTGTAGAGATTGTCGTTGAACGCGTTGAAGAACTGCGTGACCATCAGTGGCAGGAAGCGCTTGCGGCGCATGAGGTGCGTCGATGTAGTCATAAAAATTTGCTAATCAGCGTCCCCTCGAGGGCGAGACATAGCGATCACCCTGACATTCACAAGAGCGTTCACAAGCCGCTTATAGCGTCTTTTGCGGCACGCCGCACCGCGCTAAATGGTGCCGATACATGCTGACGCTTCCCAATATCCTAACGCTGTCGCGTATTTTGGCGGTGCCGCTGCTGGGGTTCTTCCTGTGGTGGCCCGATTGGCGGCTCGGTTACGCGATCGGCTTCGTGCTCTATTGCCTGATCGGCCTGACCGACTATCTCGACGGCTATCTGGCGCGCGCGCAGGGGACCGTTTCGAAGCTGGGTACCTTCCTCGACCCGATCGCCGACAAGATCATGGTGGCCGCCGTCATCCTGATCCTGACAGCGCAGGGATACTTGCGCGGGCCCTATGTCGGAGACATGCATGTGATCGCCGGCCTGGTGATCCTGATCCGCGAGATCGCCGTTTCGGGATTGCGCGAATTCCTCGGCGGGCTTCAGGTGTCGGTACCCGTTTCGAAACTCGCCAAGTGGAAGACCGCGTTCCAGCTGATCTCGCTCGGGGCGCTTATTGGGGGAGCGGCGGTACACGGCCAGCCTTGCCAGGTACCGGGCGATGCCTGCGCTTCGGTCCAGGAAACCTGGATCCACGTAATCGGGCTGACAACTCTCTGGCTCGCCGCAATCCTCACCTGCATCACGGGGTGGGATTACCTGAGGGTCGGGCTCAAGCATATGGATTGAGGGGGCTTTCCCGTCTCACACCGTCTTCAGAGCGCCGAGGACTTCGGGGTCAATGCTGTCGATCCATTCGATAAGCAAGTGATCTTTGTGATCGAGCGAATTCCACGACGGTGAAGCCTTCAGGCGGGCAATTTTGTGACTTTCCCGCCTACCTCGAACTAACGAAGTGAAAGTCTTGGCAGCGTATTCTGGTGCCATTGATTCAGCGGCCATTCGAAGGACATTGTTGTCTTCCAGCAATGTGAAAAGGTCCGAAATTTCCCCTTCCGGGATTCGATAGCTGAGGGGCGCGAGACAGCAACGTGCGAATGCATCACCCTGGCGTTCGATCACAAGTTCCCATCCCGAGTTCGAAAATGAACCGAATAGCATTCGGGCAACTGCCAACAGCTCGCCTGCGGGGACCTTGTTGGCCGCAACGTCAAATATGTTAAGGAGAGTGCCGCAATGACCCTTACTTTTCAGAAAGTTGAGCGACTTGGTGTAGTCCGAGTGTGAAAGGATCTGAGCAATCCTATTCTTGAGAAAGTTGGGCTGATCCGCATTGGCACCATTATACCCATCATTCCAAAGCCGGACGAGGTGTGTGGCCTTCAAGCTTTCATACGCTCTTTCTTCTTCCGAAGGGCCAAAGAGTTTGAACACTGGGATCCTCCTGCTTGCCTTACGTAACGCAATGTAACGTTTAATGGGGGTTATACCGCTACAGTACCAATTCAAGTCTATGGCTTGACTTAAACCATTTCTTGGTTGGCTCTCTACTTGATATCCCCCCACACCGCTTCGAGCCTTTCATCGCGCCCGCAGCGGCTGCGGTAGAAGGCGTAGCGCACCGGGTTTTTCTTGTAATAGTCCTGATGGTATTCCTCGGCCGCGTAGAACTCGGCGCGGTCGTTGATCGCGGTGACGATGTCCTTGCCCAGTTGCCGGGTCGCCTCGACCTTCGACGCCTCTGCGGCATCGCGCTCCGCATCCGATCCGGGGAAGACCGCCGCGCGGTAGCTGCTGCCCTTGTCGCAGAACTGCCCGTTATCGTCGAACGGATCGACATTCTTCCAGAACACGGCGAGCAGGTCGCCATATCGAACCTTGGTGGTGTCGTAGGTCACCAACACCGCCTCATAGTGGCCTGTGCGTTCATAGGTGACCTCTTCGTAGGTCGGGCTGACGGTCGTCCCGCCGGTGTATCCCGACACGACGTCCAGCACGCCATCGACCTTCTCGAAATCCGCTTCCGCACACCAGAAGCACCCCATGGCGAATACGGCGGTTGCCTGATTCTCAGGAAGGTTGTCGGTTGTGATCATCGTGTCCGGGCGCGTCGCGTCGGAATCGGTGTCGGCGCTCGACGAAGCGCATGCGCCGAAGGAAAACAGGCCGGCCACCGCGATGGCGACCAGTAGGAGGAACTTGGCGGAACTGTTCATCGTCATACCCAATCGCAAATCCATCAACGCAGATACGAAGTCGTCGTGGAATTGGTGGCAATTGCCTTCCTGCAACGCGGCGCAGATCCCATTCGCGCCGACCCGACCCGACTTGCAAACGGGTTCGCGGCGGAGCCGCGTGCGGTTACACGTAGCTTTTGAACAAGCGGCCGAACCGTTCGGCTCATCGCTGCTGAAGAACACATGGACCGCATGTTACACGGTCTTGGAGAAGATATCGAACCGATCGATAAGGTGGGTTTCGATCGGGTTTGACGATCAATGATCCGGTGGCTGCTGATCATGGCCGCAAGATAGCGGCTGAGTAGTTTGTAGGAAAACGGCCAAAGAGCTACGATGAAGCGCCACTCCTACTTAACTTCCGGCGTTACTTGCGCGCTTGTTTGAAGCGTATTGGTCGAACGACTGTCGAAAAGTTTCGTTCGCCCCTTGTTCCCAGATTTCGTTCTTGCAATGTTCGGGACGGGAAAGGGGGATAGAGCAGCAGTTGGAGTTTCTAATGCCAAAACGGGTCAAAACCACGAAAGAGAGCGACACCGGTCGGAACCTGGAATTCAAGGACAACTTTACAGGTGACGAGATGACACGCGGTCAGTTTGTAAAGAAAATCAAAGCTGGCGAATACCCAAATCACCACATTCGCAAGATTGGCGGCGTTGATACACCTGTTTCAAATCCGGACCGAAAGCGAAACAACAATCTAGACTAACCTGCCCGCAGTTCCTCTGCCAACAGCCTGAAATCCGCCTCGCGCGGGGAATTCTTGCGCCATACCAGCACGATCTCCCGTTTGGCCGTGTCGCTCTGGACGGGCCGGGCGACCACCTCGGTGTTGGCAAGGATTCCCGCATCGAGCGCCATTTCGGGCAGCATGGTGAGGCCCAGATCGTTGTCGACCATCTGCACCAGCGTGTGCAGGCTGGTGCCAATCATCGACGCGCTGGCGCGCAATTCGCTGCGGTTGCACGCCGCAAGGGCGTGGTCACGCAGGCAATGCCCGTCTTCCAGCAACAGCAGTCGCCCCTGATCGATCATATCCGGTGGGATCGACGCCGGAGGATTGCGCGGGTCGTCCTTGGGGAAGGCGACGAACAGGCGATCATCGGCGATGTGTTCGAATTCGACTTCGCCGGTGTCGAAGGGAAGGGCCAGCAACACGCAATCGACCCGACCGTGCTGGAGCGATTCGACCGCATCCTGGCTGGTCTCCTCGCGCAGCATAAGTTGCAGGTCGGGGCGCTCCTTCTTCAGCCGGGGCAGGATGCGCGGAAGCATGAACGGCGCGATGGTGGGGATGACGCTCATCCGCAGTATTCCGGACAATGGCGTGCCTGCGGCCTGGACGAGATCGGACAGTTCCTCGGCTTCGCGCAACAGCCGGTTGGCCTTGGCCACGACCTGCTCTCCCAGTGCCGTGAAGCGCACCACGCGCCGACTGCGCTCGACCAGGGTCACCCCCAGCAACGATTCCAACTCGCGAATCCCCGCCGACAATGTCGACTGCGACACGAAGCTGGCATCGGCCGCCCTTCCGAAATGGCCGTGCTCGTGCAGCGCAACGAGATATTGCAGCTGCTTGATGGTGGGGAGGTAGGTGGACATCGGTCTGCCTTTACTTCGTCATTGCGAGGAGCCGCAAGGCGGAGTCGTCAGACGGCCTGTAGGCCTCCAAGCAATCCATCACCTAACGGTTCAAGTCGGTGAAAAGGTCGAACCAGTCGGGGTTCTCGGCCTCGATCAATCCAGTCTTCTTCTTTCTCGACCCGCCCTTGATTTGTTTCTCCCGCTCGATGGCTGATTCCATAGTCGAGTGAAACTCAAACCAAACGAGAAGCTTGCATCCATATCGCTTGGTGAAGCCGTCGATCTGGCCTTGCCGATGCTCCCATGCCCGTTTCGGCAAGTCTGAAGTGACACCAGTGTAAATTGTGCCGTTCTTGCGGTTCGCCATCATGTAAACGGCTGGCTGAAAATTCGGACGCATGGGAGATGGATTGCTTCGCTACGCTCGCAATGACGATAATGGCTACTCCGCCGCCAGCGCTTCTTCCATGCTGGCCTGCATGTCGTCGATATGCGTCATCTTGAGCTTGCCGTTCTGGACCGCGAAAGCGAGCTTGCCTTCGACCAGTTCGAGCGCGTCCTTGCCGAACACGTCGTAGCGCCAGCCTTGCAAGACCTTGAGGTCGCGGACGCCTGCGGCGAGCGCTTCCATTTCGTCCGCCCGGGTAAGCAGGCGCGCGGCGACGTCGATTTCCCGCGCGCGGATCTTGAGCAGGAGCTTGAGCAGGTCGGCGACCAGCGCTCCCTCCTTGCCCAGGGGCGCGCCGCGCTTCATCTTTTCGGGCATTTCGTCCTTCGGGAGCGGTTCCGCTTCGGCAACGACGCGCATCATGCGCTTGCCGATATCGTTGTCCTTCCATGCGGCCGATAGCCCGCGAACCTTGGACAGGTCTGCCTGCTTCTTGGGGGGATGCGAGGCAATATCGGCCAGCGTTTCGTCGCGCATGATCCGGCCGCGCGGAATGTTCTTGTGCTGCGCTTCGCCTTCGCGCCACGCGGCAAGGGCCTTCAACCGCCCGAGGACCTGCGGATTGCGCCCGGGCGAACGGATGCGTTTCCAGGAGGTGTCGGGGTCGATCAGGAAGTTTTCGGCATCGGCGAGTTTGTCCATTTCGGCATCGAGCCAAGCGCCGCGTTCGGTCTTGATCAGTTTCTTGAGAATCTTCGGAAAGATCTTCGAGAGATGGGTCACGTCGCCGATCGCATATTCGATCTGGCGATCGGTGAGCGGACGCCGCGACCAGTCGGTGAAGCGCGCGCCCTTGTCGATCTGGATGTTGAGCCAGGTGTCGACGAGGTTGGCATAGCCGATCTGTTCGGATTGGCTGATCGCCATCATCGCTATTTGGGTGTCGAAGATCGGAGTCGGCGTCTTCTTCGTCATGTTGACGATGATTTCGACATCCTGACCGCCTGCATGGAAGACCTTCAGCACCTCGTCATTGTCGGTCAGCAGGTCGAGCAGCGGCTGCATGTCCAGCCCTTCGGCGAGCGGATCTACGGCAGCAGCTTCTTCGGTGTTGGCGATCTGCACCAGGCACAATTCCGGCCAGTAGGTGTTCTCGCGCATGAACTCGGTGTCGACGGCGACGAATTCGGATTTCGCCAGTCGCTCGCACAAATCGGCCAGCGCGTCGGTGGTGGTAATCAGGTCGTGTATCTTCATGTCTTCTTCGTCTGTTTGAGCGGAGTGCCGCTCTCGGGCTGCTGCCAGCCCCGTTTTGTAAGAGGTGCGCGACTTGACAAAATGCAGGTCTTGCCCTGTTAGCGCGCGCATGATCCGCGGGGCCCGATGCCACCGCAAAACTTGCGCGCGCCCTTAGCGCCATACTCTCGAACAGGACAAGAGTTTAGATGCACGCCTATCGTAGTCACACTTGCGCACAGCTTTCTGCCGAGAATGTCGGCGAAACCGTCCGTCTTTCAGGCTGGGTGCACCGCAAACGCGACCATGGCGGGGTGCTGTTCGTCGATCTGCGCGATCACTATGGCATCACGCAAATCGTAGCCGACGAAGATTCGCCTGCACTCGAAGTGTTCGAGCGGCTGCGTGCCGAATCGGTCGTCACCATCGATGGCGATGTGAAAGCCCGTACCCCGGAGACGGTGAACGCCAACCTTCCGACCGGCGAGATCGAGGTATTCGCTCGCTCGATTACGGTGCAGAGTGCGGCGGAGGAATTGCCGCTGCCGGTCTTCGAAGAGCCGGAGTACCCGGAGGAAATCCGTCTCAAATACCGCTTCCTCGATCTCCGTCGCGAGACCATGCACCGCAACATCATGCTGCGCTCGCAGGTTATCACCTCGCTGCGCCGCCGGATGACCGATCAGGGCTTCACTGAATTCCAGACCCCGATCCTGACTGCCTCCAGCCCCGAAGGTGCGCGCGATTTCCTCGTGCCGAGCCGCATGCATCCGGGCAATTTTTACGCGCTCCCCCAGGCGCCGCAAATGTTCAAGCAGATGCTTATGGTGTCGGGCTTCGACAAGTATTTCCAGATCGCGCCATGCTTCCGCGACGAAGACCTGCGCGCCGACCGCAGCCTCGAATTCTACCAACTCGACTTCGAAATGAGCTTCGTGACGCAGGAAGACGTGTTCCAGGCGCTGGAGCCGGTGCTTGCGGGCACGTTCGAGGAGTTTTCGGGCGGCAAGAGCGTAACGCCTTCGGGCAGCTTCCCGCGCATTCCCTATGCCGAGGCGATGCTGAAATACGGCACCGACAAGCCCGACCTGCGCAACCCGCTGATCATCAGCGACGTGACCGGCCATTTCGCGCAGAGTGGTTTCGGCCTGTTCGAGAAGATCGTTGGCGGGGGCGGGGTGGTCCGCGTGATCCCGGCGCCGAAAACCAACGAGAAGAGCCGCAAGTTCTTCGACGACATGAACAATTGGGCGCGCTCAGAAGGGTTTGCGGGCCTCGGTTATGTCACCCGCAAGGGCGGCGAATTCGGCGGACCGATCGCCAAGAACCACGGTCCGGAACGGATGGAGGAGCTCTACAACGAGCTCGGCCTTGGCCCGGATGACGGCCTGTTCTTTGCCGCCGGCAAGGAAAGGGACGCTGCCAAGCTCGCCGGTGCGGCGCGCACCCAGATCGCCGAGCAGCTCGAGCTGATCGAGCCGGATTGTTTCAAGTTCTGCTGGATCGTCGACTTCCCGATGTTCGAATACGACGAGGAACTGAAGAAGGTCGATTTCAGCCACAACCCGTTTTCGATGCCACAGGGCGAGATGGAAGCGCTGGAGACGATGGACCCGCTGGAAATCAAGGCGTGGCAATACGACATCGTCTGCAACGGCTACGAGCTCAGCTCGGGTGCGATCCGGAACCATCGTCCCGACATCATGTACAAGGCGTTCGAGATCGCGGGCTACAGTCAGGAAGATGTCGACACGAACTTCTCGGGTATGATCGAGGCATTCAAGCTGGGCGCGCCGCCGCATGGCGGTTCGGCGCCGGGGATCGACCGGATCGTGATGTTGCTCGCCGGCGAGGAAGCGATCCGCGAGGTCATCGCCTTCCCGATGAACCAGAAGGGCGAAGACCTGATGATGGGCGCGCCGAGCAAGGCCGATCTCAGGCAGCTGCGCGAATTGCAGCTGCGCGTGGTCGAACAACCGAAGAACAAGCCGGAAGGAACCGCATAGCGGCTGGCGCGCTCTGCGACGGAAAGGTGTTTGGGCACCAGCCGCCCAAACCGGCTGTTCATCTCGCTTTCAGTCGATGCCTTTGATAATACGAAAAGAAACACTTGGGGGGTCACACAAAATGAAGTTTCGCACGCGCCTTTACGCGATTGCATCGGCAAGTGTTCTGTGTGTTTCGTCGCCGGGCGTGGCGGAGACGATTTCGTCAGGCGGATACTATCCGGCGAACAGCGACGCCGGACTGGGGCTAGAGACCATATCCGTCGATGCGATCGAAGGCCCCGAAGGAGCCAAGGTCGCCTACGAGATAAAGCAGGCGCTCGACGGCTTGACCATTGACGGTGAACAATGGTTCGAGATTGTCCCTGCCGATTTCGATCCGGTGGATGCGTTCATCCGCGGCAGCGCCGACAGCAGTTCTTCGATCACCGAGCTCGAGGACAAGAAGGTCACCACCTGCGCCGAGAAGGACGATGACGGCAAGTGCGTTCGCAACAAGGTCAGCTATTACAGCTGCAGTCGCTATTCGGTGACCTTCTATCCCGATATCGAGATACTGCGTCCCGACGGCTCCGTGCTCTATTCGGTGCGCGACGAGGATCGCAGTTCGACCGATTATTGCTCTGACCAGGATTCGCGCCCTTCGGTGCAGCGGATGGGCGATCGCCTTATAGAGAACTTCGCAAGCAGGATGCGCCATGCCCTCGCCCCGCGTTTTCGGCGCTCGGACTATCGCCTGCTGGAACGGCGCAAAGGCCTCGAGAAGGCGGATCGCAAGCAGTTCAAGCAGGGCCTCAAGCTGACGAAGTCCGATGAAGAGGCTGCCTGCGAAGTGTTCAAGGGACTTGCGGAGAACAACCCGCAGCAGGTCTCGGTCCTGTTCAATGTCGGCCTGTGTCACGAGGCGGATGGCGACTATGCCCTTGCGGAAGATTTCTATCGTCGCGCTTGGGACGCCGAGCCGAACAAATGGATGACCGACGATGCGTTGAAAAGGATCGAGAAGCAGCTGCGGGCCGAGGCGCAATTCGCCCAGCGCAGCGAGATTCTCGAAACGCGTTATGCCGAAGCGGCCGAGCAGGAACCGACCGCCGAACTTGCCGATGCGAGCGAGTAGCTAGCCGCTTTCGAGGCCACTCAGGAACGCGCTGACGTTTTCGCCGAGCGCCTCGATGTTGTAGCCTCCCTCCATGATGGCAACCGTCGGGAGGCCCAGCGCTGCGACGGCAGATCCGATCCGCTGCATGTCTTCGGTCTGCAGGGCGAAGTGCGAGATCGGGTCGCCGTCGAACGTGTCCGCGCCGTAGCTGACGATCAGGAAGCGCGCCCCGAATGCGGCAATGGCATCGAGGGCGCGGCTCAAGGCGCTTTCATACGACAACCATGCGGTGCCGCGGGGCAGCGGCAGGTTGAGTGTCGTGCCTTCGCCCTCCTTCTCGCCTCGTTCGTCCGCATGACCCCAGTAATAGGGGTAATCCATCGCGGGATCGGCGTGGATCGAAGCGAAGAACACGTCGCCGTCTTCATAGAAGATATCCTGCGTACCGTTGCCGTGATGATAGTCGACATCCAGGATCGCCACTGGTCCAAGGCCGCGCAGGCGCGCCTGCTGCGCGACAATCGCGGCATTGTTGAAATAGCAGTAGCCGCCACAATAATCGCGTCCCGCATGGTGACCGGGGGGACGGCAGAGCGCAAAGGCTCGGTTCTCACCGCCTGTCACGATCGCTTCGAGCGCATCCAGCGCCGTTTGCGCCCCCCAATATGCCGCCTCGAACGTGCCCGATGCAATAGGTGTCGCCGCGTCGAAACCGTAAAGACCAAGTCGCCCGTCGATCCGTTCCAGATCGAGTTTGCGGCGCCTTCGCACGGGATAAGTGTACCCGATCGCGTCGCCAGAGCGGCCCTGCGCCAGCCAAAGGTCATGAGCAGACTTCAGAAAGGCAAGATAGTCCGCGTCGTGAACGGCCAGGATCGCATCATCCCCATGATCGCTCGGTTCCAAGACTTTTCCGATCGCTTTCAGGATCGCCTTGGGCCTGTCCGTGCTTTCGGCGAAATCCATCCATTCGCCATTGTTGAGTTCGCGCGCGGGGGCATGGAGAGCTTGTCTGTCGGAATAGAATGTCAGCACGGGTGGTGATTTCCGTTCGGTGCGGTGCAATTGTTCTCACCGCAGTAACCGCGCTGCGACCCGGCGCGAAAGGAAAAACATGAAGACAACGCGTCGTTCCGCCATCTTGGGAAGCCTTGCCGCCGCGAGCGGCCTGGGTGCAGCCAGCCAGTCGCTTGCGAGTTGTTCGCAAGCCGAAGCGCCTGCGGGCAGTAACTTGACCCGAGTGACGGTGCTCGGAGTGATCCACCGAACTCATCGAACGAGCAGCGCCTACTCGCTCGACATCTTGCGCAAGGCGGTGCGCAGAGCGGAACCCGATGTAATCCTGACCGAAATCCCGCCCGATCGGATGGACGAAGCCATTCGCGGCTTCGAGGAGACGGGCGAGGTTACGGAGCCGCGCGCACGCGTTTTCCCCGAATACACCGATGTCGTCTTCCCGCTGACGCGCGACATGGATTTCGAAATGATTGGCACGGCGGGCTGGACCCGCGCGATCGCCGACGATCGCAGTGCAGCGCTCAACGCCATCGAGAACGATCCGGCGCGTGCCGCGCAATGGAAGGAGCATGAGCAGGCAAGGTCGGACTATTCGCGCGCAGTCAGCGGCCGCGGCGACGATCCAAGGTTTATCCACACCCTCGAATACGACGTTCTCGTCCAGCGCGCGCAGACCCCATACCAGATTTATTTCGACCGTGATCTGGGTCAGGGCGGATGGACCAGGATCAACCGGGCTCACACCGATTTGATCAACGCTACGCTCGATTCCATCACCGGGCAGGGTCTCCACGCCCTTGTTATGTTCGGCGCATGGCATAAATACATGATCGAGCGTTCGTTGGGTTTTCGCGGTGACATGGAACGGCTGGATCCGCAGAGCCTGTTTGACTGACCGGTTCGGTCGGTTCGATCTCCACTTGCGCTCAATCCAGCCCTTGACTAGGGCGAGGGGCAATTCTTAACCCCCAATTCAAGAGGGACACACATGAGCGATACTGCCGACCGCGTGCAGAAAATTGTCGTTGAGCACCTTGGCGTCGAAGCCGACAAGGTGGCTCAGGATGCGAGCTTCATTGATGATCTGGGCGCAGACAGCCTCGACATCGTCGAACTGGTGATGGCGTTCGAAGAGGAATTCGGCGTGGAAATCCCCGACGATGCGGCGGAAAAAATCACCACCGTCGGCGACGCGACGAAGTACATCGAAGACAACAAGGGCTGATAGCCCGCCGGATGCCCGCCCTTCGGCGGGCAACTGACCGACAGGCCCGAGCCCGAAAAGGGTCGCGGGCCTGTAGCGTTTTTGCTCCTTACAAGCGGGCAAGGCGCAGCAGACGAAAGGGATCCGAATGCGGCGTGTGGTTGTCACCGGTCTGGGCCTCGTCACACCCTTGGGTGGCGACGTCGAAACCAGCTGGAAAAACCTGATTGCGGGCGAAAGCGGGGCTGGG
This sequence comes from Erythrobacter sp., assembly GCA_030065195.1. Taxonomy (GTDB): domain Bacteria; phylum Pseudomonadota; class Alphaproteobacteria; order Sphingomonadales; family Sphingomonadaceae; genus Erythrobacter. The sequence continues at coordinate 2,922 of JASJDE010000013.1, read as the reverse complement.
CCGATCACCCGCTTCGATACCGAAGGGCAGAAATGCACGATTGCCTGCGAAGTGAAGCCCAAGGACCACCCTTGGGGGTTTGACGCCGACAAGCGTGTCGACGGAAAGGTCCAGCGACAGGTCGATCCCTTTATCGTCTACGGCATCGATGCTGCCGGGCAGGCATTGGAACATGCGGGCCTGACCGACATGACCGACGCCGAGAAGGAGCGCACCGGCTGCTCCATCGGTGCGGGGATCGGCGGTCTTCCCGGGATCGAGTATGAGAGTGTCAACCTGCATGAGCGCGGTCCGGGGCGCGTTTCTCCGCACTTCGTTCATGGACGCCTGATCAACCTCGTCACCGGACAGGTTCAGATCAAATACGGTTTCATGGGCCCCAATCACGCCGTGGTGACCGCCTGTTCGACGGGCGCGCATTCGATCGGCGATGCCGCGCGCATGATCGCAATGGACGATGCGGACGTGATGCTGGCGGGCGGGGCCGAGAGCACCGTCAACCCGCTGGGAATCGCCGGGTTTGCCCAGGCGCGCGCGCTCAACACCAATTTCAACGACCGCCCGACCGAGGCCAGCCGTCCCTACGACAGGGACCGTGAAGGCTTCGTAATGGGCGAAGGTGCCGGCGTTGTCGTGCTCGAGGAATACGAACGGGCCAAGGCTCGCGGAGCGACGATCTACGCCGAAGTGACCGGCTATGGCCTCTCCGGCGATGCCTATCACGTCACGGCACCGCATCCCGAAGGAAAGGGTGCCGAACTCGCCATGCGGATGGCTCTGCGCAAAGCCGGGCTGGGACCGGGCGATATCGACTATGTCAACGCCCACGGCACCTCGACCATGGCCGACACTATCGAACTCGCCGCCGTGACGCGCGTGCTGGGCGACGATTTGAGCGGCGCATCGATGAGTTCGACGAAATCGGCGATCGGACACCTGCTTGGCGGGGCTGGCGCGGTCGAGGCCGTGTTCTGCATACTTGCCATGCGCGACGGTGTGGTGCCGCCGACACTCAACCTTCACAATCCCGACGAAGGCACAGAAGGAATTGACCTTGTTCCGCTCACGGCGCGAGAGCGCGAAGTGCGAGCCGTGCTGAACAACAGTTTCGGTTTCGGGGGCACCAACGCGTCGCTCATCATGCAGAAGGCCGATTGATCGCATGCGAAGGCTCGGCCTTATCGCCGGGTTGGTTCTGGCGCTGGTCGGCGCCGCCGTAATCTATGTCGGCAGCACCCTGCTGGGCGCGGCGAGCGTGAAAACCGAATCCACCTTCGTGATCCCGCCGGGCGCTTCGGTGACCGCCGTCGCGCAAAGGCTCGAAGAGGAAGGACATATCCTGTCCGCCGATGGATTCGTGATGCGAGCGAGGCTGTTGGGCTCGTCCGATCCGATCCAGGCGGGGGAATTCCTGCTCAGGCCCGGGATGACGCAGGCGCAGATCCTCCAGGCGTTCCAGTCGGGCGACGTAATCCGCCGCTTTGTGACCATCCCGGAAGGTATGCCGTCGATCATGGTCCAAGAGCGGCTGATGGCGGAAGACTTGCTGACCGGTGAGGTCGAAGTCCCGCTCGAAGGATCGATCCTGCCCGATACCTACGCATTTGAACGGGGGCAGAGCCGCGCCTCTCTCATCGAGCAGATGCAGGTTGCGATGGATCGGTACCTTGCCGAAGCATGGGCCGAGCGCGGCCCCGACATCGCCGTGGATACGATGCGCGACGCGCTTATCCTCGCCTCGATCGTCGAAAAGGAAACGGGCAAGCCCGAAGAGCGCCGAATGGTCGCCGGATTGTATTCGAACCGCGTCAAGACCGGCATGCTGCTCCAGGCCGATCCGACGATCATCTACCCGATCACCAAGGGCAAGCCGCTCGGACGCCGAATTCGCCAGTCCGAAATCGCGGCCGTGAACGGCTACAACACCTACACCCGTGTCGGATTGCCCGAAGGCCCAATCACCAATCCCGGCAGGGAGAGCATCGCGGCGGTGCTCAATCCGGAATCGACCAGCGCGCTCTTCATGGTTGCCGATGGGACGGGCGGTCACCTTTTCGCCGAGACGCTTGAAGAGCATAACGCCAATGTCGAACGCTGGTACGCGCTACGCCGCGAGCGGGGCGAAATGTGAGGCGCGTTACACTCGTGGTCGGGATCGAACGGACCGTTCACGCTCGAAGGTTTCCGGCGGCGAACAAGCAAACGCTCCGCGAGCGGGGCGAAATGGAGAGCGCCGACGGTGCCCAATCCCTTCATCGTCACCGCCAAGCTGCCGCCTGACATCCAGGGCTGGGCCGAAGGATTGCGCCGCGCGCATTATCCGCCGGAGCGCAATCATCTGCACGCCCATGTCACGATGTTCCATTCCTTTGCGCCCTCGCTGCTCGAGGAACTCAAGGACTATCTTCCGCGGATCGCGGCGGAATTCCGGCCGCCGGCTGGCGAGGTGGCGGGATTGCTCGATCTGGGCACCGGCACTGCAATCGCCCTTTCGACGCCTTCGCTGCTGGAGCTTCGCGCCGTGATCGCCGAGCACTTCCACGGCAGCCTGACCGCGCAAGACCTGTACGAGCCGCGTCCGCACATCACGATCCAGAACAAGGTGTCGAAACGCGAAGCGCGCGCCCTGCAGGCGGAATTGGGGCCGACGATCGTTCCGCAGAGCTTCGCATTTCCCGCGCTGGAACTGCATTTGTACCAAGGCGGGCCGTGGGAACTGATTAAGTCCTGCGCCTTCCGCGGCAAAGATCGCCTGTAAGGTTTGCAACAGCGGTTGACCGCCCGCGCCAGCCCGCCTAAATGCCCCGCTCGCTTGAGGCCAAAGCGCCTCGCGAGTCCCGATTGGGGCGGAGTAGCTCAGGTGGTTAGAGCAGCGGAATCATAATCCGCGTGTCGGGGGTTCAAGTCCCTCCTCCGCTACCA
>JASJDE010000125.1 GCA_030065195.1 Erythrobacter sp. | reverse complement strand
GTCGTATAGGTCACCGGCGGGCGATGATCCCGCCGCTCGATCATGGTGAACAAGAGGTCCGCATAGGTGTCACCCTGCGGCGCGTGGAGCACGTAGTGCAGCTTCTCCATCGCGGTCGCGACGCGCATCGCGCCTACATGCGGCGGGCCTTCGTATGTCCAGACGGAAAGCTGCATCGCCTCAGACCTCCAGGACGTCGCGGCGGCGGAGCGGTCGGGCAAAGAGTTCGGCAAGGTCGCCTGCCTGGTCGAAACCGTGGATCGGTGAGAACACGAGTTCGATCGCCCACTTGGTGGTGAGCCCCTCGGTCTCGAGCGGATTTGCAAGGCCTAGCCCGCAGACGGTGAGATCGGGCCGGTCTGCGCGCACGCGGTCGAGCTGGCGCTCGACATGCTGGCCTTCGCTGATGCGGGCCGAGGGAGGGATGAGGTCGAGTTCCTGCGCGCAGTGCGCACGGTGAAGGTAAGGCGTGCCGACTTCTACCGGTTCCATGTCCAGCTCGGTTGCGAGAAAGCGGGCAAGCGGCACTTCGAGTTGCGAATCCGGGAGGAAGCTGATGCGCTTTCCTGATAGCGCGCCGCGCGCGTGCTCGATCGCGCGTTTGGCTCGCTCGCGACCCGGCGCGACGACGGCATCGAAATGCGCTTCTTCAATCCCGAAAGCATCTGCGGCGGCCTTGAGCCAACCGGTGGTGCCTTCGGCGCCGAACGGGAACAGCGCGTCGAGCCGCTGCGCCCCGCGATCCTCCAGCGCCATTGCCGTTTCTGACAGGAAAGGCTGGGCGAGGAGGTATCGCGTATTGGGGCCCACCGAAGGCAAATCGCGGGCGTTGCGTGCTGGAAGTACGCCGACGGTCTCGATCCCGAGCTGACTGAAAAGTCGCAGAAACTGATCTTCGACGATGTCGGGCAGAGCGCCGACGATCAGCAGCTCTTGCGCTGCCTCCGGCGCACTCGCGGGCATTTCCGGCACGAGCGCAGCAAGGCAGGCGTCTTCGCCCTGGGTGAAGGTCGTTTCGATCCCGCTGCCCGAATAGTTGAGGATCCGCACATCGGGCATGTGCCGCGCGCCGAGCCGTTCGGCGGCCTTGCCGAGATCGAGCTTGATGACTTCCGAAGGGCAGGAGCCGACGAGGAACAGCGTCTTGATGTCGGGCCGCCGCGCGAGCAGGCGGTCGACCACCCGGTCGAGCTCATCCTGGCAATCGACCATCCCGGCAAGGTCGCGCTCTTCCATGATCGCGGTGGCGAAGCGAGGCTCGGCGAAGATCATCACGCCTGCCGCCGATTGCAGCAGGTGGGCGCAAGTGCGCGATCCGACGACGAGGAAGAAAGCGTCCTGCATCTTGCGATGCAGCCAGACGATGCCTGTTAGGCCGCAAAACACTTCGCGCTGACCGCGTTCGCGCAGCACCGGGCGTTGGGCTTCGGTGGCGGGCTTGGTGCAGCCGGGAAGAGTGGTGGCGACGCTCATGTTGCCATCGCCTGCGGCGGTGCCTGATCATGAGCCGCATCGAGCCGCGCCATCCTGAGTTTCCACAGGAACTGTCCGGCGTTGATGACGTAAGCCGCGTAGGCCGCGAGCGCGACCAGCAGGCGTTGCTCGGTCGTTCCGATCGCGCCGAACAGCATCACGAGATAAAGCGTGTGCAACCCCAGCACGAGCATCGAGAACACGTCTTCCCAGAAGAACGCCGGAGCGAACAGCCATCGCCCGAACACGACCTTCTCCCAGATCGAGCCGGTGACCATGATCGTGTAGAGCACCATGGTCTTGGCTACGATCGAGATATCGGCGGCAAAAGCGCCCTCGCCAGTAGCCAGCGTGCGAACAACCAGCCCCAGGCTGACGAGGAACACGACAAATTGCAGGGGGGCGAGGACACCTTGCACTACGGTCCAGACCGACTCGTCGCGCCGCCGACGCTCCTCTGCGGTGTAGAGCGTCGCCTTTATCCCCCGAGTCGCGTTCGCCTGCGCCGTTACAGTTGCAGGCTCGACCGGGGACGCGTGATCCGTCGGTACCATGCCGTGCGAGTGGCCTTTCCTGTCAGGGTGAAAGCTTTGAACTTTGTCAAAGCAAGTGTCAACTCAATTGGACGCCTAAGTTTCTTGACACTTGTCTCGATGCTGGGCAGCTTGATTGCGCATTCGACGAATAAGGCGTATGGGAGGCTTGTCAGCGGTCGGGTTGAGTCGAAAACGCCCACCACTCCACTGACATCGACGCGATCCGCGCCGCATCCGGCCTGGTAACAGTCCGGCAGGATGGGAGGGTCTCACATGGGTCCCGCGACTAAGGCAGGTGTAATAGGGGCAGGCTCCGCGGCTTGGAGGAAGGTTATCGCCAATCCGCTTAGGCGACGAAAGCGGCTCGGTGACAATCATCATCCCGATGAAAATGGCCAGCTTTCACGCGAATCCATCAACACCATCATTGAGGGCGACATCATCCCACGACTGCTCATGGCACATTCGACCGGCGGCACGATCCATCCGGTAGGCAACGCCTCCGAAATCGCACCGTCCGATGCGAACCGGTTCGCCATGCTGCCCCTGACGCACGAAGCGACCGAGCTGCTCGAAGAAGTCGACACATTCCTCGAAAAGGGTGTCAGCGTCGATGCGATCTATCTCGATCTGCTTGCTCCCGCGGCTCGCCGTTTGGGTGAAATGTGGAACGAAGACGAATGCGATTTCGTCGACGTGACGATGGGTTTGTGGCGATTGCAGGAGGTCATGCGCGACGTCGCGCGTCGTTCGCCTCGTATCACCGATACGCTCGGCAATCCGCGCAGTGCCATCTTTGCGCCAATGCCTGGCGATCAGCACAGCTTCGGGGCAATCATGATCGAAGACGTGTTCGCTCGCGCAGGGTGGAAAAGCGAAGTTCTGCCTCGGCCCGAGCGCCGCGAATTGCTCGATACAGTTGCGCACAAGCCCTACGACTTGCTCGGATTGACCCTGTCTCGCGATTGCCCTAGCTCGGCAGTCACAAACCTCGTCAAAGCCGTTCGTAGTGTCTCTGCAAATCCCCATATCACAGTTCTAATCGGAGGCCGGTTGGTGAACCAGAATCCAGCCATGGTTGCCGAAGTCGGCGCAGACGGAACCGGCGTGGATGCGCGGGCTGCGCTGGACGTTGCGGAGCGTCTCGTTTTGGCGGCGCCGAGCCGAGCCGACGCATTGCGGTAGGCTTGGGTGAGAATGCTGACACGCAAGCACAGTATTGAAGGGAAGCACTCCTTCGAACAGGTCGGCGACCTGTTCCACTCGCTCGATGCCGACGCGGCGATGAAGCTCGCGATGGTCGCCGGCGACGTGACGCTGGTGCTGGACGATGCCGGGACGATCCTGGATTCTGCTTTCGATCCCAACGAGTTCCCCGACTCAGAAGACTGGGTCGGCACCAACTGGATCGAAACCGTCACGGAGGAAAGCCGTCCCAAAGTCATGGAAATGCTTGCGGCGGCCCGTCGGGGAGAAGTGCAGCATTGGCGGCAGGTGAACCATCCCACGCGGGACGGGATCGTGCCCGTTCGCTATGCCGTCCTCAGCGTGAATGGCGGAGAACACCGGATCGCTTTCGGGCGGGACCTGCGCGAAGCCGGGAAGCTCCAGCAGCGATTGCTCCAGGTGCAGCAATCGCTGGAGCGGGATTACATGCGCATGCGCCAGCTCGAAGCCCGCTATCGCATGCTCTTCGACCAGTCCGCCGAACCCGTCCTCGTGGTCGAAGCGGGGACGCTACGGATACGCGAGGCCAACCCGGCAGCGCACGGGCTGACAGGCGCGCGACCCGGCAGTTTGCCGGGCAAGAAGCTGCTCGGCTTGATCGACAAGGAATCCCGCGACGCGGTGCACGCGATCGTCGGCGCCGCTCAAGCATCGGATTCCGTGTCGCCGATCGAAGTGAAGATGGTCAGGAACTCTCAGGAGGTGAGCGTTTTCGTGACCGGATTCACGCAGGATCGCGGTCAGTTCATCCTGATGCGCCTGATGCCAGTGGGCGAACACTCGGCTGCTGCGGAATCGCCGGTCCTCGAGTTGATCGAACAAATGCCGGATGCATTCGTGATCGCCGACAGCAGCCTCGACATCGTCAGTGCCAACAACGCCTTCGTCGAAATGGTGCACGCCGCGAGCGTAGACCAGCTGCGCGGACGGCATTTGGCCGAAATCGTCGGTAGGCCGGGGATCGATCTCGATCTTATCGAGGGGCAGATCGATCAGCATGGGGCCGCGCGCAATGTCAGCACCGTCCTGCGCAACGGGCAGGATCTCGATGGCGAGCCGGTCGAGATCTCTGCAGTCCGCAGCGGTGGCGAAGACCCGCTGCTCGCTTTTGTCGTGCGGCCGATCGGTCGGCGCTTGCGCGACCTGCCGCCGGGGACGCAGGACCTGCCGCGCTCGGTCGAGCAGTTGACCGACCTCGTCGGCAGGATGTCATTGAAGGATATCGTGCGGGAAAGCACCGACCTGATTGAGCGCCTGTGCATCGAAGCGGCCTTGTCCTACACGTCCGACAACCGCGCTTCGGCAGCCGAAATTCTCGGTCTTTCCAGGCAGAGCCTCTATTCCAAACTACATCGCTATGGACTCGGGAATCTGCCAAACGACCCCGGTTGATCGCCTCGGCTTGACACAAGCAGATTGACCCATTCTCGGACTGTTTCCGCGAAAACCCCGCAAAATCGATCTTCTTTGGCTCCAATGTGTCAAATTTGTTTGACGCTTCGATGTGTCAGGCATAGCCTAACTCCATGGAACGCACAGCGGTCTCGACTCGGCCAGCGCCGATTCCGGCGCTGCGAGACGTTGTCACCCTCCTGAAGCCGATAACCTGGTTTCCCCCGATGTGGGCGTTCCTGTGTGGAGCCGTATCGTCGGGCGCAAGCATTTTCCAAGGCGGCCTGGATGGACGCTGGCTGTTTGTCCTGGGCGGGGTGATGCTGGCCGGGCCGCTGGTGTGCGGAACGAGCCAGGCGGTGAACGACTGGTTCGATCGCCATGTCGATGCGATCAACGAACCCGATCGTCCGATCCCCTCCGGCCGGATCGCGGGTCGATGGGGTCTCAACATAGCTTTGATGGCGACATGCATATCCGCCTTGGTCGCCTGGCTGCTAGGTCCGCTCGTCTTTGTTGCCGGGCTGGTGGGGCTGGCACTCGCCTGGGCCTACAGCGCACCGCCATTCCGCCTGAAGACCAGCGGATGGACCGGTCCGGCAGTGGTCGGATTCACCTATGAAGGCCTGAGCTGGTTCACTGGCGCGACCGTGATGCTGGGCGCGTTGCCTTCATCGGAAGTGCTGATCGTGCTCGTGCTCTATTCCGTCGGCGCACACGGGATCATGACTCTCAACGACTTCAAGGCGGTGGAAGGCGATCGCGAAACCGGTCTCAAGTCGCTTCCGGTAACGATGGGCGTCGGCGGCGCTGCGCGTCTGGCCTGCGCAGTGATGGCGTTGGCGCAGATTGCGGTGATCGCCGTGCTGGCGAGTTGGGGATTGGTCGTCTCTGCCGTGCTCGTGTCGCTGGTATTGGTCGCGCAATTCGCCGCAATGCCACGGCTGATGTCCGACCCGGCGAGATACGCGCCCTGGTACAACGGTGTGGGCGTGACGCTCTACGTGCTCGGCATGCTCGCGGCGGCCCTTGGACTGGGCGGCTACATCTGATGGCAAGCGCGCGGATCGAGGGGCTGAGCTGGCTTGGGATCATCCGGATCGGGCTCGTGCAGGCATCGATCGGCGCGCTGGTGATGCTTTCGACCACGGTGCTCAACCGCTTGATGGTGGTCGAATACGCTCTCGCCGCTGCGATCCCCGCGGGATTTGTGGCGTGGCATTATGCAGTGCAGCTGACACGGCCGCTCTGGGGGCACGGATCGGACCAAGGGCGAAAGCGCACACCTTGGATTCTCGCCGGGATAGCGGTGCTTGCCGGGGGTGTGCTGATCGCCTCGCATGCGACGCCGACAATGGCGGGCAATTTCGGCTCGGGTGTCGCGCTGGCCGTGCTGGGCTACACTCTGATCGGTGTAGGCGTTGGCATGGGAGGGACTTCGGCGCTCGCCTTGCTTGCATCGGGCGTCGCCCCGCAACGCCGCGCTGCGGCGGCTGCGACGACATGGATCATGATGGTTGCGGGCATCGTCGTTTCGGCGATCACGGTGGGCCGCTTTCTCGAACCCTATTCGCCGGAGAGGCTGATCGAGGTCGCGACTGTCCTAGCCATTGCGACCATCGGGATCACCGCGATTGCGGTATTCCGTCTCGAACTTGGACATGCAGTCTTCGAGGAGACCAAAAAGGACGAACCGGCACCCGATTTTCGCGCGGCTCTTGCTGAGATATGGAATGAGACGGCAGCGCGCCGTTTCACGATCTTCATCTTCGTTTCGATGATCGCATTCAGCATGCAGGACCTGATTCTCGAACCGTTTGCGGGCCTCGTCTTCGACATGACTCCGGGTCAATCGACCCAGCTCGGCGGGCAGCACCAGGGAGGTATCCTCCTCGGCATGATCGTTTCCGGTGTCGGTGGGAGCGCGTTCAAGGGCAAGCTGACATCGAACCTGCGTTTGTGGATCGTTGGCGGTTGCCTGCTTTCGGCATTGGCGCTCGCCTCGCTCGCAATGGCGGCGATGATCGGCCCGGGCTGGCCGATCGGGGCCAATGTGTTTGTGCTCGGTTTCGGCAACGGCGTCTTTGCGGTTGCCGCGATCGGCTCGATGATGGGCCTCGCCGGCGCGGGAGAGAAAACCCGCGAAGGCGTGCGCATGGGCGTTTGGGGTGCGAGCCAGGCGATCGCTTTCGGCCTCGGCGGGCTGCTTGGAGCGGTCGGGGTCGATATCGCACGCGGAGCAATTGGTCATGACGGCCGCGCGTTCCAGATCATCTTTTCACTCGAAGCCGCGTTGTTCGTGATCGCGGCGGGGCTTGCGGTGCAGGCGACATGGCGGGGCCAACATGCCCCCAAGCGGGAGGTCGTACGGGTATGAGCGAGACAATATACGATGCCGTCGTTGTAGGCGGCGGGCCGGCTGGCGCCACTGCCGCGACTGACTTGGCGCTGGCCGGCCATTCGGTTTTGCTGATGGAACGCGGTGGACGGATCAAGCCTTGCGGCGGTGCCGTGCCCCCGCGCATGCTCGAGGATTTCGACATTCCGCAGAGCCTGTTGGTGGCCCGCGCCCGTTCGGCCCGGATGATTGCGCCTTCGGGCCGATCGGTCGACATGCCGGTGGGCGAGATCGGCTATGTCGGCATGGTCGACCGCGACGAATTCGACGAATGGCTGCGCGAACGCGCTCGGATGTCGGGCGCGGAACGATTGACCGCAGTGTTCGAGAAGGTCGAGCGCGACGACGAAGCGCATCCGATCGTTACATTCCGACGCGGACGCGGCGCTCCCATCGAACGGGTGCGCGCGCGGGTGGTCGTCGGGGCGGACGGCGCGCGCTCTGCCGTGGCCAAGCAATGCCTGCCCGATGCCGAGCGGGTCAAATGCGTGTTCGCCTATCACGAGATCATCAAGTCACCGGAGCGGGACAGCGACGCATTCGACGGTTCGAGATGCGATGTCTTTTACCAGGGCCGTCTCTCGCCCGATTTCTATGCTTGGGTGTTTCCGCATGGCGAGACAGCCAGCATCGGGGTAGGCAGCGCCAACAAGGGCTTCTCGTTGCGCGGAGCGGTGTCCGAAATGCGCAACGACCTCGAACTGTCGCGCTGCGAGACTGTCCGCCGCGAAGGTGCGCCGATCCCCCTGAAACCGCTCAAACGCTGGGACAATGGAGCCGACGTGATCGTCGCAGGCGATGCCGCGGGAATCGTTGCTCCGGCTTCGGGTGAGGGCATCTATTACGCCATGGTGGGCGGACGTTTCAGCGCGGAGGCCGCAAGCCAATTCCTGGCGACGGGGGAAGCCAAGGCCCTGAAACGCGCGCGCAGCCGCTTCATGAAAGAACACGGACGCGTCTTCTGGATCCTCGGGATGATGCAGTATTTCTGGTATTCGAGCGACAAACGGCGCGAACGGTTTGTGACGATGTGCGACGACAAGGACGTTCAGCAGCTCACATGGCAGGCCTATATGAACAAGAAGCTGGTTCGCAAAAAGCCGATGGCGCATGTGAAGATCTTCCTGAAAGACACTGCCCACCTGCTTGGCCTGAGGGCTGCAACGCGCTAGCCTCCCTGCCATGAGCAAGACGTGGATCCTGCCAGCGATTGTCGCCGCGATTGCGGCCATCATCGTTGCGGCCCTTGGCGCGACGATCACCGACCTGGGGCCCTGGTACCAGAGCCTCGACAAGCCAAGCTGGAACCCCCCAGATGTTGCCTTCCCGTTGGGCTGGACGCTGATCTACGCGCTCAACACCTATGCGGTCGTCGCCGCTTGGCGCGCGGCACCGAATTCGCAGGTTTCGGACACGATTATCGGACTGTTCGCGCTCAATGCGTTCCTCAATATCACCTGGAGCATGATCTTCTTCCGCATCCAGCGTCCCGATTGGGCGTTCATCGAAGTGCTGCTGTTGTGGCTCTCGATCCTCGCCTTGATCTGGTATTGCGGGCGCTATTCCAGGACGTCGGCGGTGGCTTTCCTGCCGTATCTTGCATGGGTAACGTTCGCGGGAGCACTCAATTGGGCGGTGGTCGATCTCAACGGCCCGTTTGGCTGAGGGCAGCAGGCCGATCGCCATCGGAGGGCCAGCATGATCGAAGCATTTTTCGCCAGCGGTCATGCCGCCGACCTGGTGCTCGCGGTGCTTGTCGTCGAAGGCGTATGGCTCCGGTCGCGCGGATGGAGGTTCTCGAGGATCCTCGGCCTGCTTGGGCCCGCCGCCTTCATCGTCCTTGCCCTGCGCGCCGCTCTGATCGGTGCGGAGTGGTGGTGGGTCGCGATCCTGCTGGCGCTGTCGCTCCCGCTCCACCTGATGGATCTGCGCGGTAGGCTGGTTCGCGATGACTGATCCCCAACCGTGGCTGCAGAAATGCGGACAATCCGGTTGCGAACCAGTTTCAGACGTTTAGCTTCGCCGATATATGTTCGCAATTTCCGGTTCTATTGCATCCATGAACATGTAGGCTCGCCCCAAGAGAGCCTGTTTGCCAAAGTCGTCGAAAACGTTTTGCCCCAAAGGCGTAATCAGAACCTCGTCAGGTGCTAGGCCGTCGAGATGTCGTTCTTGAATCTCCTGCCAATGCGTTTTGGCCACCTCTTGGAGCACAACGTTAACCGCAGGATGATTGTAGCGAACCAGAATGTTTCCGTCGTCCATCGGACTGGGGTTCATGTCTGGATGAAAGCCCAATATGCTCGACAGTACTTGCTTCGCGTCTGCCTCCGCATTCGCGTCGGAACGGCCCGGATCAAGGATAACGCATGTGCCGTTTTTGAGAACAGCGAAGTCAGCTTGCCTTTCCGAATAGTAACTCACTCTATCCGTAACCATGTCGAGCGGTTGAGTGAACGATGGTCGCCAAGTCGGGACGGGGGGATTGGACTTCGTGACTTCTTCGGCTCGCGAACTTCCAATACCAAAAGTCGCAAGCAGGCCTCCGATAAATGATCTTCGCATCACCACAGTTCCCCGTCCTAGATTGGGGTAAAGTGTCACAAGGTCCATCGATTTGTCACCCGAAGAATTCGGTTTTCGGCTATGTCCGCCTCCACTCCCACAGACATTTCCAGCGCAACGCCTGGCTGATCTCCCAAACAGGCATCCTGCTTCCACGAAAAACCCGGCCGCGCTTGCACGGGGCCGGGTCTCTCGGTTGGGCGGCTCGGACCGGCGGCGCCGATCCACCAACCAAGCCTGTCAGGGAAACGCCCTACCGGGTCGGAGCGTAATAGTGCTCTTGCGCCCAGACATACCAGTTGTCGACCACGGTACCCGTCAGCAGGATACCGATCCCGCCGGTCAGGGTCGTCAGGACGGCGAACCACCAGGCCCAACGGTGGATCGATTCCATGGTGGCGTTGAAGCCCATGGTCCAGCGCCAGAACAGGGCAGCGCGCTCGGAGGCCGTGCCGCGGTCGGTGATCTGCTCCAGCTCCCGGTCGCCACCGTAGCGGCTCACCGCCAGGATGGTGGCGCCGTGCATGGCAAACAGCAGCACCGAACCATACAGGAACACGATGGACAGCATGTGGAACGGGTTAT